>NZ_JBMDII010000003.1:0-210653 GCF_057808605.1 Comamonas sp. FG99
CTGGCGCTGGTGCTGCTGGGGCTGGGCGTGGGGCAGGCGCTGTCGATCACGCCGCAGTCGGCGCTGGTGGCCGATCTGGCCCGCAGCCTGCCGCCGCGCCAGGGCGCGGGCGTGCTGGGGCTGTTCCGGCTGACCGAGCGCAGCGGCAGCGCGCTCGGGCCGGCCGCGGCCGCGCTGCTGCTGCCGGCCATCGGCTTCGGCCCGGCGCTGGCGGCCATCGGCGCGCTGGCCGCGGGCGGCAGCCTGCTCTACGGCTGGAGCCTGCGCCGCGCCAGCACCTGAGGCAGGGTGATTTTCTGCGCCAAGGCCGCCAACTGTAAAAGATTGTGAGAGACTTGGGGGCTATGTCACGCCGCCGCTTTCTCCACCGTTGCCTGCAGGGCGCGAGCCTGCCGCTGCTGGGGCCGCTGGCCGCCCCCCGGGGTGTGGCGGCGGCGCCGGTGCTGCACCCCGAGGGGCGGCCGTTCCGGGTGCTGATGATCACCTTCCGCGGCGAAACCGATGTGGACCGCGGCTTTCGCGCCTACCTCGCCGATACCGGGCTGCGGGTGGACTACACCGTGCGCGATGCGCAGCAGGACGTGGCGCGCCTGCCCGCCATCGTGCAGGAGGCGCGCGCGCTGGCGCCCGACCTGATCTACGTCTGGGGCACGCCCGCCACGCTGGCCGTGGTGGGGCCGTACGACGATCCCGACACCGCGCAGCGCTACCTGCACGACATTCCGGTGGTGTTCGCGCTGGTGGCCGCGCCCCTGCAGTCGCGCATCGTGCCGCGCCTCGATGCGCCGGGGCGCAACGTGACGGGCGCGGTGCACGTGGTGCCGCCCGAGGTGCAGCTGCGGGTGATGCAGAACTACCGTCCTTTCCGCAAGCTGGGCGTGCTCTACAACGGCGCCGAGCCCAACTCCCGCGCCATCGTGGCGCAGGCCCGCACCTTCTGCGAGCGCCAGGGGGCCGAGCTGGTGGAGCGCACCTTCCGCACCGGCAGCCAGGGCCAGCCGGTGGGCGATGGCGTGGAGGAGCTGGTGGCGCAGATCCACGGCGCCGGCGCGCAGTGGCTGTACCTGCTGCCCGACACCTTCCTGGGCACGCTGTACCAGCGCATCGCGCCGGCCGCGCTGCAGCTGCAGCTGCCCTCGTTCGGCGCGGCCGAGCTGGCGGTGCGCTCGGGCGGTGCGCTGCTCGGGCTGATCAGCCGCTACTATTCGGTGGGCCAATTGGCCGGCGCCAAGGCGGTCGAGATCCTGGCCGGCGGCAAGCCGGCCGGCTCGCTGCCGGTGGAGACGCTCAAGCGCTTCGCGCTGCTGGTCAACATGCGCGTGGCCCACAGCCTGGGCATGTACCCGCCGATCGACATGCTCAACTACGCCGAAGTCATTGCCGTGGGCGACACGCCCGCCGCCGCCTCATGAAGCCGCGGCCCGACGCCAGCGCCCTGCAGTGGCGCCTGCTGCAGCCGCACGATCTGGCGGCCATGCACGCGCTGCACCTGCTCAGCATCGCCGGCATGGCCGCGCCCACGGTCAAGCCCGAGTCGCGCGAATTCCTGCACGGCCTGCTGCACGGCCGCGGCCGCGTCATCGGCGCCTGGCATGGCGCGGAGCTGGCGGCCTACGGCGTGCTGCAGCACGATTTGCTGGCGCACGACGACCCGCGCTCCATGCTGGGCCTGGACGCGGCGCATGCGCTGTGCAAGCTGGCCGGCGCCGCGGTGCTGCCGCAGTGGCGCGGCCTGGGCCTGCAGCGCAGCCTGATCCGCCGCCGCATGGCGCTGGCGGCCGAGCTGGCCGGCGAGGCCGCGGGCGGTGTGGCGCTGTTCGCCACCGCCGCGCCCGGCAACCTGCCGAGCTGGCACAACCTGCTGGCCTGCGGCTTTTGCGTGCGTGCGCTGCAATACCGCTACGGCGGCCATGCGCGCTACCTGCTGGTCCACCCGCCGCGCGAGGCCGGTACGGCGCAGGTGCCCGGCGGGCGCGAGCTGGGCCTGGGCGAGCTCGCGCGCCAGCAGGCCTGGCTGGCGCAGGGCTGGCGCGGCATGGCGCCGGGCGCCGCGCCCGGCAGCCTGTACCTGGTGCCGCCCGGAGGCGCCGCGCCATGAACCGCTGGCAGGTGGTGCACGACGGGCCGCGCCTGTGCGTCGACCTGGACGCGCTGGCGCACAACTGGCGCACGCTGCGCGGCGCCTGCCCGGGCGCCGCCGTGGGCGCGGTGCTCAAGCACGACGCCTATGGCCTGGGCATGGCGGCGGTGGCGCCCCGGCTGTGGCAGCTGGGCTGCCGCGACTTCTGGGTGGCCACGATGGACGAGGCGCTGGCGCTGCGCCAGCTGCTGCCGGCCGGGCAGGGGCGCATCCTGCTGCTGCATGGCATGGGCGGGCTGGCGGCGCGCGACTTTGCCGCCCAGGCCATCACGCCGGTGCTGGCCGGCGCGCACGAGCTGCCGGCGCTGGCCGGGCATGCCGCCAGCCATGGCCGGCCGCTGCCGGTGGCGCTGCACCTGGACACGGGGCTGACGCGCCTGGGCTTCGGCGCGCACGAGCTGCACGCGCTGCGGCCTGGCAGCAGCCTCTGGACAGATGCGCGGCCCGACATGTGGGTCTCGCACCTGGGGCGCTTTCACGACCCCGGCCTGCCGCAGTGCCAGCGCCAGCGCGAACGCTTCCTGCAGTGGAGCGCGCAGCTGCCGCGCGCCGAGCGCAGCATGGCCGCCTCGTCCGGCGCCTTTGCCGGGCCGCAATGGCATTTCGAGCATGTGCGCGCCGGCAGTGCCCTGTTCGGCGTTGCGGCCGGCGTGCACGACGCGGCGGCGCTGCGCCCGGTGGCCAGCCTGCATGCGCCGGTGCTGCGCGTGGCCGAGGTGGCGGCGGGCGCCGAGATCGGCTATGGCGGCTGCTACCGCACCGAGCGGCCCAGCCGCATCGCCACCATCGGCATCGGCTATGGCGACGGGCTGCCCGCCGGCCTCGTCAACCGGGGCAGCCTGCACCTGGCGGGGCGGGCGGCGCCCATCGTCGGCGGCATTGCCATGGGCATGGTGGCGCTCGATGTGAGCGGCTACGCGCCGGGCGAGATCCGGCCCGGCATGTGGGCCGAGGTCTACGGCCTGCGCCAGCCGCTGGCGGCGCTGGCGCAGGCCGCCGGCGTGGCGGCCAATGTGGTGCTGGCGCTGACGGCGCGGCTCGCGCGCCAGCGCTGCCTGGAGGCGCTGCAGCCATGATCGCCCGGCTCTGCGCCATCGTGCTCGCAGGCGTGCTGGCCATCGTGGCCGCGCTGCTGCTGCTGGAGCAGCAGGCCAGCCGGGCGCAGCAGCTGGAGATGGACATGCAGCGCGACGGCTACCTGCTGGACAGCCTGCGCACCGCCGCCGAAAACTACCTGGCCACCGGCCTGCAGCTGGAGCAGACGGCGGCGCTGCAGGGGCTGATCGAGCGCGAGCATGCGGGCTTTGCGCGCGTGATGGCCATCGACATCTTCTCCGCCGGCGGCACCGTGCTCTACAGCACCGATACCGACAGCCGCGGCAGCGCCGCGCCCCAGGCCTGGCGCCGGCACCTGGAGCAGGAGCAGCCCTGGCGCAGCGAGGCGCTGCTGCAGCGCCAGATCGGCCAGCGCTTCGACAACGACCTGGGGCAGGCCGCGGGCGGCATCGTCATCACCCTCTCCACCGCGCCTGCGCCCGAGACGCTGGCGCAGTGGCAGGCGCGCGGCCAGCAGGTGGTGCAGTGGCTGGCGCTGGCGGCGCTGGCGGCGCTGGCCGCGCTGGCCGGCATGCACTGGGGCATGCGGCGCCTGCTGCGCCCGTATGCCGAGATCGCGCGCATCCTGCGCGGCGGTGCGGCGCCGCCGCAGGGCGAGCTGGCGCAGGCCGCGGCGCGCCGGTGCGCCGGCTGGGATGGCACCCGGCAGCGCTGCCGGCAGGCCATGCAGCAGCTGGAGGCATTGGACCATGACGCCTGACCTGCGCTGGCGCACCGGGCTGCTGGCGGCGCTGCTGACCGCCGCCATCGGCGGCGCCTGCGCGCTGTTCACGCTGCAGCAGCTGCGCGACAGCGGCGCGCGCGCGGCCAGCGACGACAGCCGGGCCGTGGCCGAATCGGTGGCCCAGACGCTGGCGCAGCAGCTCGGCCGCGCGCTGCGGCTGGGCATACCGCTGGCGCAGCTGCCCGGCGTGCCGGCCTACCTGCAGTCGGCGCTGGAGCGCCAGCCCGCGCTGCGCTCGATCGCGGTGCTGCAGCCCGACGGCAGCGTGCTGTATGCGGCCCAGGCCCGCGGCACGGGCGATGTGGGCAGTGTGGGCAATGCGACTGGCGCGGGCGCCGGGGCCGACGGCGGCGGGTGGGTGGCGGTGCCCATAGCGGCACCCGCCGCCAGCGCTGCGGATGCCGCTGGCGGCAAGGTCGCGGTGGCCATTCTGGACAGCGCCGCCGCCGCGCCGGCCAGCCTGCTGCGGGCCGCATGGCTTGGCGCGGCGGCGGTGCTGGCGCTCGCCCTGGCCGCAGGCCTGGCGGCGGCATTCGGCCCGGGCGCGCGGCTGGAGCGCCAGCGCCGCGAGCTGCTGGCGCGGCTGCACCCGGGCCTGCGCCCGGATTCACATGCGGGCGCGCAGCCGGTGCCCCACACCGGCCTGGCGAGTGAGGACGGCCTGCGGCCCGCGCTGCAGGCGCTGGCGCAGGGCGATGCCGATGCGCAGGCCGCACGCGAGGCGGTGCAGGCCTATGCGCAGGAGCTGCTGGCGATAGATTTCGACGGCCAGATGCGCGCCGGCATCGAGCGCATCGTGCGGGACTGCTGACATGCTGCTGCGCTCCCGCATCACCCTCATGGCCGCCGCCGGCCTGCTGCTGACCGCGCTGGGCCTGGGCGGCGCCGGCCTGCTGCGCGAGCAGCTGCTGGCGCAGCGCCTGGCGGCCACGGCGCAGGCCGCCCAGGCCGCGCTCTGGGCCGAGGCGCTGGCGGCCGAAGACCGCGAGCTCGACCTGCAGATCGACCGGCTGGTGCTCGATGCGCCCTTCATGCAGGCGGTGCGGCGGGCCGATGAGAGGGCCATCGCGCAGGCCCTGGCGAAGGCCGGTCTGGCCCCCGGCGGCGGGGGGCCGCTGGCGGTGGTGGCCCTGCTGGGCGTGGGCAGCGCGCCCGTGGTGCTGGGCCAGCCCCTGGTGCGCCCGCTGCTGGATGCCGACAGCCTGGAGCGCGTGGCGGTCGCCGGCGAGCCGGTGGACGGCGGCCTGCGCCTGGGCGCGGCGGCCGGCGCGCTGGTGATCTCCACCCGGCGCCTGCCCGGCCTGGCCGAGCCGCTGGTGCTGGCGTTGGCCAGCGATGCCGGCCGCGCGCTGCGCCACATGGCGCAGAGCACCGGCGCCATGGTGGCGCTGCTCGACCTGCGCGGCCAGCCGCTGGCCACCACCGATGCCGCCCTGTGGCAGGCGGCGGCGCCGCAGGTGGCGCCGCGCAGCACGCAGCACGGCCAGCTCGTGCTGCAGGGGCGCAGCTATACGCTGATCAGCATGCCGGTCAGCGACCTGTCGGGGCGCACGGCGGGCACCCTGGTCACGCTGGCCGACCACACGCAGGATGCCGAGGCGCGCCAGTTCCTCGCGCGGCTGGCGCTGGGCGGCACCGCGCTGCTGCTGCTAGCGGTGCTGCTGGGGCTGAACTTCTACCTGCGCCGCAGCCTGCGGCCGCTGGAGGAGTCGATCAACGCGCTGCAGGCGCTGGCCCAGGGCGATGCCAGCGTGCGCCTGCCCTACACCGGCAACGACGAGATCGGCCGCATCGCGCAGGCGGTGGCGGCGTTTCGGCGCAATGCGCAGGAGCTGGCCGCCGCGCGCGGCCTGCGCGAGCGTGTGCGCCGCCGCCAGGAGCGCTTGCTGCGCAGCAAGCTGCAGCGGCTGGCCGATGCCACCCACCAGTACCTGCCGCTGCCGCCCGGCCACAGCGACGAGGAGCAGCTGCGCCAGCTGGCCAGCGTGATGAACGAGCTATCGGGCCGCCTGATCGACCAGCACCAGCGCCTGACCGGCATGGTGCAGGAGCTGCGCGAGGCGCTGGTCACCAAGACCCGCCTGGCCGGGCTGGAGCAGGAGCTGCAGATCGCCGCCCAGGTGCAGCTGAGCATCCTGCCGCGCCAGCAGCCGCAGGATGCGCGGGTGCAGCTGCACTGCCACATCACGCCGGCGCGCGAGGTGGGGGGCGACTTCTACGACTATTTCTTCATCGACGCCGACCGCCTGGGCTTCGTGATCGCCGACGTCTCGGGCAAGGGCGTGCCCGCGGCGCTGTTCATGACCATCACGCGCACGCTGCTCAAGGCCACCGCGCAGTTCATCGCCGAGCCCACGCAGTGCCTGGCGCAGCTCAACGACCTGCTGGCGGCCGAGAACGAGCAGATGATGTTCGTCACCCTGTTCTACGGCGTGCTGCACCTGGACAGCGGCGAGCTGCGCTATGTCAACGCGGGCCACAATCCGCCCTACCTGCTGCGCGGCGACGGTGGCGTGGCGCTGCTGCCGCGCACCGGCGGCATGGCGGTGGCGGTGAGCGAGGGCTTCGACTACCGCGCCGGCAGCGTGCAGCTGCGCGCCGGCGACCAGCTCTTTCTCTACACCGACGGCGTGACCGAGGCCTTCGACCCCGATGGGCAGGAATACGGCGAGGCGCGCCTGGCCCAGGCCCTGCGCGCCGCGCTGGCCGCCACCGACCACGCGCCCGCGCACATCGCCGCCCAGGTGCTGGCCGACGTGCATGCCTTCGAGCGCGGCGCCCCCCAGGCCGACGACATCACCTGCGTGGCGCTGCGCTACCTTGGATCTCAAAAATAGGAGCTGATCGCGCTTTGCTGGTCTTGTTTTTAGATATGAAAATATCTGAAACGACCATGTGAAGAGTGCTAGCAGCTCCTGTTTTTGATCAATTCTCGAAGGTCAGCCGCAGCACGCACAGCCCGTCGGCCTGGCGGCTGGCCCTGGCGTGGTGGGCCGAGCGGGCCACCAGGTAGCCGGCCATCTGCAGCTCGGCCTCGGTGCTGGCGATCAGCGCCTCGGCCGAGGGCGGCTGCTCGGCCAGCGGCAGCAGGCTGCCGGGGTAGCGCAGCACCAGGGTGAAGATGTACTCGTCGAAGCCGGTCTCGATCTCGATCTCGCCGGGCTGCGGCGAGACCAGGCGGTGGGCGGTGAGCGCCTCCACCACCTGCCAGCCCACCAGCTCGGCGCGGCGCACCGGCTCGTGGCGCGCGCCCCAGAGCTTGCCCTGGCTTTCGAGGAAGTCGGTCACGTCCTGCAGCGTGGTCTGCGCCAGCACGAAGCGCCGGCGCGTGCGCTTGCGCATGCCGAAGTGGAACAGCCAGGACAGCAGCACCGTCACGCACACGCCGGCGGCCAGGCCCGACAGCGCCACGTACTCCAGCGACGGCCACAGCTGCTGGATGGCCGGCTGGATCACCGGCATGCCGGTGCCCACCATCAGCCCCAGGCCCACCGCGAGCACGCGGCGGTTGTCCAGCATGCGCGAGGCGATCAGCTGCAGGCCGCTGAGCGTGGTGAAGGTGGCCAGGTACAGCAGCAGCGCGCCCATGACGGAGGCGGGCAGCAGCAGCCACAGGCCGATGAGCTTGGGCACCAGCGCGGCCAGCAGCAGCAGGCCCGCGGTCCAGTAGCCGAGGTAGCGGCTGGCGCTGCCCGAGGCCGCGGCCAGGCTCACCGCGCCGCCGCTGGCGGCCAGCGGCAAGCCGTTGACCAGGGCGGCGAACAGGTGGGCCAGGCCTTCGGCGCGCACGCCGCGCCCCAGCGCGCGCAGCGAGGGCCGCACCCAGTCGGCGTCGGCGCTGCGCTGCACGATGGTCTGCGTGCCCAGCGAGATCAGCGAGAGCACGAAGCCGGTGACCGCGTAGGGCACGATGGCGCTGGGCTCGAAGCGCCAGCCGAACACCGGCAGCTGCGGCAGCCGCACCCAGGCCAGCTGCTGCCAGGCCTGCATCTGCTCGGGCAGCAGCCCCAGCACCTGGCTCAGCGCCATGCCCACGAGCAGGCCGGCCAGCGGCGCCATGAGCTTGAGCAGGCCCCTGGCCCAGACGTTGCAGCCCACCATGGTGGCCAGCGCCGTCGCGCCGATGAACAGCGAGGCCGCCGACAGCGGCTGGCCGTGCATCTGGCGCGTGCCGGCGAACTGCTGCAGGCCGAGCGTGCCCAGGCCCAGGCCGATCAGCATCACCGCCACGCCCGAGACCTCGGCGGTGAAGATGTTGCGCATGCGCATGATCAGGAAGCTGAAGCCGATCTGCGTCAGCCCCACCACCCAGACCATGCCGAACGCGGCCTCGGGCCCGGCGCCGGGCAGGCTGCCCACCAGGTACATGCCGGGCAGCACCGCGCCGGTGGCCTGCAGCGGATAGTAGTAGCCCGCGCCCACATGGCGCCACACGCGCACCTGCAGCACGATGACCAGCGCCGACACCAGCAGCGTGGCCGAGGCAATGTTCAGGAAGCTGCTGTGCTCGTCCAGCCCGGCGGTGCGCACATAGATGTCGGGGATCACCATCAGCCCGCCCAGGAAGGCGAGCTGCTGCAGCGCCAGCCCCAGCGCCAGCCGCAGCGGCAGCGGGTCGTCGACGCCGAAGGCGATGTGGTCCGGGCGGCGCATCAGTCGAGCACGGGCATCAGTTGCGTGCCGCCCGGCTCGGTGGCCCAGAGGTCGCCCGTGTCCAGGTCGAACCACCAGCCGTGCAGCACCAGGCTGCCGGACTGCACCCGCTCGCGTACCCAGGGGTAGCTCATCAGGTTCTTCAGCGATCCGGCCACCGAGGCGCGCTCGACCAGGGCGGGGTTGCCCTTGAGGCGCTCCAGCGAGACCTGCACCGGCTGGCCCTGGGCATCCTTGTCCGACAGGTACAGCCGGCTCGCGTCCATGGCCATCGAGACCCAGTTGCCGATGAAGTCGCGCTGCGGCCACTGGCCGCCGGCCGCGCCCAGCATGGCCTTGATGCCGCCGCAGTGCGCATGGCCGAGCACGATGATGTGGTCCACCTTCAGGTCGCGCACCGCGTATTCGATCGCGGCGCCCGCGCCGTCGAAATGGTGGCCGGGGTCGTAGGGCGGCACCAGGTTGGCGACGTTGCGCACCACGAACAGCTGGCCCGGCTCGGCATCGGACAGCAGCGTGGGGTCCACCCGCGAGTCGCTGCACGAGATCACCAGCGCCGGCGGCGACTGGCCCTGGTCGACCAGCCGGTGCATCAGCTCGCGGTTGTCTTCGTAGAAGCGCTGGCGAAAGCGCCTGATGCCTTGCAGCAGGTGGCTGATGTCGCGGCATTCGCCGCCGTCGTGGGCATGTTCGTGGTGGGCCAAGGTGGTGTCTCCGGCAAAGGGGTGGGTGGAAAGGGAAGGCGGGGCCGCTGGGTTCAGGCGGGCAGGGGCAGCTCCAGCAGCAGCAGGTTGCGCCCGCCGTCGCGGCGGTACAGCATCTGGCGCAGGTAGTGGCGCATCAGGCGCAGGCCATGGCCGCCCGGGCGGGCCTCGTCCAGCGATGCGGCCAGCGCGGGCAGCTCCTGCGCGGTGGGGTCGAAGGGCGCGCCGTCGTCCTCGATGACCAGGGCCACGCCGTGCGCGGTGGGGCCGCATTCCAGCCGCAGGCGCAGCGCCTGGCCGGGGGCGCCCGGCCTGGCGTGGGCGGCGATGTTGGCCAGGGCCTCGTCGGCGCACAGCGTGAGCGCGAACTGCAGCCGGGCCGGCCAGGCGTGGCGCCCGGCCAGCGCTTCGAGCCAGCCCAGCGCATCCGCCACGCCCTGCGGGCCGGGCCCGGGCGAGAAGCGGTCCGCCGGGGCGGTCCAGGCAGGCCAGTCGGAAAGCGGAGCGGGGTTCATGGCGTGTGGCTTCTTCACGGTCAGTGCTCGAAGTGCAGCCGCAGCACGGCCTGGCCGTCGCTCTCGGCGGTGGCCACGCGGTCGGCCAGGTGGCGCAGCAAAAGGCCGGAGACATTGGCCAGCGCCGCATCGAGGGCGCTGTCGTCGCCGTCGAGCAGCGCCTGCGGCGCCGGCGCCACGGCGGCGGCCGACAGGGCCAGCGGCGCGCCGGTATGCAGCAGCTCTAGGTCAAGGTTGAATTCGTCGAAGCTGCCGCGCATGCCGGTGAGCCGGCGGCCCTGTGCGGCCACCGCCTCGGCCGCCTCCAGCGCCGCCATGGCCGCGCGCTGCACCACGGCGCGGCGCGCGCCCCAGGCCGCGCCCTGGGTCTCGACGAAGCCGGTGATGTCGGCATGCAGCGTGGCGCTGTCCGGTTGCAGCGCCTGTTCGGCGCGCCGCGAGGTGCCCAGCCGGAACAGCAGGTTGAGCGCGATCACCAGCAGGCCGGCCACCACGAAGCCGTCGCCCAGCAGGAAGCGCAGCTCCTCGGGCGCGTTCTGCGCCAGCTGCGGCATCTGCATCACCGCCACCCCGGCGCTGAGCGACAGCCCCACCGCGAAGATGGTCCGGCTGTCCATCGCGCGCGAGGTCGTCAGCTCCATGCCCGAGACGATCAGAAAGCCCGCCGCATACAGCCCGACCGCGCCCAGCACCGGCTCGGGGATCAGGGTCAGCGCCAGCGTCAGCTGCGGCAGGAAGGCCACCAGCGCCAGCAGGGCAGCGGTCGCCAGCCCGATGACGCGCGCCGTCGAGCGCGTGGCATAGGCCAGCGCGATGTTGGCCGAGCTGGTGCTGGTCGGAAAGCCGCCCAGCATGCCCATCAGCAGGTCGCCCAGGCCGTTGGCCTTGATGCCGCGGCCCACCGACAGCATGTTGGCGCGCTTCCAGTCCGCGTCGTCCATCTTGTCGAGCATGATGATGCTGCCCAGCGTATCGAGCTGGGTGAGTATCGCCACCAGCGCCACGGCCACCACCATGCCGGCGTCGATGCGAAAGACCGGCGCGGTGACATGCGGCAGCGCCACCAGCGGCACGTCGTGCAGCGCCTGCGTGCCTTCGAGCATGCCCTGGGCCGCGGCCACGGCCACGCCCGCCACCATGGCCGCCAGCAGCGCCATCAGGCGCAGCCGCCCGCCCCAGACCGAGAGCACCACGATGCAGCCCAGCGTGATGCCGGCGACCAGGGCGCTGGCGGCATCGATGCGCCACTGCCCGTCCACCCCCAGCGCATGGCGCAGCGAGGCCGGCACCAGCGCCAGGCCGCCCATGCAGATCACCACGCCCACGACCGGCGGCGGAAACAGCACCCGCAGGTGGCGCACCAGCGGCGCCATGGCCAGCGTCACCAGCGCATACACCAGCGCCGCGGCCGCCATGCCGCCCAGCCCGTGCGCCGACACCAGCGTCGCCACGAAGCCGATCATGAAGGGATTGGGCATGTGCACCAGCAGCGCGCCGCTGCCCCAGCGCCCGCCCCAGGCCTGCAGCGCGGTGCACAGCGCCATGCCCAGCAGCGTCATGGCCACCATGGACTGCGTGCCCCAGCGATCGAGCCCGGCCATGCGGGCCGCCACCAGCACATAGGCGATGAAGGCCATGGCGGTGGCCGCATGCTGCGCGCCCAGCACCAGCAGCGTGCCCGGCGGCGGCTGTTCGCCGGCCGCATACACCAGCTCGGGCGGGCGGCGGCGCTTGGGCAGTGCGGGCAGGCGAGGCAGGTGCAGTGGCATGTATGGTCGGCTTGGCGGGATGGGTGGGCAGCGCCGCATGGCAGCGCTGCGGCAGTTTACATTCTGCAATAATGCCACCGGCTTAGCTACGCAAGACCTTGACCATGACGATTGCCACCGAAATCACCGCCACCGCCACGATCATCCCGCTGCAGGGCCAAATCAACAGCGCCAACGCCGCCGCGATCGAAGCCGACGTGCTCGCGCTGGTGGATGGCGGCAGCCGCAACCTGGTGCTGGACTTCGCCACGCTTGACTACATCTCCAGCGCCGGGCTGCGCATGGTGCTGGTGGTGGCCAAGCGGCTCAAGCAGGAGGGCGGCCAGCTGGTGCTGTGCGGCATGCAGCCGCATGTGCGCGAGGTCTTCGACATCAGCGGCTTCCTGGCCATCCTGAACGTCGAGCCCACCCGCGCCGAGGCGCTGGCGCGCTTGTGATGCCGGGGCCTTCGGCGCCGTGCCGAAGGCCGGCCCCTATCGATATCGACATTGTTTCGGAGCACCGAGGAGACACCGGCATGCTGCTGACCCCCGACCAAGAAATGATACGCAGCGCCGTGCGCGAATTCGCCCAGGCCGAGCTGTGGCCGCATGCGGCGCAGTGGGACCGCGAGCACCATTTTCCGCAGGCCGCGCACCAGGGCCTGGCGCAGCTCGGCGCCTATGGCATATGCGTGCCCGAGGAGCTGGGCGGCGCGGGGCTGGACTATGTGAGCCTGGCGCTGGTGCTCGAGGAGATCGCCGCCGGCGACGGCGGCACCAGCACCGCGATCAGCGTGACCAACTGCCCGGTCAACGCCATCTTGATGCGCTACGGCAACGACGCGCAGAAGTCCCGGTGGCTGGCGCCGCTGGCGCGCGGCGAGATGCTGGGCGCCTTCTGCCTGACCGAGCCGCATGTGGGCTCGGATGCCTCCGCGCTGCGCACCACGGCGGCCAAGCAGGGCGACAGCTATGTGATCAACGGCGTCAAGCAATTCATCACCAGCGGCAAGAACGGCCAGGTGGCCATCGTCATCGCGGTCACCGACAAGGCGGCGGGCAAGAAGGGCATCAGCGCCTTCATCGTGCCCACCGGCACGCCCGGCTACCAGGTGGCGCGGCTGGAGGACAAGCTGGGCCAGCACAGCAGCGACACCGCGCAGATCAACTTCGACAACTGCGTGGTGCCGGCCGAGAACCTGATCGGCGCCGAGGGCGAGGGCTACCGGATCGCGCTGTCGGCGCTGGAGGGCGGGCGCATCGGCATCGCGGCGCAGAGCGTGGGCATGGCGCGCAGCGCCTTCGAGTTCGCGCTGCAGTACGCCAAGGAGCGCGAGAGCTTCGGCACCGCCATCATCAACCACCAGGCGGTGGGCTTTCGCCTGGCCGAGTGCGCCACGCAGATCGAGGCCGCGCGCCAGCTGATCTGGCATGCTGCCAGCCTGCGCGACGCCGGCCGCCCCTGCCTGCAGGAGGCGGCGATGGCCAAGCTCTTCGCCAGCGAGATGGCCGAGCGCGTGTGCAGCGCCGCGATCCAGACGCTGGGCGGCTACGGCGTGGTGCAGGATTTTCCGGTGGAGCGCATCTACCGCGACGTGCGCGTGTGCCAGATCTACGAAGGCACCAGCGACGTGCAGAAGATCATCATCCAGCGCGCTCTGTGAGCGGCGCCGGCCTCAGCTGCGGCCGTGGCCATACCCCAGCGCCGCGCGCCAGCGGCCGATGAAGTCGCGGTAGGCCGCATTGGCCAGCGGCGCCGCCAGCTCGGGGCCCAGGGCCATCGGGCGGGCGCGCTCGCCCAGCAGCTTGCGCAGCGCGGCGCCGGTGGTCTCGCCCTGCACGTCCTCGCGCAGCGCGTACAGGCGCGATGCGGTGGCCATCACCGTCTGGCCGCGGCGCGACAGCAGGTAATCCAGCCACAGGCGGGCCGCATTGGGATGGGCGGCGCGGCTGTTGATCAGCAGCACGCGCGAGCTGACCAGGGTGTAGTCCTCGGGGAAGATCACGCCCAGCGCCGGCAGGCGGCGCGCCTGCGCCACGGTGTAGGCGCCCAGCAGGTTCATGCCGAACTGCGCGCGGCCGTCGGCGATGCGGCGCACCATGGCGTCGGTGGTCAGCAGCAGCTGCGGCTGGCGCTGCCCCAGCGCCTGGGCGGTGGCCCAGAAGGTGTCGGCGCCGGCGGCCGCATCCTGCGTGGCCAGGAAGTAGCCGACGCCGGATTTCTGGATGTCGTAGCTCGCCACGCCACCCCGCGAGCTTGCCAGCCACTGCGCCAGCGCCGCGTGGCTGCGCGGCGCCTGGCTCTCGGGCAGCGAGGGCTTGTGGTGGGCGAACACCACCGGCTCGTAGGTCGTGGCCCAGAGCCGGTCCTGCCATTGCGCCCAGGCTGGCAGATGGGCCTTCTCGGGCGAGTCGTAGGCCAGCGCGTGGCCGGCGCCGGCCAGCGCCACCATCTGGTCCATGGCCGAGTTCCAGAGCACGTCGGCGGCCTCGCGGCCAAGCTGGTTCTCGGCGATGAAGCGGTGGTACAGCTCGGTGCTGCCCAGGTCTTCGTAGCTGACGCTGATGCGCGGGTACAGGCGCCGGAAGTCCGCCACCAGCGGCGCGGCCACGCGCTCGTCGGTGGTGGAGTGGATGCTGAGCTGGCCTTCGTCCTCGGCGGCGCGCACCGTGGTGGCATAGCCGGCCGGGTAGCCCGGGGGCGGGGCGGCGCGCACCGCATAGTCCAGCAGCTCGTCCTGCGCCCGGGCCGTGGCTGCCCAGGCGGCGAGGGCGCCCAGGGTGTGGCGGCGGCCGATCATGCTCCGCCCCCCACCAGCGGGATCACGCCGAGCACCAGCATGCTCGCCAGCATCACCAGCGCGGCGGACAGCGCCCACAGCAGCGTGAAGCGCTGGTGGTCGCCGAACTCCACCTTGGCCAGGCCCACGAGCAAGTAGGTCGATGCCACCAGCGGGCTGAGCAGGTGCACCTGCTGGCCGACCAGCGAGGCGCGCGCGATCTCGGCCGCGCCTATGCCGTAGACGGCGGCCGTCTTGGCCAGGATGGGCAGGATGCCGAAGTAGAACGCATCGTTGGAGATGAAGAAGGTGAACGGGATGCTCAGCACCGCGGTCACCACCGCCATGTAGGGGCCCATCCAGTCGGGCACCATCGCGATCACGCTGTTGGCGATGGCGTCCACCATCTTGGTGCCCGACAGGATGCCGACGAAGATGCCGGCCGCGAAGATCAGCGACACCACCGGCACGATGTTGGCCGCATGGGCCTCGATGCGTTCCTTTTGCTGCTGCGGGCGGGGGTAGTTGATCATCAGCGCGATGGCCGAGGCCGCCATGAACAGCACCTGCAGCGGGAAGATGTCCATGATCAGCACCACCATCAGCACCAGCGTGAGCAGGGCGTTGATCCACAGCAGCCCGGGGCGCGCCAGCGTGGGGTCGCCGCCGGTGACTTCGGCAATCGACTGGCTGCCGCCGTGCAGGTCCTCCATGCGGATCACGCCCAGGCGCCGGGCCTCGCGCCGCCCGAGGATGAAGGCGACGAAGGTGCACCAGGCGCCGGTGATCAGCATCGGCAGGATCATGGGCACGAACACCTCGCCCATCTCCACGTGCAGCGCGCTCACCGCGCGCGCCGTGGGTCCGCCCCAGGGCAGGATGTTCATCAGCTGGCCGGCCATCATCACCACGCAGGCCAGCACCAGGCGGTTGAGCCCCAGGCGGTGGTACAGCGGCAGCATGGCGGCGCAGGTGATCATGTAGGTGGTCGAGCCGTCGCCGTCCAGCGACACGCCGGCGGCCAGCAGGAAGGTGCCGACCACGATCTTGGTGGGGCTGCCGCCCACCAGGCGCAGCACCAGCTTGACCACCGGGTCGAACAGGCCGGCGTCGATCATCACGCCGAAGTACAGGATGGCGAACATCAGCATCACGCCGGTGGGCGCGAGCTTCTTGATGCCATCGAACATCATCGGGCCCAGCCCCATGCCGAAGCCGCCGAGCAGGCCGAAGACGATGGGCACCAGGATCAGCGCCACCATCGCCGAGAGGCGCTTGGTCATGATCAGCGCCATGAAGACGATGATCATGGTGTAGGCAAGTGCGGTCAACATGGCGGGGTCTCCTTCTCGCTTGTTATGGTTCAGGCCACGAAGCGGCACTGCGATGCCGGCGTTCGCGTGTCCATGTTGCGGCCGCGGTTGAGGTGGTCGTCCGCCTCGGCGGCGCAGCCCAGCATCCGAGGATACAGGAAGATGGTGAAGGCGGCGGTCTCCAGCTCGCGCTCGCCGATGCGGCCCTCGGCCAGCGGCTGCCACAGCATCTTCAGCAGCAGCGCGGCGATCACCGCGTCGATGTTGACGCAGTACACGTTGCGCGAGACGCCGGCGTCGAACAGCTGCTGCACCAGCGCGCGGTAGAACTGGTGGAACACGTTGGTCTCGCCGCGGGCCTCGAACAGCTGGGCGATGAACACCTCGCGCGGGTCGTGGTTCACCGGCTTGTCCTTGAACACCGGGTGGTTCACGCCGGGCAGCTTGGCGATGTCCAGGCTGCCGGCGCTCTTCTTCTGCGCCTTGTAGCTGGCGTACTGCTGCACCGCGCGCTCGGCCAGCGCCTGCAGGTCGACGCCGTGCGCGGCGGCGGCCGGGTCCTTGAGGCCGCTGCCCTTGAACTGCTCGCACAGGTAGGCGATGCCCTCGTAGCCGTTGCCGCCGTGCGCATAGCCGGTGTGGCTGAGAAAGCCCATCAAGGCCTTGTTGAGCTGCACGCGCTCGGGCTGCTCGGGCCCGTCGGAGGAAACCGCGCCCTTGGCGCCCTGGGCCGAGATCGCGCCGGGCCCGTTGGTGAGCAGCAGGCCCACCAGGGTCTGGAAGGCGAACAGGTCGCCTTCGCCAGGCAGCTGGCCCAGCAGCGCGGCAAACGCGATCTCGCCCAGGCTCAGCTCGCCCAGCAGCCGCGCATCGTCGATGCCGCAAAAGCGCCCGGCCTCATGCCTGGCCGCGTCTGCCGAGGCGCCGATCAGCGTGCCGAACAGCTGTAGCCACCAGGGGAAACTCTCGGCCGTGGCGCGCGAGATGCGCTTGCGCGACAGCGGCCCCCAGGCCAGCGTGGCGCAGATCGCGGCCAGCACCGCCGCCTCGGTGGGGTGGCCGGGCTGGCCCAGCAGCCAGCGCAGGAAGACCGAGCGCGCGCCGTGCGCCTTCACGCCGGCCAGCAGCCGCTCGGCCTGCGGGTCGGGGCTGGCGCTGCTCAGCACCGGCTGGCCGGCGGGGTCCACCGCGGCGATGTCGAAGCTTTCCGACAGCGAGGCGCCGAACTCGTTGCCCAGGCCCGCGGCATGAAAGCGCTCGATCATGAAGCGCAGCGCCGCGCGCGCCGCCTGCTGGCGCCTGGGGCCGACGATGGCCGCGGCCGCGGCCAGCACCGCATTGGGCGCGTTGCCGGCCTCGCGGCTGGCCTGGGCGGCGGCCAGCTCGGGCCGGCCGTGCAGGTTGACATAGGCGGCGATGGCGGGCGCGATCAGCCGGCGGTCGTTGTCGCCGCCCGCGTCGTGCAGCAGCGCCAGCGCCACGTTCGATTCCAGCGGCAGCGTCGCGGCCGCCAGCATGCTGGTGCCATGCAGGCTGCTGACCTGGGTCTTGGCATCCATCTGCGAGGCGCCGGAGGCGTCCTTCATGCCCTGGCGCGGCACCACGCCGCCGATCTGGGTGTTCAGGACCGCGATCTGCTCGCCGTAGGGCGCCACCGCCGGCACCACCGGAATGCGCAGCGCCTCGGGCAGCTGCAGGCCTTCGTCGGAGCCGAACCAGGGCTTGAGGGCCAGGCTGCCCTCGGGCGCGAAGTCGGGCATGGTGGCGTTGGCGCGCATCACCGCGGTGAGCGCGGCCGGGATGTGGGCGATATTGGTCACCACCGCGCCCTTGGCCGAGAACACCGGGTTCTCGGGCGAGAAGATGCCGTCCACGCCGAACTTCTCCATGAACCAGCGCTCCTTGGCCTGGGCATCGTCGTTGCCGCCGGCCATCGCGCCGGCATGGCCCACCGCGCGGGTGAGCTTGCTCTTCCAGCGGCCCACCACGCAGGCCACCACCGGCTTGGTGAATTGCGCGTCGTATTCGTAGTAGCCGCCGGGCTCGCAGTACAGCACCGCGGCCTTGCTGCGCGCATCGTTGGCCAGCGCGAAGGCGAACTCGGGCGCGGCATAGTGGATATAGACGTCCTTGCCGCTGGAGATCACCGTGGTGGTGCCCCAGCCGGCCATGCGCAGGTACTGCGCGATGGTGGTGGAAAAGCCGCCCGAGTTGGAGAAGATGGCGATGGAGCCGGGCTTGAGCGAGTCGCCGGGCTTGTCGCCGCCCAGCGCGCCGCCGATGCGCACCTGGTTCCACGAGTCGGCCACGCCCAGGCCGTTGGCGCCGAAGATGTCGATGCCGTTGTGCTGGCCCATGGCGCGGATCTCGCGCGCATCGTGCACCGCGATCTTCTCGGTGATGATGAAGATCTTGCGCAGCTCGGGGTTCACGCGGATCAGCTCGGCCACCCCGTCGCGCGCCGCCGACGGCGGCAGGTAGACCACGCCGCAGTTGAAGCGGTGGCCGGCGGCGAGCGCGTCGCGCACGTTGTTGTAGACCGGGATGTCGCCGATGGGGGTTTCGAGCACCGAGCCGCCCTTGCCGGGCGCGGTGCCGCAAACCACGTTGCCGCCCGAGTAGGCATGGCTCACCGGCGTGACCTCGCTGGACTCGCCGCCCAGGATGTTGAGCACGCAGACCCGGTCGTCGCGCGAGGCGACCTGGGTGAGCGAGCTGATGCCGGCGTAGTACTTGAAGTTGCCGACACTGCGCATCTGGATGTTGCTTGGCATGTTGTATGTCTCCTCAGGCTGCCGCGAGCGGCGCTTCGATTCCCAGGCGCTGCGCGATCTGCGCACGGCCGCCGGCCTGCATCCAGGCGTCCACGTCCTTGGCGAACTGGATCACTTCGCTCATGTCGGAGTCGAAGCCGAACAGGCGGTAGGGCAGGCCCAGCGCATCGCAGGTGTCGCGCAGCGCGCCCATGCCGCGCACCAGGTTGGGGCCGCCGCGGCCGAGCACCACGTACAGCGGCGTGGGGCCGTGCTTGCTGAAGTGCTCGCGCAGCGCGTCGGCCATGGCGCGCAGGGTCTCGAAGATGTCGGTGTTGTTGCTCTTGCCGCCGATGATGAACAGCACGTTGGCCTGCCTGAGCCAGTGCTTGAAGCAGATGCGCGCCACCTCCTTCATCTTCTCGTAGGGCGGGTTGCCGCCGAAGTCGGAGCTGATGATGGCCGCGTCGCCCAGCATCTCGGTCACCAGCGAGTTGGCGCCGCCGCCGAATGTGGGCGCCAGCACCGTGCCCTTGTCGTTGATCACGTAGACGTCGCTCTGGCCCTGGTGGGTGCGCAGGGTGTTGATCTCCTGCTCGAAGGCCGAGTAGTCGGCGGCGAACAGGTGCGGCGGCAGCTTCAGGCGCAGCCAGCGCGGATCGTCGCGGTCGAAGCCGCACTTGAAGTCGCAGGCCACCGGCGTGAGGCGCCCCTTCTTGTCGGGCCGCATGCGGATGGGGTTGAGCTCCAGCGTGGTCATGCCGAAGTTGTGGAACAGCTCCCACAGCTTGGGCAGGTGCTGCACCAGCGGCGAGATGATCTCCTTGGGCGCGCCGATCTCGGTCAGCGCATTGGCCACAACGAAGGATTTGAGGCCGGTGAGCGGATCGAAGGGCACCTGGGCCACATGCTGCTTGTCCAGCTCCTCGATGTCCATGCCGCCCATGTGCGTGAGCGTCATCGTGGGCGCGCGGAACTGGGTGGAGTCGGAGATCGAGAAATACACCTCGTGCTCGGCCGGCACGCCGGCCTCGAAGGTCACGCCGTTGGCCTTGGCCCGGGTGTGGCCGACCTGGTGCTCGGCGAAGTACAGGCGCTCCTTCTCGGCCAGCGCGGTCTGCAGGTCCCTGGCCTTGCCGAGCAGGCCGGCCTTGCCTTTCTTGCCGATGCCGCCCTTGAAGACGGGCTTGATGAAGATCAGCCCATGCTTGTCGAGCATGGCCTTGATCTCTTCCTCGCTGGCGCCGGGGCCAAGCACTTCGGTCACGGGAAAGCCCGCGAACTCGAGCAGGCGGGCGCCATGTAGCATGCCGGTGATTTGCATGGGTGCTGTCTCCTTGTCGATCCCCGTCTGGGTGGGGTGCGGCCGATGGTAGGAGCCAGGGGCTTTCACCCACCTTTCATCCAGCCCTCGTGGATTTCCCGCAGGGCCGCGGGTTCACTGCGCGAAGCGCACGCGCACCAGCAGGCCGCGCCCCGTGGGCGGCTCGCCCAGCTCGACCTGCGCGCCATGCCGCCCGGCGATCTGGCGCACGATGGCCAGGCCCAGGCCGCAGCCGTCGGCGCCGCTGCCGTGCAGGCGGTAAAAGCGCTCGAACACCGCCTCGCGCTCGCCGGCCGGAATGCCCGGGCCGTCGTCCTGCACCTCGATGCAGGCGTGGCCGGCCGCGTCGCGCAGCACCGCGACGGCGACCTGCCCGCCCGCCGGCGTGTAGCGGATGGCGTTGTCCACCAGGTTGGCCACCAGCTCGCGCAGCAGCAGCGGCAGGCCGGGCACGCAGACCGGCGCCTCGCCGTCGAAACCCAGCTCGATGCGCCGCGCCAGCGCCGGCGTCAGCAGGCCGAAGCAGACCGCCCGGGCCAGCTCCACCAGCTCCACCGCCTCGGCGGGCTCCTGCGCGGCGGCCGGGTCGCTGCGCGCCAGCGCCAGCAGCTGCTGCACCATGCGCGAGGTGGTGTCGGTGCTGTCGTGGATCTCCTGCACGATGCCGCGCATGGCCTGCGCGTCGCGCTGCGCCAGGGCCTGCGCGGCCTGGGCCTTGAGCACCGCCAGCGGCGTCTTGAGCTGGTGCGAGGCATCGGCGATGAACTGGCGGTGCGCCTCGTTCAGCCGCCGCTGGCGGTCGGTGTGCAGGTTGATGGCCTCGATCAGCGGCGCCACCTCGCGCGGCACCTGCTGCAGGTCGATGGGCGTGAGGTCGCTGCGCTCGCGCGCGCGGATTTCGTCGCGGATGCGCTTGAGCGGCAGCAGCCCGCGGTGCACGCCCAGCGCGATCAGCAGCGCCGCCACCGCGATCAGCGTGAGCTGCAGGGCGCCGGCATCCAGCAGCACGCGGCGCGACAGCGCCTGGCGTGCGCCCAGGGTCTCGCCCACCTGGATCAGCAGCGGGCTGCACAGGCGCTGCTCGTACAGCGGCCGCTGCAGCGCCACGAAGCGCGCCGGCTCGCCGCGGTAGCTGGCATCGAAGAAGACGGGCTGGCCCTCGGCGCTGCCCGCGCCGGGCGCCGCGGCCGGCGGTGGCGGCGGAGGTGTGGGCAGATCGTCGTAGCCGGTGACCGTGGACGGCGGCTCCAGGCAGCTGACCCGGTAGAAGATCCGGTCCTGGGCCGGCGATTCGAGCATGTCCAGCGCGGCGGCGGGCACATCGACGAAAAGCCGCCCGCCCTGCACCGACACCTGCTCGGCGATGGCCAGCGCCGAGCCCAGCAAGGTGCGGTCATAGGCCTCGTTGGCCAGCGCCAGCGTGCGCACGTAGTGGATGCGAAAGCCCACCGCCCAGAGCGCGACCAGCGGCACCAGCAGCCAGCGCAGCAGGTGGCTACGCAGGCGCATCGTCGGCGGTCTCCAGCCGGTAGCCCAGCCCGCGCAATGTGCGGATGGTGGCGCCGCTGCCCTCCAGGCGGCGGCGCAGCCGGTGCACATACAGCTCCAGCGCCTCGGGGCTGACGGCGTCGTCGAGCGAGCACAGCTGGTCGCTCATCTCGCGCTTGCTCACCGGCTGCCCCGAGCGGGTGATCAGCACTTCCAGCACGCCGTGCTCGCGCCGCGGCAGCGCCAGCGCCTCGCCATCGACGCAGAACTGCATGGCGACGCTGTCGTAGCTCAGCCGGCCCACCTGGAACAGCGCGTGCGCCCGGCCGCGGCGCCGGCGCGCGAGCGCGCGCAGGCGCGCCACCAGCTCGTGCAGGTCGAAGGGCTTGGGCAGGTAGTCGTCGGCGCCGGCATTGAGGCCGCGCACGCGGTCGGGCGGCTCGCCCGAGGCGGTCAGGATCAGCACCGGCACGTCATCGCCCCGCGCCCGCACGCGCTGCAGCACCTCGATGCCGCCCAGGCCGGGCAGGCCCAGGTCCAGGATCACCACGTCATAGCGCTCCAGCTGCAGCAGCCCGTCGGCATGCAGCCCGTCGGCCACGGTGTCGAGCACCATGCCGGCGGCGCGCAGCTCGGCCGCCAGGGCGTGCGCCAGTTTGGGGTTGTCTTCTATCAGCAGGGTTCGCATCGGTTCGGCGGGGCAGGATGGTTTCGCAGGGGGTGCAGCGTACGTGATAATGGGCCAGCGACAGGGGGAACAATGGCATTGCGAGCGTGGTTGGTTGCCTGTGTTGGGCTGTTGACGCTATCCGCGGCCCTGGCGGCGGCGCAAGAGGGTAATCCCCTGGAGCAGGCGGCCACCGTGGCCGCGGCCCGGCGCGAGGGCGAGGTCGTGGTCTATGCGTCGACCGACGAGCGGGTGGCGCGGCCGCTGATCGACGACTTCCAGGCGCTCCACCCGGGCATCGCGGTGCGCTACCACGAGGGCGATAGCAACGCGATCTACCAGCGCTTCCTGCAGGAGAGCCGGCAGGGCCTGCCCGGCGCCGACGTGGTGTGGAGCTCGGCGATGGACCTGCAGATGAAGCTGGTCAACGACGGGCATGCGCTGGCCTATGCCTCGCCCGAGCGCGGCGCGCTGCCGGACTGGGCGGTGTGGCGCAACGAAGCCTACGGCACCACGCTGGAGCCGGTGGTCTTTGCCTACCGCAAGCAGCAGCTGGCCGCGGCCGAGGTGCCGCGCACGCACCTGGACTTCATCCGGCTGCTGCAGTCGCAGCCCGAGCGCTTTCGCGGCCGGGTCGCGACCTACGACCTGGAGAATTCCGGGCTGGGCTTTCTGGTGGCCACGCAGGACGCCAGGGCCTCGGCCATGCTGTGGGACGTGGCGCGCGAGCTGGGGCGGCTGGCGGCGCGGCAGATGACGAGCACCGCGGCGATGCTCGACAGCATCGCCGCCGGCGAGACCCTGCTGGCCTACAACCTGCTCGGCGCCTATGCCGGCGAGAAGGTGCGCGCCAACCCGGCGATCGGCCTGGTCTATCCGAGCGACTACACGCTGGTGGGCTCGCGCATCGCCTTCATCCACCGCCGCGCGGCGCACCCGCATGCCGCCCGGCTGTGGCTGGACTACCTGCTGTCGCGGCGCGGCCAGGGCATCCTGGCCAGCCAGTCCGGCCTGTTCGCGCTGCGCAGCGACATCCGCGGGCCCGGCACCGCCGCCGCGCTGCGGCAGGAGGCCGGCGGCGACCTGCGGCCGATCGGCATAGGGCCGGGCCTGATCGCCTACCTCGACCGCAGCAAGCGGCAGGACTTCCTGCAGCGCTGGCAGCAGGCGCTGCCGGCAGCCGGCAACGAGCCCGCGCGCGGCGCGCCTTGAGAACCATCCCTGTCAAGGTCTTGAGTTGGATAAGCGCCCTGTACGCAGTGAAGAGGTTGAGCGTTGTGCGTTGTGCGTTTTGGGTTTTGCGGGTTTCACGCTCAACGCAAAACCCTCAACGCTCAACGGCCTGCAGCGCCATGGGCACTCACTACGGCACAGCACCTTGAAATGGATGGTTCTCAGGGCTCAGATGCCCTCGTCCTGGCTGCGCGCCGCGCTGTCGCGGTTGCGCAGCACGATGGTGATCTGGCCATTGGTCTCTATCGTGGCCTCGTCCACCTCGTAGGTGTGCAGGCAGCCGGCCGAGCGCAGCGCGGCCTTGAGGTCGTCGGGCGTGATCTTCTCGCGCTGCATCACGGCCTGGCGCAGCTGGCCGTCCGAGATCAGGCGCTCGGGCGCGCCGTCCACCAGCCGCGAAAAGCGCGGAAAGCGATAGCAGGCATGGGCCATGGCGGTGTGGCACAGGATCAGCGTCGCGGCCGAGACCAGGCCGCCGATCAGCGAGTTGTCGCCCGCGTTCATCGAGTTCTGCACCGCGTTCGACAGGATCAGCAGCAGCACCAGGTCGAACGGCGCGTACTGCCCGATCTGGCGCTTGCCGGTCAGGCGCAGAAAGATCAGCAGGAACGCATACACGGCAATGCCGCGCACCACGAATTCCCACCACGGAACAGCCATGGTCCACATTGACAACTCCTGTTTTTGTAGCTGGTTGGGTTGACGGATTCTGCGCTTCCTGCGGTTTTGGCACAATAGCGGCATGAAGCGCAACGCATCCCCCGAGACCCTCTGCCCCTGCGGCAGCGGCCAGGACTACGCGGCCTGCTGCGGCCGCTACATCGAGCACTGGGACGAGGCGCCCGCGCCCGACGCCGAGCGGCTGATGCGCTCGCGCTACACCGCCTTCGTGCGCGAGCGGCGCGACTACCTGCTGGCCAGCTGGCACCCCAGCACCCGTCCCGATGCGCTGGACTTCGAGCCCGGCTGCCGCTGGCTGGGGCTGGAGGTGCGCGAGGCGGTCGGCTACGCGGATGCGGCGGCCGACGTCGAGTTCGTCGCCCGCTACCGCGTGCAGGGGCGGGCGGTGCGGCTGCACGAGCGCAGCCATTTCGTGCTGGAGGATGGGCGCTGGTACTACGTGGATGGAGAGTGAAAATTGAAGCAGGAATTTGATGCGGTGCTGTTCGATTGCGACGGCGTGCTGGTGGACAGCGAGGCCATCACCAACCGCGTGCTGCGCGGCATGCTGGGCGAGGCCGGCTGGGCGCTGAGCAGCGAGGAGTGCATGCGCCTCTTTATCGGCAAGATGGTGCGCAGCCAGCAGGCGCTGATCGAGGCCAACACCGGCCAGCCGCTGACCGACGCCTGGATGCAGCGCTTCTACGCGCGCCGCAACGCCGCGCTGGAGCGCGACGTGGCGGCCATAGACGGCGCGCCGTCGGCCGTGCGGCAGCTGTTCGGCCGGCTGCAGGGGCGCATCGCCTGCGCCTCGGGCGCGGACCGCGCCAAGGTGGAGATGCAGCTGCGCATCACCGGCATGCTGCCGTATTTCGCGGGCCGCATCTTCAGCGGCCACGAGCTGCCGCGCACCAAGCCGCATCCGGACGTGTACCTGGCGGCGGCCGCGGCGCTCAAGGTCGATCCGGCGCGCTGCCTGGTCATCGAGGACAGCGTCACCGGCACCACCGCCGGCGTGGCCGCGGGCGCCACCGTCTGGGCCTACCACCCGCCGGCCCATGCGGCGAGCAGCGCCGAGGAGCTGCAGGCCGCGGGCGCGGCGCGGCTGTTCCCCCGCATGGCGCTGCTGGAGGAATGGCTGTAAATCGGAGTTTTTTGGCGGGCTGTGTACCGCACGGATGGCAGGGGTGGTGTTAGGCGCCCGATAGACTGTTCCCGCAATGACGTCGAAGGAGACAGCCTTGGAGCAGTACGACGCGGAGTTTGACTATGTCATCGTGGGCGCTGGCGCGGCCGGCTGCGTGCTGGCCAACCGGCTGAGCGCCGATGGCCGCCACAGCGTCTGCCTGCTGGAGGCCGGCCCGCCCGACCGCCATCCCTACATCCACATTCCCGCCGGCTTCATCAAGGTGGGCTACGACCCGCGCTACACCTGGCCGTTCCAGACCGAGCCCGCGCCCGCCATCGCCGGGCGCAGCGTGGTGATGCAGCTGGGGCGCACGCTCGGCGGCTCCAGCTCGATCAACGGCTTCAACTACACCCGCGGCCAGGCGCGGGACTATGACGACTGGGCCGCGCAGGGCGCGCCGGGCTGGAGCCATGCCGAGGTGCTGCCGTACTTCAAGCGCAGCGAGCAGCGCCTGGGGCAGGGCGATGCGGCGTTCGACCCGGCCTTTCGCGGCACCGCGGGCGAGCTGCCCATCACCGATTGCGACTGGCGCCACCCGCTGTGCGACGCCTTCATCGACGGCGCGCGCACGCTGGGCATTCCCACGGGCGTGGACTACAACGGCGCCGTGCAGCAGGGCGCGGGCTACTACCAGCGCTGGATCCTGCGCGGGCGGCGCGTGAGCGCGGCCAGGGCTTTTCTCGAGCCGGCGCGGCGCCGGCCCAACCTGCAGCTGCGCACCCGGGCGCAGGCGACGCGGCTGCTGTTCGACGGGCTGCGCGCGGTGGGCGCGGAATACGCCGCCGGCCCGGGCGGCGCGCCCCGGCGCCTGCGCGCGCGGCGCGAGGTGATCGTCGCCGGCGGCGCCATCAACTCGCCCAAGCTGCTGCAGCTGTCGGGCATTGGCGATGCGCTGCAGCTGCAGGCGCTGGGCATGCCGGTGCTGCGCCACCTGCCGGGCGTGGGCGCGGGCCTGCGCGACCACTGCATGGTGCGCTCGGTGGTGCGGGTCAAGGGCGTGGCCACGATCAATGCGCTGGCGCGGGGCTGGCGGCTGTGGGGGCAGGTGGGGCGCTGGCTGCTGGGGCGGCCCAGCGTGCTGGCGATCAGCCCCTCGGTGTGCTATGCGTTCACCGGCGCCGGGCAGCTTGCCGGGCAGGGAGCCTGGCAGGATGGTGGCCGCGCGGACTTCCAGTTCCATTTCTCGCCGGGCAGCTATGCCGCGGGCATTGCCGGGCGGCTCGACGATTTTGCCGGCATGACGCTGGGCTTCTACCAGCTGCGGCCCGAGAGCCGGGGCCAGGTGCGGCTGCGCTCGGCCAGCCCCTGGGAGCCGCCGGCGATCCAGCCCAACTACCTGGCGGCCGAGGCCGACCAGCGCATGGCGGTCGAGGGCCTGCGCCAGGCGCGGGCGCTGCTGCATACGGCCCCGCTGGCGCCGTATCTGGAGCGCGACGAGGCGCCGCCGGCCAGCGCGGCCAGCGATGCCGAGCTGCTGGACTTCGCGCGCCAGCGCGGCGGCACGGCCTGGCATTTCATGGGCACCTGCCGCATGGGCGATGCGCGCGATCCGCAGGCGGTGGTCGATGCGGCGCTGCGCGTGCACGGCATCGAGGGGCTGCGCGTGGCCGATGCGTCGGTGATGCCGGCCATGCCTTCGGGCAACACCGGCGCGCCCACGATGATGATCGCCGAGAAGGCGGCGGACATGATCCTAGGCACAACCCGGGATGGACCTGGGCCGGCAGCGCAGTAACATGCCCTGGTACTTTTTTTCATAGCCAGACGGGCCGGCAAGGCCCGCGCCCACCACTCTGTTTTTTCAAGGAGACCATCGATGCAGAAGTTCACATTCCGGCTGGTGCAGATCGCGGCGCTGACCGCCAGCGCGTTCGCGCTTTCGGCGCAGGCGCAGGACATCAAGATCGGCTACACGGCCGACCAGTCGGGCAGCGGCGTGGCCGAGCTGGGCATCGCCGGGCGCTGGGGCTTCGAGGCCGCGATCGAGGATATCAACAAGGCCGGCGGCATCCTGGGCCGCAAGGTGGTGGGCGTGATCCGCGACGACCAGGGCACGCCGCCCAAGGCCATCCAGACGGTGCAGGACCTGATCGACAGCGAGAAGGTGCAGGCCCTGGTCGGCCCGGCCAACTCGGGCAATGCGCTGGCCTGGCTGCACATTCCGCAGCAGAAGAAGATCCCCGTGGTGGTGCCGATCGGCACCGCCACCGAGATCACCACGCGCTATGCCAAGGAGCCGCAGAACTACCTGTTCCGCGTCTCGATGGTGGACCGCGAGCAGGTGGCGCTGCTGGCGGCCTATGCGGTCAAGGCATCGAAGGACAAGAAGATCGCGGTGCTGGCCGACTCCACCGGCTACGGCCAGGGCGGCATCAAGGATGCGACCGACATCCTGGCGCTGCACGGCGTCAAGCCGGTGGCGGTCGAGAAGTACGGCCCCAAGGACACGGACATGACCTCGCAGCTCAACAAGATCAAGGCCGCGGGGGCCGACACCGTGATCATCTACGGCATTGCCGACGGCGCCGCGCAGGTGGTGCGCAGCATGGAGAAGATCAACTACCTGCCCACCACGCTGGGCACCTGGGGCAACCTGAGTTCGCTGTTCCCGAAGATGACCGGCCCCAAGCTGGCCGAGCACCTGATCATGGCCGCGTCCACCACCGAGGACAGCTCCGACAAGACCAAGGCGCTGGGCGAGCGGGTGCGCAAGAACTTCCCGACGCTGACCACCTTCCCCTGTGCCGCGCAGGCCTACGACTCGGTGATGCTGCTGGCCGCGGCGATGAAGCAGGCGAACAGCACCGACGGCGAGAAGGTGGCCGCGGCGCTGGAGAACCTGAACGGCGTGCAGGGCGTGATCAAGACCTACAACAAGCCCTTCAGCAAGACCATGCACGAGGGCCTGCATGTGGGCGACTTCTACCTGGCGCGCTGGAAGGGCAGCGACGTGGTGCGCTTCCAGGACGATATCTACAAGTCCATCACGCCCGCAGACCTGAAGCAGTGAGCGTGCTGCTCATCTGAAAAAATGAGAGCTTCTGGCGCTTATCCAGCAACGTTTTTGAATATGAATGTATTTGAAAACGTTGTGGGGTAAGCGGTGAAAGCTCACTTTTTTATGTCTCCAGCGACAATGGAAGGCGGCGCATGGCCGAATCGATACTCCAGGCGATCTTCAGCGGCCTGGCCCTGGGCAGCATCTATGCGCTCGTGGCCGTGGGCTTCAACATCACCTTCAACACCACCAAGACGCTGAACTTCGGCCAGGGCGAGTTCCTGGTGGCCGGGGCCTTCGTGGCGGTCTCGGTGCTGCTGTTGCTGGCGGGCAAGCAGATGACCGATGCGCTGCTGCCCGCCGAGGTGACGCTGGCGCGCTACCTGGCGAGCCTGGTCGCCACGATGGCGGTGCTGGCGCTGCTGGGCGTGCTGCTGTACTACACCGCGGTGCGGCCCTTCGTGGGGCAGGGCGGCATGGCCTGGGTGATGAGCACCATCGGCTTCGGCATCATCGTGCAGAACACCGCGCTGGCGGTCTGGGGGCCGTCGCCGCTGGTCATGCCCTCGCCGCTGGGCAGCGACGTGATTCGCATCGGCGGCGCGGGCGTGCTGCCGCAGGAGCTGCTGGTGCTGGCGGCCAGCGTGGCCGTGCTGCTGGCGCTGGACTGGGTGATGCGCGCCACCAAGATCGGCAAGGCCGTGCGCGCCGTGGCGCAGAACGGCAGCGCCGCCACGCTGATGGGCATCAACGTCGGCGCCATCGTGGTGCTGGCCTTCGTCGTCAGCTCCAGCCTCGCGGGGCTGGCCGGGCTGCTGATCGCGCCGATCACCACCGCGTCGGTGTTCATGGGCATGACGCTGGCGCTCAAGGCCTTCTCGTCGGCCATTCTCGGCGGCTTGACCAGCCCGCGCGGCTGCATGCTGGGCGGCTTCATCCTCGGCGTGATCGAGGCGCTGGTGGGCCTGTGGCATGCCGAGCTGCGCGAGATCAGCATCTTCGTGCTCATCATCGTGGTGCTGGTGGTGCGCCCGCAGGGGCTGCTGGGCCAGCGCATCGTGGAGAAGGTGTGATGGCCGGCGACCGCAAGCACTACCTGTGGCTCGCCATCGTGGCCGCGCTGGCGGCGGCGGTGCCGCTGCTGACCGACAACGACTTCTACCTGCGGGTGCTGTTCCTGATCGGCGTCAACTACATCGCCGCCGCCGGCATGAACGTGCTGGTGGGCTACACCGGGCAGAAGTCGCTCGGCCATGCCGGGCTGTTCGCGGTGGGCGCCTACACCGTGGCGCTGCTCACCGCGCGCTGGGGCTGGAACCCGTGGCCGGCCTTCATCGCCGCGGGTGTGATGGCGGGGCTGTTCGGCATCGTGATCGCGCTGCCGGCGCTGCGCGTCAAGGGCCCGGCGCTGGCCATGGTGACCATAGGCTTCGGCATCGTGGTGGAGAAGATCGTCTCCGAATGGCAGGATGTGTTCGCCGGCCAGCAGGGCATCTACGGCGTGGTGCCGCTGTCGCTGGGCGGCACCATGTTCAGCTCCAGGCACTGGGTCTGGTTCGTGCTGCTGCTGGGCGTGGCCCTGCATGTGATGCTGCGCCTGCTGCTGCGCGGGCGCTTCGGGCGCGCCTTCATGGCCGTCAACACCGCCGAGGTGGCGGCCGAGAGCGTGGGCATCAGCGTCTACCGCTTCAAGGTGCTGGCCTTCGTGATCAGCGCGGTCACCTGCGGGCTGGCGGGCGCGCTGATCGCGCAGCAGAACCAGTACATCAACTCCGACTTCATCACCTTCAACCTGTCGATCTTCATTCTGCTGATGGTGCTGTTCGGCGGGCATTCGGTGTACGGGCCGCTGCTGGGCGCGGTGGTGTTGACGCTGCTCGACTCCTTTTTGTCGCGCTGGCCGGGCGTGCAGCACTTCACCTATGGCGCGCTGCTGCTGTTTGCGCTCTACGCCATGCCCGACGGGCTGGCCGGCTTCGTCAAGCAGATGGCCCGCAAGTGGGCGCCGGGCCTGCTGCCCGCCGAGCCGCTGCCACAGCAGCTCGCGCCCTGGCGCCCGCGCGCCAGCGCCGGTGGCCAGGCCGGCGCCGAAGAGATGCTGCTCGAAGCCCGGGGCCTGTACAAGGCCTACGGCGGCGTGGTGCCCACGAACGAGGTGGACATCCGCATCCGCGCCGGCCATGTGCATTCGCTGATCGGGCCCAACGGCGCGGGCAAGACCACGCTGCTCAACATCCTCTCGGGCATCGTGCCGCCGGACCGCGGCAGCATCCGCTTCGGCGGGCGCGAGGCCGCCGGCCTGCCGCCCTACCGCATCGCCCGTGCCGGCCTGGGGCGCACCTTCCAGAACCTCAAGCTGTTCGCCGGCATGTCGGTGCTCGACAACGTCAAGCTCGGCCTGCACGCGCATGTGCCCACCGGCTTTTTCGGCAGCCTGCTGGGCCTGGGCGGTGCGGCCGAGCGCGCCGCGCGCGACGAGGCGCTGCAGATCCTCGATTTTCTGGGCCTGCAGGGCAAGGCGCAGGAGATCGCCGGCAGCCTGCCCTATGGCGTGCAGCGCCGGCTCGAGCTGGCGCGGGCACTTGCTACGCACCCGCGGCTGCTGCTGCTCGACGAGCCCGCCGCCGGCCTGAACCCGCAGGAGACGCAGGAGCTGGCGCAGGTGATCCTGCGCATCCGCGAGCTGGGCATCACCGTGCTGCTGATCGAGCACCACATGGACCTGGTGATGGCCGTATCCGACCATGTGATCGTGCTCGACTACGGCCAGAAGATCGCCGAGGGCGCGCCCGCCCAGGTGCAGAACGACCCGCGCGTGATCGCCGCCTACCTGGGCAGCGACGAGGGGCTGGATGAAGAGGCGTACGAGGAAGGTGGTGCCCATGTCCGATGAACTGCTGCGCATCGACGATCTGCAGGTGCACTACGGCGCGGTGCAGGCCTTGAAGGGCGTATCGCTGCAGGTGCGCGCGGGCGAGGTGGTCACCATCATCGGCGGCAACGGCGCGGGCAAGAGCACGCTGATGAAGGCGGTGTCGGGGCTGGTGCCGGCGGCCGCCGGCCGCATCGCCTTCGCGGGCCGCGACATCACCGGCGTGGCCGGCCACCTGCGCGTGCCGCTGGGCATTGCGCAATCGCCCGAGGGGCGGCAGGTGTTCGCCGACCAGAGCGTACTCGACAACCTGATGCTCGGCGCCTACCACCGCAAGGCGGGCGCGGCCGAGCTGGCAGCCGACATCGAGGCGCAGTTCGCGCTGTTTCCGCGGCTGCGCGAGCGCCAGCACCAGATGGCGGGCACCATGTCGGGCGGCGAGCAGCAGATGCTGGCGATCGCGCGCGCGCTGATGGCCAAGCCCCAGCTGCTGCTGCTGGACGAGCCCTCGCTGGGCCTGGCGCCGCTGATCGTCAAGGAGATCTTCGCCATCATCCGCCAGCTGCGCGCCGGCGGCGTCACCATCTTGCTGGTGGAGCAGATGGCCAACCAGGCGCTGGCGATTGCCGACCGCGCCTATGTGCTGGAGACCGGCCGCATCACGCTGGCGGGCAGCGGCCGCGAGCTGCGCCGCGACCCCAAGGTGCGCGCCGCCTACCTGGGAGCGCACGGATGAGCCGCGGCCCCGCCGACGAGACCTACGACTACGTGGTCGTGGGCAGCGGCGCCGCCGGCGCCATCGTGGCCGCGCGGCTGGCCGAGGACGCGGGCGTTTCCGTCTGCGTGCTCGAGGCCGGCCCGCCCGATACGCATCCCTACCTGCACCTGCCCGCCGGCTTCATCAAGGTGATCTTCAACCCGCGGCTGGCCTGGCAGTTCGGCTCGGTGCCCACCGCGCGCACCGGCGGGCGGCGCATTCCGCTGCCCCAGGGCAAGACCTACGGCGGCTCCACCTCGATCAACGGCCTGGTCTACAACCGCGGCCAGCGCGAGGACTTCGACGGCTGGGCCGCGCAGGGCAACCCGGGCTGGAGCCATGCCGAGGTGCTGCCGTACTTCCGCAAGACCGAAACCTACCTGGGCGGCGGCGATCCCGCGCTGCGCGGCAGCGCGGGGCCGCTGCCGGTCAGCGGCATCGACTGGATTCACCCGATCTGCGAGGCCTTTCTCGACGGCGCGGCCGAGCTGGGCATGCCGCGCAACCCCGACTACAACGGCGCCGCGCAGCAGGGCGTGGGCTATTTCCAGCGCACCATCGCCAACGGCCGGCGCATGAGCACCGCCAAGACCTTTCTGCGCCCGGCGATGCGCCGCCCCAACCTGCGGGTGATCGCCCATGCCCAGGCCACGCGCATCGTCTGCGAAGGGCGCCGCGCGGTGGGCGTGGAGTTCGCCCGCGGCCCGGGCGCGCCCAGTCGCCAGGTGCGCGCGCGTCGCGAGGTGCTGGTGTGCGCCGGCGCGATCAACACGCCCAAGCTGTTGATGCTGTCGGGCCTGGGCGACGGCGGGCGGCTGCAGCAGCTGGGCATCGAGGTGGTGCAGCACCTGCCGGGCGTGGGCGCGCAGCTGAAAGACCATTTCTCGATCCGCCTGGTGGCCCGGGTGCGCGATGCGCTCACCATCAACGAGCTGGCGCGCGCGCCGCGCCTGTGGGGCCAGGCCTGGAGCTGGCTGCGCGGCCAGCCGAACATATTGGCGCTGAGCCCGTCGCTGGTGCACTGGTTCTGGCAGTCGCGGCCGGGGCTTGCGCGCGCCGACCTGCAGGGCGTGTTCTCGCCGGCCAGCTACCGCGAGGGCTATGTGGGCATGCTCGACGTCTTTCCCGGCATGACCTGCGGCGTGTGGCAGCACCGGCCGCGCAGCAGCGGCAGCGTGGCGCTGGCCTCGCGCAGCCCGTTCGACGACCCCATCGTGCAGCCCAACTACCTCGATGACGAGGACGACCGCCACACCCTGGTGCGCGGCGTGCGCCTGGCGCGGCAGCTGCTGCACACCCAGGCGCTGGCGCGCTGGCGCGACGCCGAGGTGATGCCCGGCCCGCAGGTGCGCAGCGACGACGAGATCCTCGACTTCATCAGCCGCTACGGCGTCTCGTCCTACCACCTGAACGGCACGGCGCGCATGGGGCCGGCGGGCGATGCGGCGGCCGTGGTCGATGCCCGGCTGCGGGTGCATGGCATGGCGGGGCTGCGGGTGATCGATGCGTCTGTCATGCCCGAGATCACCTCGGCCAATACCTGCGCGGCGACCATGATGATCGGGGAGAAGGGGGCGGATATGGTGCGGGTGGATCGGGGGGCGTGAGCTTGCGCCAGCGGGTCAGGCCTTATGGGCCAGGCGGCCACTGGCGGGCGGCATGCAGCACGCGCAGCACGCGTACTCTGTCGCCAGCCACGTCGTAGACCAGGAGGTAGTTGGGGTGCGCCACCAGCTCGCGCGTGCCGGGCTCGCGGCCTTTGCGGCCCATATGCGGGTGATCGAGCAGCCGGCCCGCCTTTTCCTCGAAAAGCTCATCCAGTGCGAGCGCCGCAAAGGGGTTGTCGGCCTCGATATAGTCATAGATCGAGCTTCGATCCGCAACAGCCTCCGGCGTCCAATACAGCTGCATCACTCGCCTGCGGCTTCGAGCCTGCGGCGTGTGGCTGCGCGGCGCGCTGCGAACCGGGCTTCGACGTCAGCTGCAGGAAGCAGCCTGCCGGCGTCGGCGGATTCGACGCCGGCCTGCACCTGGCGGCGAAACCATGCATCGTGCCCCGCTGCGTCATGCTGCTGCTGCACGAACTCGCGCATGAAATCGCGCAGCAGCTGCGCGCCGGTGCGGTCGCAGGCCTTGGCGGCGTTCGCAAAATCGCTCTTCAGGGTTTCGTCCAGCCGGAATGTGAAAGTTGCTTCGCCCATGGCATTCCCTCTATGTGTTACACAATGCGTACAGGGTAGCACATTGGCCGGCCGGATGCATCCGGCCCACCGGGCGCCAAGGTCGTGGCGCTACTTCTGCGGCCACTGGAACGGCGCCGGCTCCTTGTCCAGAAAGCGGCGCACCGCCTCGCGGTGCTCGGCCGTGCCCATGGCCAGCGCCTGGGCATTGGCCTCTTGCTCCAGCAGCGAGGGCAGGTCGTTCGCGGCCAGCGCCAGCGAGCGCTTGATCAGGCTCAGCGCCACCGGCGAGGCGCCGACGAAGCTGCGTGCAATCGCCTGGGCGCGCTGCTGCAGCGCCTCGGGCTCGGCCAGTTCGGTGGCGATGCCCAGCTGCAGCGCCTCCTCGGCCGAGACTTCGCGGCCCGACAGCATCAGCTCGCGCGCCCGCTGCACGCCGACCACGCGCGGCAGCGTGTAGAAGGCCGCGCAGTCGGGCACCACGCCGACGCGGATGAAGGACATGGCAAAGCGCGCCCGCGTGCTGGCGATGATGAAGTCCGCCGCCAGCGCCAGGCTGAAGCCGGCGCCGTAGGCCGCGCCGTCCACCGCGGCCACCACCGGCTTGTCGAGCAGCATCAGGTCCTTGAGCCAGTGGTGCAGGCTGGACAGGCGCTGGCGCCAGCCGGCATTGTCCAGGCCCGAGGCGGCGATATTGCCCAGGTCGCCGCCCGAGCAGAAGTGCGGGCCCGCGCCGGTCAGCACCAGCGCGCGGATCGCGCCGTCGGTGGCCACGCGCTCCACCGCCTCGGCCATCTCCAGCCGCATCGCCGGGTCGAAGGCGTTGCGCTTGGCGGGGTTGTTGAAGGTCAGCGTGGCGACGCCGTCCTGCACCTCGAAGGCGATGCGTTCGTAGGCCTGGCTCATGCGGCGCCCCTTGGCACGTAGGACGAGCGCATGTCGCGGCCGCCGCGCAGCGCGGCACCGCCATCCACCGGCAGCACCGCGCCGGTGATGTAGCCGGCCTGCGGCGAGGCCAGGAACAGCGCCGCGTTCGCCACGTCGTCCAGCGTGCCCATGCGCTGCAGCGGCACGGTCTCGGTGGCGCGGCGCAGCGCCTCGGGCGAGGGCGCGAGGCGGCGCATGCCCTCGGTGTCGGCAATCGGCCCGGGCGAGATGGCGTTCACGCGCACGCCCGCTTCGCCCCATTCCATGGCCATCACGCGCGTCATCATCTCGATGCCGGCCTTGGCGGCGCAGGCATGCACCTGGTACATGGTGGGGTTGACGGCCTGCGGCGCCGAGATGTTGATGATGCTGGCGCCAGGCTTCTTCAGCATGGGATAGGCGAGGCGCAGCACGTGGAAGGTGCCGTTGAGGTCGATGTCGACCACGGTCTTGAAGCCGTTGGGCGAGAGCTCGGCCGCGGGCGCGATGAAGTTGCCGGCCGCGCCGGAGATGAGCACGTCGATGTCGCCGAAGCGCTCTTGCGCCTGGCGCAGCGCGGCCTCCACGGCCGCCGGCTCGCGCACGTCGGCGCTCAGCCCCAGGGCCTTCGCGCCCAGCGCCTGCAGGCCCTCGGCCGCCTGCTGCACCTTCTCGGGCGAGCGGCTGAGCACCGCCACGTTGGCGCCGGCGCGCGCGAAGGCCTGGGCGATGCCCAGGTTGATGCCGCTGCTGCCGCCGGCGACGAAGACGTGGCGGCCGGCAAAGCTTGGGTTGGACATAATGCGTTCTCTCTGCTGGTTGGAATCAAGTTAGCTATGGCGCTGCGTACCGTCCGCTCGAAGCCCGTGAAACCGGCACTGCGGAATGCGCGGGCACCGAGGAAGGGCCGCCCCGCACCGAGGGTGCTGTCCCCCTCCCGAAGGAGAGGGGGAAGGAGCGCAGCGACATAGGGGGTGCTTCATGCTTTTGCCGATTCCTGCAGCGCGCGCCACTGGATCTTGCCGGTGGCCGACTTGGGCAGGCACGCGGCGAACTCCACCTCGCGCGGCACCTTGTAGGCGGCCATGCGCTCGCGGCTCCAGGCGATGATCTCGCCGGCCGTGGCCTTGGCGCCGGGCTTGAGCACGACGACGGCCTTGACGCTTTCGCCGCGCCTGGCGTCGGGCACGCCGATCACGCAGGCCTCGAGCACCGCGGGGTGGGCGTAGAGCAGGTTCTCCACCTCGGCGGGCCAGACCTTGTAGCCCGAGGCGTTGATCATGCGTTTCAGGCGGTCGCGCATGAAGTAGTAGCCTTGCGCGTCGACCGCGGCCAGGTCGCCGGTGCGAAAGTAGCGCCGGCCGTGGCGCTCGAAGAAGGCCTGGCGGTTGGCCTCGTCGTTGCGCCAGTAGCCCAGCATCACCTGCGGGCCGCTGGTCACCAGCTCGCCGACCTCGCCCTGCGGCAGCTCCTGCAGGGTCTCGGGGTCGACGATCATCGAGTGCACGCCCTGCGTGGCCATGCCCAGGCATTGGCGCTTGCCGTGCTGCATGGGGTTGGCATGCAGGAAGGCGGCGGTCTCGGACAGGCCGTAGGCCTCGTTGTAGCTCAGGCCGAAGCGCTCGGCCAGCATGGCCGACACGGCCTCGGGCATGGCCGCGCCGCCGCCGGTGAGCACCGCCAGGCTGGAGAGGTCGAGCCGGTGCTCCTGCGCCTGCGCGAACAGCTCGATCACCATGCTGGGCGGCGCGGACCAGACGCTCACGCGGTGGCGCTCGATCAGCCGCGCGGCCTGCAGCGCGTCCCAGCGCGGCATCATCACCACGGTGGCGCCGGTGACGATGGGGGTATTCATGCCGGCCTGCATGCCGAGCATATGGAACATGGGCGCGACCGCCAGGCACACGGCATCGGCCTGCAGGCCGCGCCAGATCTGCCCCGCCACCACCGGCGCCTGCAGCGTGCCGTGCGTGTGCATGCAGCCCTTGGGGTGGCCGGTGGTACCCGAGGTGTAGGGGATCACGGCGAGATCATCGGGGCCTATGCGGAGCGCCGTGCGCGCGCCGGGCGCCAGGCCCTGGGCAATCGCGTCGGCAAAGCCGTGGTAGTTGCCCGCGGGCAAGGGCGCGCGCGGCGCGGTCACCGCCTCGGGCAGCGCATCCGGTGGCTCGGCCGCCAGCATGTCGCTGTAGGCATGCACCAGCGCGGCATCGAGCAGGCCTTCGTCCAGCGCGGGCCGCACCGCGGCCAGCAGCTCCTGCGCGACGATGGCCACGCGCGCGCCGCTGTCGCCGGCGTAGTAGCGCAGCTCGTGCGCCGTGGTCATGGCGCTCACCGGCACCACCACCGCACCGATGCGAAACAGCGCATAGCAGGCCACCACGAACTGCGGGCAGTTCTGGCTTTGCAGCAGCACGCGCTCGCCCGGCGCGATGCCCAGCCGCTGCTGGCAGTAGCCCGCCAGCGCCTCGACCTGGGCCAGCAGCTGCGCATAGCTGATGGCGCTACCGCCGAAGATGATGGCGCTCTTGTCGGGAAAGCGCCGGGCCGCGACATAGAGATAGTCGTCCAGCGTGACGCGCGGCACGCGCAGTTCGCGGGCAACGCCCTTGGGCCAATACGGTGTGGATGAGGGCTGTGCGGGTTCGGTCATGGTGTCAGTCGAGCTGCAGTTTCTGGCTGCGGATCAGTTCGCCCCAGTCCTTGCGGTCGCGCTCCACCAGCTGCGCGAACTGCTCGGTGGGCATGCCGCCGGGGCGGCCGCCCAGGTCGCGGTAGCGCTTGACCACGGCGGGGTCGTGCAGCACGGCGATCAGGGCATCGGTGAGCTTGCGCACGATCTCGGGCGGGGTCTTGGCCGGCAGGAAGAAGCCCATCCAGCCGACCTTGTCGAAATCCTTCATGCCCAGCTCGGTCATCGTTGGCACCTCGGGCAGCTCGGGCTCGCGGCTGGCGCCGGTCACCGCCAGCGGGCGCAGCTTGCCGTCCTTGATGTGGGCCAGCGAGGCGGTGAGGTTGTCGAACATGAACTGCGTCTCGCCGCTGACGATGGCCATGGTGGCCGGCGCCGAGCCCTTGTAGGGCACATGCACCACGTCGGTGCCGGTGCGTTCGCGGAACAGCTCGCCCATCAGGTGCGTGGTCTGGCCCACGCCGGCCGACGAGAACGACAGCTTGCCGGGCTGCTGGCGGGCGGTGGCGATCAGCTCGTTCAGGCTCTTGATCGGCGACCTGGCCGGCACCACCAGCACGTTGGCGAACGAGATCATGTCCGTCAGCGCGATGAAGTCGCTGCTCTTGTAGCTGAGCTTCTGGTAGGCGGTGTAGTTGATCGCGTTGGAGCCGGTATTGCCCACCAGCACGGTGTAGCCGTCGGGCTGGGCGCGCGCCACCAGGCCGGTGCCGAGCGCACCGCCCGCGCCGGGCTTGTTGTCCACCACGATGGGCTGGCCCAGGCGCTCGCCCAGCCTTTGCGCCATGAAGCGCGCCGGCGTGTCGGTGGAGCCCCCGGCCGCGCCGGGAATGATGAAGGTGATCGGGCGCGTGGGCCAGCTGCCGTCGGCCCAGGCGGGCAAGGCTACGGGCAGGGTGGCCATGCCCAGCAGGGCGGCGCCCGCGAGCTGGAGCGCGCGGCGGCGGTTGTGGATGTGCATCTCTGTCTCCTGGATCGGTGGGCGGCTCTGCGGCCGCTTGAAGATTGCCTGCTTCTGGAAAGATGGCTGTCAGCGCTTGGTTGGGCTTAAGCGCCCTTCCACACCGGCTTGCGTTTTTCGGCAAAGGCGGCGGCGCCTTCGCGCGCATCCTGCGAGCTGAATACCGGCGCGGTGATGGCGGCCTGGCGCTCGAACATCTCGGCCTGGGGCCAGTCGGCCGACTCCTGCGCCACGCGCTTGCTGGCGATCAGCGCCAGCGGGCCGTTGGCGGCCACGGCCTGGGCCAGCTGCAGCGCCACGTCCAGCGCCTGGCCGGGTTCGGTCAGGCGGTTGACCAGGCCATGCGCATGGGCGCGCTCGGCGCTGAGCATGTCGCCGGTGAGGATGCATTCCATCGCGATGTGGTAGGGCAGGCGCTTGGGCAGGCGCAGCAGGCCACCGGCTGCGGCGGCCAGGCCGCGCTTGACTTCGGGCAGGCCGAACTTGGCGCTGTTGGCGGCCACGATCAGGTCGCAGGCCAGCACCATCTCGCAGCCGCCGGCCAGCGCGTAGCCCTCGACCGCGGCGATCAGCGGCTTTTGCGGCGGCTTTTGCGTGAGGCCGCAAAAGCCCCGGCCCGGGATGCTGGGGCGCTTGCCCTGCAGGAAGCCCTTGAGGTCCATGCCGGCGCAGAAGGTGCCGCCCGCGCCGGTGATGATGCCGGCCTGCAGCGCCGGGTTGCGGTCCAGCTCGTCCAGCGCTGCAACCATGGCCTCGGCCATCTCCAGCGTCGCGGCGTTGCGCGCCTCGGGGTTGCTGAGGGTCATGATCTGCACGTTGTCGCGCACTTCGACCAGTACGGTGGATGCCATGGAATGCCTTTCGGGAAATGGGGAAGCGTTCCCTCTCCCGCGTGCGGGAGAGGAGAGGACATCAGCGAGGCTGCATGCGGATGGCGCCATCCAGGCGGATGGTCTCGCCGTTGAGCATCGGGTTCTCGAGGATGTGCAGCGCGGTCAGCGCGTATTCCGACGGGCGGCCCAGGCGCGAGGGATTGGGCACCGAGGCGCCGAGCGACTGGCGCACGTTCTCGGGCAGGCGCATCAAGAGCGGCGTCTCGAACAGGCCGGGGGCGATGGTGCAGACGCGGATCATCTTGGTGGCCAGGTCGCGCGCGGCGACGATGGTCATGCCGATCACGCCGGCCTTGGACGAGGCATACGGGATCTGGCCGATCTGGCCCTCGTAGCCTGCCACCGAGGCGGTGAGCACGCAGGCGCCGCGCTCGCCGTCGACGGGTTCGTTCCTGGCCATGGCCACCGCCGACAGGCGCAGCACGTTGAAGCTGCCGATCAGGTTGACGCGGATGATGTTGGTGTATTTTTCCAGCGAGCCGGCGCTGCCGTCCTTCTCGATCAGGCGCAGCGGTCCGCCGATGCCGGCGCAGTGCACCAGCGCGCGGAAGTTGCCGAAGGACTCGGCCACCGCGATGGCCTCGGCCACCTGCGCTTCATCGGACACGTCGGCCTTCACGTAGCGCAGCTGGCCCTGGTATTTCTGCTCCATCGCCGTGCCGCGCTCGTCGTTCAGGTCGATGGCCACCACGTTCAGGCCGCGCTCCAGCAGCGAGACGGCCGTGGCTTCGCCCAGGCCCGATACGCCGCCGGTCACGATGGCGGTCATTCCTTTTTGCAATTGCATGATGCTTCCTTGTCTTGAATCCGTGGTTACAGGCGTTCGATGATCGTGGCGTTGGCCATGCCGCCGGCCTCGCACATCGACTGCAGGCCGTAGCGCTCGCCGCTGTCCTCCAGCGCGTGCAGCATGGTGGTCATCAGGCGGATGCCCGAGGCGCCCAGCGGGTGGCCCAGCGCGATCGCGCCGCCGCGCGGATTCAGGCGCTCGCCGTCGGCGCCCAGCTCCTTCTGCCAGGCCATGGGCACCGAGGCGAAGGCTTCGTTGATCTCGTAGTGGGCGATGTCGTCCAGCTTCATGCCGGCCTTGGCCAGCACGCGCTGCGACGCGGGGATGGGCGCGGTCAGCATGTACAGCGGGTCGTCGCCGCAGACGTCGAAGGCCACGAAGCGGGCGCGCGGGCGCAGGCCCAGCTGCTGGGCGCGCTTTTCGCTCATGATCAGCATGGCGCTGGCGCCATCGGTCATCTGCGAGGCATTGCCGGCGGTGGTGCTCCAGCCGATCTGCGGAAAGCGCGCCGACAGCTCGTCGCTCTGGAACACGGCCTTGAGGCCGGCGAGCTTCTCGGCCGTGGTGCTGGCGCGGATGGTTTCGTCGGCCACAAATCGGCTCTCGCGGCCGTTCGGCGTATCGATGCCGACGATCTCGCGCTCGAAGCGGCCGGCCGACTGCGCGGCATGGGCGCGCTGGTGCGAGCGGGCGGCGTAGGTGTCGAGCTCGGTGCGCGACAGGCCCCACTTGGCGGCCACCAGGTCGGCCGATACGCCCTGGCCCACCAGGCCGGGCGCGTAGCGGGCATCGAAGCGCGCGCCGGTGGTGTTGTGGCCCATGCGCGAGGTGCCCATGGGCACGCGGCTCATCGACTCGACGCCGCAGGCGATCACGATGTCCTGCGTGCCGGCCATGATGGCCTGGGCCGCGAAATGCACCGCCTGCTGGCTGGAGCCGCACTTGCGGTCGATGGTGGTGGAGGGCACGTGCGCGGGCAGTCCGGCGGCCAGCCAGGCCAGGCGGCCGGGCGTTCCGGCCTGCTCGCTCACCTGGCTGACGCAGCCGCAGATCACGTCGTCCACGGAGCCGGGATCGAGCTGGTTGCGTGCCACCAGCTGCTCCAGCACCTGCGAGAGCAGGTCCACCGGATGCACCTGGGCGAGCGCGCCGTCGGGTTTGGCCCTTGCCATGGGGCTGCGGATGGCGTCGACGATGACAGGAATGTTCATGATTGCTCCATGTGTTTTATGAGACAGATGATCCATTAAATTTCAGTCTACCCTGTTCGTTTGTGTTTAACACCGTGTTTGCACTATGATTTTTAGCAGGCATGTCTGAAAGAATTCATTTGAGAAAATTTATTTTGAGACAATGATCTCGTAATTTTGAAACCCCAGGAGTGATGGTGACGGGTACGCAAGATTTTTTCGGCCGCGCGGCAGCGGCTCCCGAAAGCGTGGTGCTGACCATGGCCGACAGCGGCCGGCAGTACACGGCCGGCGAGGTGGCCGGCCATGCCGCTCAGGCGGCGCAGTGGCTGGCGGCCCAGGGCCTGCAGGCGGGCGATACCTTCGCGGTGCTGCTGGAAAACCGTATCGAGATCCTGGAGATCGTGCTTGCCGCCAAGCTGGCGGGCCTGTATGCCGCGGTGCTCAGCACCCACCTGACGCCGGCCGAGGTGGCCTATATCGTGCAGGACAGCGGCGCCCGGCTGGTGGTGGCTTCCGGCAAGACCCTGCCGCTGCTCGCCGGGCTGCAGGGCCTGCCGCGCTTCACGGTGGACGATGCCGAGCCCGGCGCGCCCTCGTTCCAGGCGGCGGTGCAGGCGCAGGCCGGTGCCGCGGTGGACTTCGGCGACCGGCCCGTGGGGCGCGACCTGCTGTATTCGTCGGGCACCACCGGGCGGCCCAAGGGCGTGCGCAAGCCGATGTGGCCCAGCGAATGGCGCAACCGGCTCGATCCCGAGGTGCAGGTGACCGCGCGCCACATGCAGATGGATGCCGGCACCGTCTACCTGTCGCCGGCGCCGCTGTACCACGCCGCGCCGCTGCGCTACACGCTGCGCGCGCTGGACCTGGGCGGGCAGGCGGTGATCATGGGCCGCTTCGACGCCGAGCGGGCGCTGGCGCTGATCGAGCGCTACCGCGTGACGCACAGCCAGTGGGTGCCGACCATGCTGAGCCGCCTGCAGCAGCTGCCGGCCGAGGTGAAGCAACGCCACGACCTGTCGAGCCACCGCGTTGCCATCCATGCGGCGGCGCCATGCCCGGTGCCGCTCAAGCAGGCCATGCTCGACTGGTGGGGCGACATCCTGCTGGAGTACTACGCCGGCTCGGAAGGCTGCGGCACCACGCTGATCAATTCAGCGGAGTGGCGCGAGCGCCCCGGCTCGGTGGGGCGGGCGATCTCGGGCCAGATCCGCATCGTCGGCGACGACGGCCAGGAACTGCCGCCCGGCGAGGTCGGCCAGGTGTATTTCTCGGGTGGCGGCCAGTTCAGCTACCTGAACGACGAGGCCAAGACGCGCCAGGCCATCAACGAGCAGGGCTGGGCCACCTACGGGGACATCGGCCATGTGGACGCGGCCGGCTACCTCTTCTTGAGCGACCGGCGCGCGGACCTGATCCTGTCGGGCGGCGTGAACCTCTACCCGCAGGAGATCGAGAACGCGCTGTCGCGCCACCCGGCCGTGTACGAGGTGGCGGTGGTCGGCGTGCCGCATGCCGATTTCGGCGAGCAGCCGATCGCGGTGGTGGTGCTGCAGCGCGGCACGCCCGCCACGCCGGAGACCGCGCAGGCGATTGCCGCGCAGGCGGGCGAGGTGCTCGGCAAGATCAAGCGCCCGCAGCGCATGGTCTTCGTGGACGGCCTGCCCAAGCTGGAGACCGGCAAGCTGCTGCGGCGGGTGCTCAAGGAGCGCTACCGGGCCGAGCCGGAGGCCGGTTTTGCGCTGCGCTGAAATTCAAGAATCATGGCTTTTGGCGCTTGCCGCATAAGCGTTAGAGGCCCATTTGAGCAAATCTTTAGGAGTCACCATGCAAGACCTGATCCAACGCACCGTCTACCGCGAAGACCACGAGCAATTCCGCGAGCAGGTGCGCCGCTTCTTTGAAAAAGAGGTCGTCCCCTTCCATGCCGAATGGGAGCGCCAGGGCATCGTGCCCAAGGAGGTCTGGCGCAAGGCCGGCCGCGAAGGCCTGCTCAACACCATGCTGCCCGAGCCCTACGGCGGCGGCGGCGACTTCGGCCATGCCGCGGTGCTGATCGAGGAGGTTGCCCGCACTGGCGCCAGCGGCCTGGGCTTTCCGCTGCACTCGGACATCGTCGCGCCCTACATCAATGCCTATGGCAGCAAGGCGCAGAAGGATCGCTGGCTGCCCAAGATGGCGGCGGGCGAGCTGATCGGCGCGATCGCAATGACCGAGCCCGGCGCGGGCAGCGACCTGAAATCGGTGCGCACCACCGCCAAGCGCGATGGCGAGCATTACGTCATCAACGGCGCCAAGACCTTCATCACCAACGGCATCAACTCCGAGATCGTCATCGTGGTCTGCAAGACCGCGCCCGAGCTGGGCGCCAAGGGCGTGTCGCTGATCGTGGTCGAGGACGGCGCGCCGGGTTTCAGCAAGGGCCGCAAGCTCGAGAAGATCGGCCTGATGGCGCAGGACACCTCCGAGCTGTTCTTCGACAACGTGCGCGTGCCGGTGGATAACCTGCTGGGCGAAGAGAACCAGGGCTTCAAGTACCTGATGCACGAGCTGGCCCAGGAGCGCCTGGTGGTGGCGGTGCGCGCGGCCATGTCCATCGAGGCTTTCCTGAGCAAGACCATCGCCTACACCCGCGAGCGCAAGGCCTTCGGCCAGGCGGTGTTCGAGTTCCAGAACACCCGCTTCAAGCTGGCCGAGGCCAAGGCCCAGGCGACGATGCTGCGCGTCTTCGTCGACGACTGCATCGCGCTGCACCTGCAGCGCGCGCTCACGCCCGAGCGCGCCGCCATGGTCAAGCTCAACGCCACCGCGCTGCAAAACCGCCTGCTCGACGAATTCCTGCAGCTGCACGGCGGCTACGGCTACATGACTGAATACCAGATCGGCCGCGCCTGGACCGATGCGCGCATCGGCCGCATCTACGGCGGCAGCGACGAGATCATGAAGGAAATCATTGCTCGCACTTTGTGAGCAAGCTCATAGAAGGAGACATCACCATGCCACTGAACCGACGCAAGGCCCTGCTGGGCCTATCGCTGCCGAGATGGCTGCCCCTCATCGCGCTGGCCGCTGCCGCCTGCGGCATGGGCGGCGCACAGGCTGAAGGCAACTACCCGAGCAAGCCCATCCGCATCATCGTGCCCTACCCGGCGGGTGGCGGCACCGACACCATCGCGCGCCTGATCGGCACGCAGCTCACCAACCGCTGGGGCCAGCCGGTGATCGTCGAGAATAAGCCCGGCGCCAGCGGCATCCTGGGCAACGACACGGTCGCCAAGGCGCCGGGCGACGGCTACACCATGCTGCTGGGCATCACCACGCTGGTGCAGATCCCGTGGCTGTACAAGAAGGTGCCCTACAAGCTGAGCGAGCTGGCCCCGGTGTCGCAGATCGCCAAGTCGGCCGACCTGTTCATGGTGCCGCGCAGCTCGGGCATCAAGACGCTGCAGGAATTCGTGGCCCAGGCCAAGGCCGACCCGCAGAAATTCAACTTCGGCAGCTATGGCAACGCCACCTCGTCGCACATGAACGGCGAGCGCTTCAAGCAGCAGGCCGGCATCGACATCGTGCATGTGCCCTACCAGGGCTCGGGCCCCGAGATGGCGGCCCTGCTCGGCGGGCAGCTGACCCTGGCGCTGGTGGATGCCACCGCGGCCTATCCGCACATCAAGTCGGACAAGCTCAACGTGCTGGCGGTCACCGGCGCCCAGCGCCACCCCGCGCTGCCGCAGGTGCCGACCATGACCGAAGCCGGCTACCCCGGCCTCGAGGCCAACGGCTGGTTCGGCATGCTCCTGCCGGCCAGCACGCCCCAGGCCATCGTGGACAAGGTGGGCGCCGAGGTCGCGGCCATCGTCAAGTCGCCCGAGCTCAACAAGCGGCTGCAGGACATGGGCCTGATTCCCGTGGGCTCGCTGCCTGCCGACTTCAAGCGCCAGATGGAGCAGGATGCGGCACACTGGAAGGGCGTGGTCGAGGCGGCGAAAATCACGCTGAACTGAGCTTCCACCGATCCGCAGACCAGAAAACCCAGGAGACAAGCCATGACCGCGACTGCACCCAAGACGGCCTTGAGCCGCCGCCAACTGCTGGCCCTGGGGGCCGGCGCCGCCGCCGCGCCGCTGGCGGCCCAGGCCCAGGCCAGCTTCGCCACCCGCCCGGTGCGGGTGGTGGTGCCGTTCGCGGCCGGCGGCGCCACCGATGTGATCGCGCGCACCCTGGGCGAGCGCATGGGCGTGGGCCTGGGCCAGCCGGTGGTGGTGGACAACAAGCCCGGCGCGGCCGGCCTGATCGCGGGCGAGTCGGTGGTGAAGTCGGCCCCCGACGGGCTGACCGTGCTGCTGGGCACGACCTCGTCGATGCTCACCAACAAGTACCTGTACAAGAAGACCTCCTACGATCCGCTGACCGAGCTGATGCCGCTGGTGCGCGTGTGCACCGCGCCCATCGCGCTGGTGGTGACCGCCGACGTGCCGGCGGCGAACCTGCAGGAATTCCTGGCATGGATCAAGGCCAACCCGGGCAAGCTTTCGTACGGTTCGTACGGCATAGGCTCGCACGGCCAGCTGGCCTGCGCCACGCTCAGCGAGGCGGCCGGCGCCGACATGTCGCACGCGGCCTACCGCGGCGAGGCGCCGATGGTGCAGGACATGCTGGGCGGGCAGGTCAAGATCGGCATGGGCAGCATGATCACGCTAAAGCCGCACATCGATGCCGGCAGGCTGCGTGCGCTGGCGGTGACCGGCCCGCGCCGCGTGCCGCTGCTGCCCGAGGTGCCGACCTTTGCCGAGGCCGGCCTGCGCAGGGAGGCGCTCGAACTGGTGGGCTGGCTGGCCATCGCCGGCCCCAAGGGGCTGGCGCCCCAGGTGGCGCGCCAGTGGGGCGAGACCGCCAACCGCGCGGTGGCCAGCCGCGAAGGCACGGCGCGCATCATCGCCGCCGGCTTCGTGCCCATGGACGACGACACGCCCGCGCGCTTCGCCCAGGCCTGGGCCCACGAGGGGCCGGTGTGGGGGCGGCTGCTGCAGGCGGCGGGCGTCAAGCCGACCTGATTTGGCGCGGTAGTGGGGGCGGCGGCATTTTCGCAAGTGCGCCGATCGTGGCAGACTCCGGTGCATGTCCGTCCCCACGCTCCTGGTCGCCGACGACCACCCGCTGTTCCGTGCCGCCCTGATCCAGGTGCTGCATGTGCGCTTTCCGAGGTTCCAGGCGCTGGAGGCCGCGAGCGCCGCCACGCTGGACAAGGCGCTGCAAGAGCACCCCGAGGTGGAGCTGGTGCTGCTGGACCTGGCCATGCCCGGCGCGCGCGGCTTCTCCTCGCTGCTGCATGTGCGCGGCGGCTATCCGGAGATTCCGGTGGTGGTGGTCTCGTCCAACGAGCATCCGCGGGTGATCCGCCGGGCCCAGCAGTTCGGCGCGGCGGGCTTCATCCCGAAGTCGGCGCCGGCCGAGGACATGGCGGCGGCGATCGAGGCGGTGCTGGCGGGCGACAGCTGGTTTCCGCCGATGGCGGCCGAGCGCTCCGAGTCCGACGCGGCCCTGGCCGCCAGGCTGGCCCAGCTCACGCCGCAGCAGTTCCGCGTGCTGCTGTACATGGCCGACGGCCTGCTCAACAAGCAGATCGCCCATGAGCTGGGGCTGGCGGAAAACACGGTCAAGGTGCACGTGACCGCGATCCTGAAGAAGCTCGAATGCTACAGCCGCACCCAGGCGGCGGTGCTGGTCAAGGGGCTGGAGCCGGAGAGCCAAGCTTAGTCAGCCGGCCGGAGCCAGCCGGTGGATGGCCCGGCCCTGGCTGTCTACCGCCACGGTGACCGGAAAATCCCGCAGCTCGAATTCGTGGATGGCTTCCATGCCCAGATCCTCGAATGCCAGCACGCGCGCGGCGCGGATGGCCTTGGACAGCAGGTAGGCTGCGCCGCCCGTGGCGCTGAGATAGGCGCCGCCATGGCGGGCGATGGCGGCGATCGCATCGGGGCCGCGCTCGGCCTTGCCGATCATAGCGAGCAGGCCTGTTTGCGACATCAATGGTTCGACGAAGCGGTCCATGCGGGTGGCTGTGGTGGGGCCGGCAGGCCCCACGGCTTCGTCGCCCACGGCATCGACCGGCCCCACGTAGTAGACGACCCGGCCGCGCAGGTCCACGGGCAGCGGCTCGCCGCGCGCGAGCATGTCCACCAGGCGCTTGTGCGCCGCGTCCCGTGCGGTCAGCACGCGGCCCGACAGCAGCAGCGTCTGGCCGAGGCGCCAGCCGCGCACCTGCCCGGCGTCCAGGCAGTCCAGGTCCACGCGCGTGGCATCGGGCATATCGAAGCGGTCGGCAATACCGTCCCACAGGCTGGCGGGCGGCTCCTCGATGCCGGCTGGCCCCGAGCCGTCGAGCGAAAAGCGCAGGTAGCGCGTGGCCGAGCAGTTCGGTATCAGCGCCACGGGAATGGTCGCTGCGTGGCACGGGGCGGTGCGTACCTTCACATCAAGCACTGCGGAGCTTCCGCCGAGCCCTTGTGCTCCGATGCCCAGCGCGTTGGCGCGCTCATATACCTGCAGCCGCAAGGTGTCCTCGGCGCTGGCGGCGCCGCGGGCCTGCAGCAGGTCGATGTCGATGGGGTCGAACAGCGATAGCTTGGCCAGCAGCATGGCCTGCTCCGGCGTGCCGCCTATGCCTATGCCCAGCGTTCCAGGCGGGCACCAGCCGGCGCCCATGCCGGGCAATTGCGTGATGACCCAGTCGGCCACATCGTCGCTGGGCTCCAGGGTGGCGAAGCGCGCCTTGACGTCGCCGCCGCCGCCCTTGGCCACCACCAGGGCCTCCAGCCCATCGCCGGCCACGATCTCGCAATGGACGATGGCGGGGGTGTTGTCCCGGGTGTTGGCCCGCCGGCCCAGCGGGTCGGAGACCATGGTGGCGCGCAGCGGATTGACGGGGTCGCGGAAGCTGCGCCGCACGGCTGCATCGCATACTGCCTGCAGGCTCCAGGGCAGGCCGCCATCGTGGCGAAAGAGCTGTACGCCGCAGCCTATGCGCAGAAACACCTGGCCGACGCCGGTGTCCTGGCACAGGGGACGGCGCCCCAGCGCTGCCAGGCGGCTGTTGACCAGCAGCTGTTCGATGGCGGCCCGCGCCGGCAGGTGCGTCTCGGCCGCCAGCGCGCGGCGCAGGGCGCGGATGAAATCCGGCGGGTGGTGGTGGCTGACGAACTGGAAGGCGTTTGCCAGACTCTCGGCCAGGTCTTCCTGTGCAATGCGCGTCATTGGCGGTGCCTGCTTTCAGTCGAGCTGGATCTTGGCATCGGTCACCACCTTCTGCCAGCGCTGGATTTCCGCCGCGGTGAATTGGGCGAATGCCTCGGGCGCATACTGGGCCTGCGGCAGCAGCTGGATGCCCTGGCTGGCCATGCGTTCGGTCCAGGATTTGTCGGCCAGCGCCTTCAGGTAGGCCTGGTGCATCTTCTGCACGATGTCGCCGGACGTGCCCTTGGGCGCATACAGGCCGTACCAGGTGGCGGCCTCGAAGCCGGGCAGGGTCTTTTGCGCCAGCGCAGCCACGCCCGGGTACTGCTGGGGCATGGGTTCGAGCGAAGTCAGCGCAATGGCCTTGAGCCGGCCGCCCTGCACCTGGGGTAGCGCGGTATTGCTTTGGTCGAACATCGCGTCTACCTGCCCGCCGATCAGGTCGTTGATGGCGGGCCCCGCGCCCTTGTAGGCGATCTGGGTGACCGAGATGCCGGCCCGGGAGCTGAACAGCGCTGCGATGAGGTGCGAGGTGGAGCCCACGCCGGCATTGCTGAAGTTGATCTTGCCGGGCTCCGCCTTGGCCGCTGCGATCAGCTCGCCTGCGCTCTGGTAGGGGGAGTTCTTGCCCACCAGCAGCACCAGCGGCGTGTCGGGGAAGCGGAACACCGCTGCGAAATCCTTCACCGGGCTGTAGCTCAGCTTCTTGTACAGGGCCGGGCCGGCGCCCATGTAGCCCATGTGACCGACCAGGAAGGTGTAGCCGTCGGGGCTGGCCTTGGAGGCCTTGGTGGCTCCGATGGTGCCGCCCGCGCCTGCCACGTTTTCGATGACGATGGGCTGCCCGATCTGCCGGGATACCTTGTCTGCGATGTCCCGCGCCATCGCGTCCGTGGGGCCGCCGGCGGCAAACGGAACGACCCAGGTTAGGCTCTTGGTGGGCCAGGCCTGTGCATGGGCGAATTGGGCGGCGGCGAGCAGCGCGATCGCGCCAGCGGCTTTGCGAAGTTGCATGGGAGTCTCCTTGGTGGTTGCTGCGAGAGGGGGGAAGTGGATCGGGTCGCCGATCAGCCGAGCTGCGCGGAATTGGCGATGGCGCGGTCCACCATCGCGGGGGCCAGCCCCAGGTAGTTGGCCGGGTCGGTCAGGCGCTCGATGGCGGCGCGGTCGAAGTGCGCGATGACGGCGGGCAGCGCGGCCAGGGCTTCGGCCAGCGTGCCGCCCTGCTCGTTGACGGTGCGGCAGGCGTCGTAGACCAGGTCGTGCGCCTGCTGGCGGCCGATGGCAGGGGCCAGGCCCATCATCACTGCCTCGGCCACGATAAGGCCCCGGCTCAGTCCCAGGTTGCGGCGCATCTGCGCGGTGTCCACGATCAGCCCGCCCAGCGCGAATCTGGCCTGGTGCAGTGCGCCGGCCGTGAGGATGAAGCTCTCGGGAATGGCGATCCACTCCGCGTGCCAGGGGCCGGTGGCGCGCTCGAAGTCCTGGACCATGGCGTCCACCATGAGCCCGGCGTGCTGGCGCACGCCCTTGGCGGCGGCCAGCATCAGCTCGCTGGAGATGGGGTTGCGCTTTTGCGGCATCGTGCTGCTGGCACCCCGGCCCTTGACAAAGGGCTCGTACACCTCGGCGAACTCGGTCGAGGCCATGATCATGATGTCCAGTGCGATCTTGCCCAGCGAGCCAGTCACCAGTGCCAGCAGGTTGACGGCTTCGGCGAAGCCGTCGCGGGCGACATGCCAGGTGGTGCTGGGTACTGCCAGGCCCAGTTCCTCGGCCAGCGCTTGCTGCACCTGCAGCCCCTGGTCGCCGAGCGAAGCCAGGGTGCCGGCCGCCCCGGCGAATTCCACGCACAGCACCCGCTGGCGCAGTTGCGCCAGCCGTTCCTGGTGGCGGTCGAACATGGCCAGCCAGATGGCGACCTTGTAGCCGAAGGTCACGGGCAGGGCCTGCTGCAGGTGGGTGCGGCCGGCCATGGGGGTGTCGCGGTGCTTTCGGGCCAGATCGGCCAGGGTGGCGCGCAGGGCGCGGATATCCGCATCCACGATGTCCAGTGCTGCGCGTACCTGCAGCACGTTGGCCGTGTCCATGATGTCCTGCGTGGTGGCACCCCAGTGCACATAGCGGCCGGCTTCCCCGCACATCGCCACCAGCTGGTGCACCAACGGCAGGATGGGGTAGCCGACGATGTCGGTTTCGTGGCGCATGTGGTCGAAGTCGATTTTTTCGAGACTGGACTCGCGGGCAATGGCCTCGGCCGCCTCCGGCGGAATCACGCCGCAGCGCGCCTCGGCCCGGGCCAGTGCGACTTCTACTTCGATGTAGCGTGCAATCAGGCTGCGGTCCGAGAACACCTCGCGCATGGCCGCAGTGCCGAAGGCATCGCGGAACAGGATGGAATCGATGACGGTGCTGGAGCTTGGCGCGAAGGGCATGGCGATGTGCTTAGAATATGTTGATAAAAATCGAACATATCAATATGTTCGAACATATTTATTATTTGATATGTTCGAACAAAATAAATCAGCATTAACCCTTGCTGCGTACTGCTTTGCCATGACCAAGACCTCTCCCATCGACCTGGCCCGTTTCCTGGCCGAGGCTATTGCCGACGGCACCCATCCGGTAGGCTCCCTGCTGCCCACGGAGTTCGAGCTGTGCGAGGCCCATGGCCTGAGCCGTTATGCAGTGCGCAAGGCGCTGGACGAGCTGCAGGAGCTGGGGTTGATTTCGCGGCGCAAGAATGTGGGCACGCGCGTCGAGTCGGCGCGGCCGGCGGGTGGGTTCACGCAATCCATCGCCACCCTGGACGAGCTGGCTCAGTTCGGTGCCCAGCATGTGCGTGTGATCCGTTCGGCCGTGCCGGTGGTGGCGGACCTGGCGCTTGCCAAGGAGCTCGACTGCGAAGGCGGAACGCGCTGGCTGCAAATCTCCAGCCTGCGCATGGATGCAGGCCCCAAGGCACGTCCGATCTGCTGGACGGATGTGTATGTCGATGCCGCATTCAGCGGCATCGACGAGCTGGTGCGGGCCGCGCCCGAGGTCTTGATCAGCAGCCTGATCGAGGAGCACTACGGCCGGGCCATTGTCCGCCTGCGGCAGGAGGTGGAGGCCATGCTCATGCCTGCGCGCCTGGCTAGGGAGCTGCAGTCCGAGGAGGGGGCGGCGGCGCTGCGCATCACCCGGCGGTACTACGATGCGGCGGGGGCGCTGCTGGAGATCTCCAGGACCGTCCATCCCGCGAGCCGCTTCACCTTCGCCATGGAGATGAGCCGCAACAGGTAGCGTGCATGCTGCGCCGTGCAGCCCGGCGGTCAGCCATTGCCGGCTTCGCCGCCGCGCAGCAGCATCTGGCTGACCAGGGCGCGCAGCGCGGCGGGCCGCACCGGCTTGAGCAAGAAGCCCCAGCCCTTTTCGGCGGCCTGGCGGCGCAGCGCGACATGGCTCTCGGCGGTGACCAGGATGACCTGGGGCGAATGCTGCCAGCGCCCGCACAGTTGCAGGTACAGCTCGGGGCCGTCGAGCTTGCCCATGCGCACGTCGAGCAGCACGAGCTGCGGCGCGGTGTGCGGGCTTGCCGCCGCGAGCGCGGCCTGCGGACCGCCGGCAAAGGGCACGGCGCAGCCCCAGCGCCGCAGCAGGGCGGCGGTGGCCGCGCAGCTGGGCGCGTCGTCGTCGATGTACCAGGCGCTGGCGCCCTGCAGCGGGGTGGCCAGGCCGGCCTCGTGCACCAGGGCAGCCGTGCTCGGCCTGGCTTGTGGCGCGGCCTGGGCCAGCGGCACGCAGACCCAGAACACGCTGCCGCGGCCCAGCTCCGAGCGCAGGCCGATCTCGTGGCCCAGCAGCCGGCCCAGCCGCTCGACAATGGCCAGGCCCAGCCCGGCGCCGCGGTCGTCGTCGTGCCCTTCGTTCAGGCGGCGGAACTCCTCGAAGATCTCGCGCTGCAGGCTTTCGGGAATGCCGGGGCCCTGGTCATGGACCTCGATGCGCAGCTGCGCGCCCTGGCGCCTGCAGCCAACCAGCACGCGGCCCCGGGGCGTGTAGCGCAGGGCGTTGGACAGCAGGTTCTGCAGGATGCGCCGCAGCAGCGCCTCGTCGCTGCGCACGGTGCAGCGCGAGTCCAGCACGCTCAGCTTCAGGCCCCGGCTGTCGGCGATGATGCCGAAGTTGTGGCGCATGACCTGCAGCACCGGCCCGAGCGCGAAGTCGCCGACATGCACCTCCAGCTGGCCCGATTCCATGCGCGAGATGTCGAGCAGGCTGTTGAGTATGCCGTCCTGGGCGGCGAGGGCCCCGTCTATGCTGTCGGCCACGCCGCGCGCGGCCGCGTCGTGCAGGTGGCCGCGCAGCAGCGAGCCGAACATGCGCGCCGCGTTCAGCGGCTGCAGCAGGTCGTGCACGGCCGCGGCCACGAAGCGGGTCTTGTAGCGGTTGGCCTCCTCGGCCTCGCGCTTGGCCTGGTCCAGGTCGCGGGTGCGCTCGGCGATGCGCCGCTCCAGCGCATCGGCCAGCGAGCGCAGCTCGCGCGCGGCGTTCTTGTAGCTGGTGATGTCGGCATAGCTGGTCACGAAGCCGCCGTCGGGCAGCGGGTTGCCGCGGATCTCCAGCACCGTGCCGTCGCTCTTGGAGCTTTCGTGCAGGTGGGCGGTGCCCTGGCGCAGGTGCTCCAGCCGCCGCTCGATGGCGGCCTCGACGCTGCCGGGCCCGAGCAGGCCGCGCCTGGCGTTGTGGCGTATCAGGTCTTCGATGGGCTGGCCCACCCGCATGAGGCTGGAGGGAAAGCGAAACAGCTCCACGTAGCGCGAATTCCAGGCCACGAGGCGCAGCTCGGCATCGACCACCACCACGCCCTGGGGCAGGTGCTGCAGGCTGCGCGACAGGCCGGTGTCGGCCTGCCTGGCGGCCTGCACGATACCGTCCTGGGCGGTGCGCAACTCCTGCGCGTGCTGGCGCAGCACGGCCTCCAGCTCCTCGCGGCTGCGCTGGCGCAGCGCGGCCAGGCGCTGGCGCTGGCGGATGAACAGCACCAGCAGGGCCAGCGCCAGCCACAGCCCGGCCGCGGCCAGCGCGGCCCAGCGGCTGGCCGTGGTGCTGGCCTGCGTGTCATGCAGCAGGTGCAGCTGCCAGCCGGTGTCGGGCAGGGGCAGGCTTTGCCACAGCATGCGGCCGGGCAGGGCGGGCTCGTCGATGCGGGCGACGGATGCGAGCTCCGCCGCATGCCGGCTCAGGCGGTAGCGCAGGGGGGTGAGCGGCTGGTCGGCATATTGGCGCGTGTCCTCCAGCTCCTTGGTGCCCTGCGCCGACAGCGGCGCGAGCAGGCGGTAGCGCCAGGCGTCGCGGCTGGCCAGGAAGACCACGCCATGCGAGTCCGAGGCGAGCACGATGTCCGGGGACTGCTGCCATTCGCTCTCCAGCTCCTGCAGCGCGATCTTGATGACGATCAGCCCCATGGCGGCGCCGGCATCGTCGCGTAGGGCGCGCGAGAGGAAGTAGCCGGGCTGGCCGGTGGTCATGCCTATGCCGTAGAAGCGTCCGCGGCCGGTGGCCAGGGCCTGCTGCACGTAGGGGCGGAAGCTGTAGTCCTCGCCCACGTTGCTGTGGCTGTCGCGCCAGTTGCTGGCGGCCAGGGCCTTGCCGTGGCGGTCGATCAGCGTGAGCGTGGAGGACTGGCTGGCGCCGTTGGCCTGCTCCAGCTTGCGGTTGAGCGCCTCGACCTCGGCCGCCGATACCGGATGGCCGAGCGCGGCATGCAGCTGCGGATCGAGCGCCAGCACCTCGGGCAGCGTGCGGTAGCGGTCTATGCGCTGGCTCAGCGCCTGGGCATACAGCGCGAGCTGGCGCTGCACGGTCTGGCTCTCCTCGCGCAGGCTGCGCTCCAGCACCAGCTCGCGGGCCAGCAGCATGCAGCCGAGCATGCCGGCTCCCAGGAGCAGCACGGTCCAGACCAGGCGGCGGCGCGATGGAGTCATGGTGGTGAGGCGGGTTGGAGAGGGTCTTGACCTAGGAGTTTCCCTTGGTTTTCGCATTTCCCGCAACAGAAACAACCCCCTCTAATACCAATAGGTTATCGGCTTGAAAAAGCCCGCGCAGTACAAACCGGAACCAGCGGCGCACCGAACAGGTGCGACTCTTTTCCTGACCTCCGGAATTTCACCATGCAAGCCATACCCCAAGCTGCCAGCAGGCCACATGTGCACCTGCCTTTCTATCGCCAACTGTATTTCCAGGTGGTCATCGCCATCGTCATCGGCGCGCTGCTGGGCCATTTCGAGCCCGAGCTGGCGGCCAAGTTCAAGCCCCTGGGCGATGCCTTCATCAAGCTGGTGAAGATGATCATCGCGCCGGTGATCTTCCTGACCATCGTCACCGGCATCGCCGGCATGACGCATCTGCGCACCGTGGGCCGGGTGTTCGTCAAGGCCATGGCGTACTTCCTGTTCTTCTCCACGCTGGCGCTGGTCGTCGGCATGGTGGTGGCCCATGTGGTGCAGCCCGGCGCGGGCATGCACATCAATCCGGCCGACCTGGACCAGGAGGCGGTGAAGTCCTATGTGGCCAAGTCGCACGAGCTGACGCTGACCGGCTTTGCGATGGACATCATCCCCAAGACGCTGATGAGCCCCTTCGTGGGCGACAACATCCTGCAGGTGCTGTTCGTCGCGGTGCTGTTCGGCATCTCGCTGGCCATTGTGGGCGACGCCGGCAAGCCCGTGCTCACCTTCCTCGAAGGGCTGACGGCACCGGTGTTCAAGCTGGTCGGCATCCTGATGAAGGCCGCTCCGCTGGGGGCCTTCGGCGCGATCGCCTTCACCATCGGCAAGTTCGGCCTGGGTTCGCTGGTGAACCTGGCCTGGCTGGTGGGCTCGTTCTACATCACCGCCCTGCTGTTCGTGCTGGTCATCCTGGGCCTGGTGGCGCGCCTGTGCGGTTTCTCGGTGATCAAGCTGATCCGCTACCTCAAGGCCGAGCTGCTGCTGGTGCTGGGCACCTCCTCGTCCGAGTCGGCCCTGCCTTCGCTGATGGAGAAGATGGAGAAGGCCGGCTGCAGCAAGTCCGTGGTGGGCCTGGTCGTGCCCACCGGCTATTCGTTCAACCTGGACGGCACCAATATCTACATGACGCTGGCGGCGCTGTTCATCGCCCAGGCCACCGACACCCACCTGACGCTGGGGCACCAGATCGCCTTGCTGCTGGTGGCCATGCTCAGCTCCAAGGGGGCCGCGGGCGTGACGGGCGCGGGCTTCATCACGCTGGCCGCGACGCTGGCGGTGGTGCCCGAAGTGCCGGTGGCCGGCATGGCGCTGATCCTGGGCGTGGACCGCTTCATGAGCGAATGCCGCTCCCTCACCAACTTCATCGGCAATGCGGTGGCCACCGTGGTGGTGTCGCGCTGGGAAAACGCGCTGGACTACACCCGGCTGAACGCAGCGCTGGACGGCGAGGATCTGCCCGACGCCGTGGCCGCTTGATCAGATCAGCACCAGCTTGGCGCCCGCCCAGGCCAGCAGCAGCGAGAGGGCCGAGCGGATCAGCCGCTCGGGCGCGCGGGTCACCAGGCGCGCGCCGATCCAGATGCCGGGCAGCGAACCGGCCAGCAGCTGCGCCAGCAGCGGCCAGTCGACCGAGCCGAGCGATGCATGGCCGAGGCCCGCCACCAGCGTGAGGGGCACGGCATAGGCGATGTCCGCCGCGATGATGCGCGGTAGCGGCAGCAGCGGGAACACCAGCAGCAGCACCGAGACGCCGATCGCGCCGGCGCCCACCGAGGTGAAGGTAACCATGGTGCCGATCACCGCGCCCAGCAGTACCGGCAGGCTCCAGTGGCGCGCCTTCAGCGCGGCGGCTGCGTCCTGGCCCTGGGGTTCGCTGCGGCGCGGCTGGGAAAAGACCAGCACCTTGTAGGCGGTGGCCGCGGCGGTGAGCAGCAGCGCCGCGCCCAGCGTGGTGGTCATGATGTGCTGCACGCGGGCGCTGTCCGGCCCCAGCCGCCGCAACACCCACAGCGCGAGCAGCGCGGCGGGGATGCTGCCGGCGCACAGCTGCGCCACCACGGGCCAGGGCACCAGCCGCTGGCGGGCCAGGCTGGCGGTGCCGCCCAGCTTGGTGAAGGCCGCGAACAGCAGGTCGGTGCCCACCGCCATATAGGGCTTGACGCCAAAGAAGAAGATCAGCACCGGCGTCATCAGCGAGCCGCCGCCCACGCCGGTCAGGCCCACGATCAGGCCGACGCCAAAGCCCGCGAAAACAAACGCAAATTCCTGCATGGCCGCGACTGTAGGCGAGGCGGCATATGGATCGAACGATTATTTCGTGCTTTTCTTATGTGGATCGCCGTATATGGAAATGGCCGGCTACAGCCCGAGCACGATTTTTCCGCCGCTGGCCCTGGCGCGCGAGCAGCAGCTCATCATCTTGGTGCAGGCCGCGCGCTCGGCGCGCGTGAGCACCATGTCGCGGTGGTCGACCTCGCCGGCCAGCACCGGCACCTCGCAGGATCCGCACAGGCCTTCGCGGCAGTCGCTCTCGATGTCGATGTTGGCGCCGCGCAGCGCATCGAGCAGGGTCTGGTCGCTAGCCACCTGCAGGGTGAGGCCCGATTCGCGCAGCTCGACCTCGAAGCCGTGTTCCTTGCTCGGGTCGAGCGCGCCCAGGGTGGTGGCGAAATGCTCCACCCGCAGGCTGTCCTCGGGCCAGTGGCGGCAGGCCTGCTCCAAGCCATCGAGCAGGCGCTGCGGGCCGCAGGCATAGATCCGGGCGCCGGGGCGCACGGCGGCCAGCAGGGCGGCGTAGTCGGCGCGCCGGCCTTCTTCGCCCGCATGGACGTGCAGCCGCTCGCCATGCTGCGCCTGCAGGTCTGGCAGGAGCGCCATGCGCCGGCGCTGCCGGGCGCTGTAGTGGATTTCATACGAGATGCCTAGCGCCTTGGCGCGCGCGGCCATGGCGGCGATCGGCGTGATGCCTATGCCGCCGGCCACCAGCATCAGGTGCTGTGCGCTCTCGTCGAGCTGGAAGTGGTTGCGCGGGCCGCGCACCTGCACCTGCATGCCGGCCTGCAGTTGGTTGTGCACCCAGGCCGAGCCGCCGCGGCCGTGCTCCTCGCGCAGCACGGCGATTTCATAGATATCGGCCTGCTGCGGATCGCCGCACAGCGAGTACTGGCGTGAGATTCCAGTGTCGCCGCACTGCAGGTCGATGTGCGAGCCGGGCGTCCAGCGCGGCAGCTGGCGGCCGTCGGGGGCCTTGAGGCGTATGCGCAGCACGTCCTCGGCAATGGCCTCAACGCGGTCCACCAGCATGCTGCGGCTCGCCTGGCCGTGCGAGGATTCGCCTATGCGCACGGCCTGGCGCTGCTGCAGCAGCGCGGGGTTGGCGCGTTCGGGATTGCGCGCCGGGTCCCACTCGACCCACAGGTGCTCGGGGCCGCGGAACGAGGTGTTGGGCACATAGCTGAAGCGCTGCTCTGCCAGCCGCATATGGGGCAGGCGGCGGGCGAATTCCTCCAGGAAGATCTGCATCTCCATGCGCGCCAGGTTCTTGCCCATGCACTGGTGCGAGCCGTAGCCAAAGGTCAGGTGGTCGCTGGCGTTGTCGCGCTCGATGTCGAAGAAATCGGCATCGACGAAGTGCCCCTCGTCGTGGTTGGCCGACGAGGTGACGATGAGCAGCTTGGAGCCCGCCGGGATCGGCTGGCCGCCGATCACCACGTCCCGGGTGGCCAGGCGCCGCCAGGCGGCGACCGAGCCGTTGTGGCGCAGGCACTCTTCCACCGCGCCGGGGATCAGCGACGGGTCGCGGCAAATAGCCTGCCAGGCCTCGGGGTGCTGCAGCAAAAGCTTCACCGCGTTGGCGGTGGCATTGGCGGTGGTCTCGTGGGCGGCGACGATGCCGGCCATCATCATCGAGTGCAGGTACGAGTCGGTGACGACCTCGGGCAGCTCCCTTTGCCTGCGGATGCCGTACTGCATCCAGCCATCGGCATCGGGGTTGGCGCGCATCTTGTCCAGCACCTGGCCCGCGTATTGCCAGAACCGGCCCACCGCATGGGCCACCGCCACCTGCTCCTCGGGCCTGGGGCGGCCCCAGGTGTTGACCGTGTGGGCGATGCTGTACTTGCGCAGCGTGTCCATGTCGTCCTCGGGCACGCCGAGAAAGTGCATGGCCACGGTGAGCGGCACTTCCCACAGCATCTGGTCCACCAGGTCGGCGCGGCCGTCGGCTATGAAGCGGTCCACGTATTCGCGCGCCAGCCGGCGCACCATGGGCTCGTGGTGCGCCAGCTGCTCGGGCGTGAACGGCTCCATCAGCGCGCGGCGGCGCGGCATGTGGGCCGGCTCGTCCTCGTTGACCAGGGTGCGGTTGAGCGCGAAGCCGTAGGAGGCCAGCACCGCATTGGCCGCATCGCCCGTGGGCGTGATCTTCTCCAGCGCGATCGACGGGCTGTAGGTGAGGTTGTCGCGGAAGATGGCCTTGATGTCGTCGAAGCGTGTGACCACCCAGTAGCCCAGCTGCGGGCTGTAGAACACAGGCTCCTGCTCGCGCGCCCAGCGCACATACTCGGGCGGGTCCTGCTGGTAGCCGTCGCTGAAGGGGTCGAAGGCGGCGGCGCCCAGGCTCACCGGGCAACCGGTGGGGCCGCTGCGGCCCGAGGGCCGGGTGAGCTGGCTGTGGTCGATGGGGCAGCGGGCGGATGCCATGTTCACTCCAGCGTGATGTGCAGGTCCTTGATCAGCTTCTGCCAGCGCGTGCTCTCGCTGTTGATCAGGGCCTGGAACTGCTCGGGCGTGTTGCCCACCGGCTCCACGCCGAAGTCGATGAGCTTTTGCTTGACCGCGGGCTCGTTGATCGCGGCCACCACCTGCTTGTTCAGGGTGGCGATCACCGGGGACGGCGTCTTGGCCGGCGCCACCATGCCGACCAGCGCCGCCGCATCGACCTTGGGCAGGCCCAGCTCGGCGAAGGTCGGCACCTCGGGCAGCTGCGGCAGGCGCGTGGCATTGGCCACGGCCAGCGGCTTGACCTTGCCGCCCTTGATGAACCCCGCGCCCGCGGCCAGGTCCACCATCATCGCCGGAACCTGGCCGCCGGCCACGTCGCCCAGCGCAGGCGCCGCGCCGCGGTAGGGCGCATGCACCAGCGACAGGCCGGCCTCCACCTTCAGCAGCTCCATCGCCAGGTGGTGCGGGCTGCCCGCGCCGGCCGAAGCGTAGTTCAGCCCCTGCTTGCTGGCCTTGGCCTTGGCGATGAAATCGCGGGCATCGGCAAAGCCGGCGTTCGGATTGACCACCAGGATCATCGGAAAGCGTCCCATCAGCGTGACCGGCGCCAGATCCTTGGAGGGGTTGTAGCTCAGCGTCTTGTACAACACCGGGTTGTAGATCAGCGTGCCGTTGTCGGCCGAGAGCACGGTGTAGCCGTCGGCCGCGGCGCGCGCGGTTTCGGAGGCGGCGATCGCGGTGTTGCCGCCGGGCTTGTTGTCCACCACCACCGGCTGCTTGATGTGGGCCGACAGCGCCTGCCCGATGGTGCGGGCCAGGAAGTCCGAGCCGCCGCCCGCCGCATAGGGCACTAGCCAGCGGATCGGCTTGGAGGGGTAGGCATCGTCGGCCCAGGCGCCGGTGGACATGCCGGCCAGGGCGGACAGCGCCAGCAGGCTGGCGGCGAAAGCGCGTTTTTTCATCGAAAGTCTCCGTGAACAGGTTCTAAGCCATTGTGGCGCCATGCATGGCGCAATGGCAGAGAAAACCCGTATATCCAATATCAGGGGATTTCCCTATATTTGCCCCCAAGGCTGTCAGCCTGGTGATGCCGAGAGAGACTGTTGCGTGCCCGCGTGCCGCATACAGCGCCGAAGGAGCAACCGCCCCGGAAACTCTCAGGCAAAAGGATCGGCATCACCGTCCATGCACTCTGAAGAATGTCCGGCGCCGTTGTCCGCCGGGCATACCGAAGGAGCAAGCGATCATCGCCCCGGCGATGCTGCGTGAATCTCTCAGGTCCAGAACAGAGGGGGCGTCCGGTGCACATGGTGTGCCCGGGCTCCACCTTTGACACATCCGGGACCTGATCCATCATGAAGAAAACCATCGCCGTCATCGGTGGCGGAATCACTGGCGTGACCACGGCCTACGCGCTGGCCCAGCGCGGGTTTGCCGTCACCTTGTTCGAAAAGCAGCGCTACGCCGCCATGGAAACCTCGTTTGCCAACGGCGGGCAGCTCTCGGCCTCGAATGCCGAGGTGTGGACCCATTGGTCCACCATTCTGAAGGGCCTCAAGTGGATGCTCAAGAGCGATGCGCCGCTGCTGGTCAACCCCAAGCCAAGCTGGCACAAGCTCTCGTGGTTCTTCGAATTCCTCGCGGCGATCCCGCACTACCAGAGGAACACCGTTGAAACCGCCAGGCTGGCCATTGCGGCCCGCGAGCACCTTTTTGCCTGGGCCGCGCAAGAGGGCATCGACTTCGACCTGAAGCAGAAAGGCATCCTCCATATCTACCGCAACAAGGCCGGCTTCGAGCATGCGGGCATGGTCTCGAAGCTGCTGGCCCAGGGTGGGCTGGAGCGGCGCGCACTGACGCCGCAGGAGATCCGGGACATCGAGCCGACCCTGTCCGGCGCCTTCTATGGCGGCTACTTCACCGAGAGCGACTCGACCGGCGACATCCACAAATTCACCAGCGGGCTGGCTGCCGCCTGCGTGCGCCACGGGGTGCGCTGCCTGTACGGCCAGCAGGTGCTGTCCGTGGCGGCCGATGGCCGGCAGGCCCGCGTGACCGCGAGCGATGCGCAGGGCACGTCCACCTCCAGCTTCGACGGCATCGTGGTCTGCGCCGGCACCGCCAGCCGCATGCTGGCAGCCCAGCTGGGGGACCGCGTCAATATCTATCCGGTCAAGGGCTATTCCATCACCGTCAACCTGCTCGATGAAGCCAGCCGCGCCGCGGCGCCGGTGGTGAGCCTGCTGGACGACGAGACCAAGCTGGTCACCAGCCGCCTGGGCGAAGAGCGCTTTCGGGTGGCGGGCACCGCGGAATTCAATGGCTACAACCGGGATATCCGGGCCGACCGGATCCGGCCCCTGGTCGAGTGGGTGCAGGCCTGCTTTCCCGGTGTCAGCACCCGCAGCGTCGTGCCATGGGCCGGCCTGCGCCCGATGATGCCCGACATGCTGCCGCGCATCGGGCGCGGCAGCAAGCCCGGTGTCTTCTACAACACAGGCCACGGCCATCTGGGCTGGACCTTGTCGGCGGTGACCGCCAGCATGCTCGGGGATATTGCGCAGCAGGCGATGGGGCCGGCTGCAGCGGTGTAGCAGGCGAAGGCATGGCGCGGCATACCGCGCCGTGCCTTGCCCTCACTGCACCAAATCGTACACCGCACGCAGGCGCTGCGTGTCGCGGCCCAGGCGGCGGCTGTCGGGCAGGCGGCCTACCCAGCGCATCCGGCGTACGGTGGTGTCGAGCGCCGCGCGCGCGCTGGCATCCAGCTGGTCATGCCATTGCTGCCAGTGCGGGCGGGCGGCGCCGAGCATGCCGGCCTGGCGCAGGAAGAGCGCGCTGGAGTGGGCGTAGCACAGCGCGTCCTTGACGATGCACAACTCGCGCGGCAGCGTGGCCAGCGGGTCGTCCTCGAAGTCGATGTAGCCGATCACGTCGTCGGGGCAGCGCACCATGTTGCGCGCAAAGCCCTGGCTCAGGCAGGTGCCGCTGCCGTGCACCCGCTGCATGGCGGCAAAGCCCCGCCGCCACAGCCACAGCGCCTGCTGCGGTGCATGGCGTGCGGCGTTCTCGATCTCGTCGGCCAGCGACGGCGTGGCCTGGCCCGGCGCGCCCAGGTGGCGCATCAGAAAGCCGTCTTCCTCGACAGCCAGCACGGCGGGCACGCGCAGCCCGCGCGCGGCCAGGTCGCGCAACCGCCGCACCTCGGTGGCGATGGCCTCGCGGCCGCCGGGGTTGACCACGGGCTGCAGCACATCCACCTTGAGCAGCCGCGCGGCCATGCCCAGCAGCCGGTAGCGCCAGGCAGCGATCGGCGGGCCGGCGCGCTTGAGCCAGACCGACTCGCCGGGCAGTTCGTAGCGCACGACGTTGAAGCTTTGCGCCTGCAGGTGCGAGCGCAGGAACGCGGTGTAGTCGGTGGCGGTGAGTGCGTGGTTCAAGGCGTGGCGGAGATTTAGATCAAGGCTGCATTGTCGCCGGTGGCGCTGGCCTGCTGGCGTTCTTCGGCCTTGCGGGCTCGGGGCGCCGACGGCTTGATCGACGGCGTCGCCGCCTGGAAGCTCTCGGCGCTGGCCAGCGGCCAGTAGGTTCGGAACACCTGGTGCTGCCGCTCCAGCTCGTGCAGCAGCGCGCCGGGCTGCACCTGCAGCAGCAGGTTGGAAAGCAGGCGCACCTCGGTGTCGCTGATGCGTCGCACGATGTGGTGGGCGCTGAAATCGCCCGGGTGCTGCAGCCCGGCGGCCTGCACCATCTCTTGCAGCGCATGCAGCGTGCTCTTGTGGAACTGGGCCACGCGCAGGGCCTTGTCGGGCACCACCAGCGCCTGCTGGCGCAGCGGGTCCTGCGTGGTCACGCCGGTGGGGCAGTTGCCGGTGTGGCAGCTCTGCGCCTGGATGCAGCCCAGCGCCATCATGAAGCCGCGCCCGGCGTTGCACCAGTCCGCGCCCAGCGCCATCATGCGCGCGATGTCGAAGGCGGTGATCACCTTGCCCGCCGCGCCGATCTTGATGCGCTCGCGCAGGTTCACGCCCACCAGCGTGTTGTGCACCAGCAGCAGGCCGTCTTGCAGCGGCACGCCGATGTGGTCGCTGAACTCCACCGGCGCGGCGCCGGTGCCGCCCTCGGCGCCGTCCACCACGATGAAATCCGGCGTGATGCCGGTCTTGAGCATGGCCTTGACCATGGCGAACCATTCCCAGGGGTGGCCCACGCAGAACTTGAAGCCCGTGGGCTTGCCGCCCGACAGGCGCCGCAGCCGGGCGATGAAGTGCATCATCTCCTCGGGCGTGGAAAAGGCGCTGTGGCTGGCCGGCGAGATGCAATCCACGCCGACCGGCACGCCGCGCGCGGCCGAGATTTCGGGCGTGACTTTGGCGCCCGGCAGCACGCCGCCGTGGCCGGGCTTGGCGCCCTGGCTGAGCTTGATTTCGATCATCCGCACCTGCGGCTGGGTGGCATTGGCGACGAAGCGCTCTTCGCTGAACGTGCCGTCGGCATTGCGGCAGCCGAAGTAGCCCGAGCCGATTTCCCAGATCAGGTCGCCGCCATGCACGCGGTGGTGTTCGGAGATCGAGCCCTCGCCGGTGTCGTGCGCAAAGCCGCCGATCTTGGCGCCCTTGTTGAGCGCCAGGATGGCATTGGCCGACAGTGCGCCGAAGCTCATCGCCGAGATGTTGAACACGCTGGCCTCGTAGGGCTGGGTGCAGGCGCTGTCCGAGTCCGGCGGCGCATCGGGGCTGGCGCCGATGGTGACGCGGAAGTCGTGCCCGTCGAGCCGGGTGGGCGCGAGCGAGTGGTTCACCCATTCGTAGCCTTGCGCGCTGACATCCATCAGCGTGCCGAAGGGCCGGTTGTCCGGCTCGCCCTTGGCGCGCTGGTACACCAGCGAGCGCTGGGCGCGTGAAAACGGCAGCGTCTCGGTATCGCTCTCGATGAAGTACTGGCGCATCTCGGGGCGGATGAACTCCAGGAAGAAGCGCATATGGCCGATCACCGGGTAGTTGCGCAAGATGGCATGGCGGGTCTGGCGCAGGTCGTACAGGCCGAGCAGCACCAGCGCCGCGCCGGCCAGGGCGCCGAGCCACCACCACGGCGAGCCGCCAGTGAGGAGTGCCGCCAGGCTCAAAGCCAGCAGCAGCACGCAGAGGATGAGCACGGTGTAGCGCACCGGGTAGAGTTTGTTGAGCTGGTGGATCATGGGGGCTCTCTCGGCGATACCGCCGTACTTGTTAGCGTTGGATGATAGAGGCTTGCCGGCATCGGCGCTGGCGGGCCGCCTCTGCCGGTGGGATAGTGTGACGTACAATGTTGCGTGTTTTGTACGTCATACGAGGTGCGCCATGCAAACCAAGCTTACGCTGCGGCTTGATGCGGAACTGATCGAGCAGGCCAAGGAGCAGGCACGGCGCAATGGCAAGTCGCTGTCGCAGCTGGTGTCGGACTACTTCATGCAGCTGGGCCAGGCTCCTGCCGCATTGCCGCTGCCGCCCACCGTGGCCTCGCTCAAGGGATCGCTGCGAGCTGCCGACGCCAGGCAGCCCGACGAGCGCGACTACCGCGCGCACCTGGAGGGCAAGCACCGGTGAACCTGCTCTTCGACACCAACGTGGTGCTTGACGTGCTGCTTGACCGCGAGCCTTTCGTCCATGACAGCGCGCAGGCCATGGCGCTGGTGGAGCGCGGCGAGCTGCGCGGCAGCTTGTGCGCCACTACGATGACCACGCTGTTCTACCTGTGCGGCCGCGCGCGCGACGAGCGCCGGGCCCGCGAGGCGGTGGGCACATTGCTCAAGCTGTTCGATGTGGCCGCGGTCGGCCGCATGGTGCTGGCCGATGCGCTTGCGCTGCGCTTTTCGGACTATGAGGATGCCGTGCTGCACGAGGCGGCCCGCCATGCGGGCTGCCGGGCGATCATCACCCGCAATGTGCGCGACTTCGCGGCAGCCAGCCTGCCGGTCTATACGCCTGGCGAGTGGATGCGGGCCTGGTCAACGGGCCAGAACCTCGGGCGCTGAGGCTACACTGCCGCATCTCGGTATTTTTCCTGATTCCTGTATCCCATGACCACTGCTGAACTGCCCCCGGACGACGACCCGTCGTCGCTGCGCCTGTCCGAACTGGACGATCTGCTCAACGACCTGCACACGCGCGACGACGGCGTGCCGCAGTGGGAGTTCTGCGACGGCTTTCTGGCCGCGCTGGCGTGCACGCGCCGTGCGGTGCCGCCCGAGGAGTTCCTGCCCGTGCTGCTGGGTGAGGGCGAGCCGCTGGTGCGCGCGGCCGATGGCAGCCTGCCGGTGCTGCCGGTGTTTGCCGACGCCGCGCAGCAGTCGCGCTTTCTGGCGCTGTGGCAACAGCGCTGGGACGAAGTGGTTGCGCAACTCGACGGCCAGGCCCAGGCGCTTGACGACGACGATGCCTTCCAGCCCGAATTCATCGACATGCGCGGCGCGCTGGCCGGCATGGACGAGGCCGAGCGCGCCGAAGCCGTGAGCGAGGGCGAGGTGCCTTCGCTGGCGCAGATCTGGGCGCTGGGCTTCATGTTCGTGGTGGAGCACTGGGCCGACGACTGGCAGCCGCCGCGCGACAAGGAAAATGCCGCCTGGCTGGCCGATGCGCTGGAGTTGGTGGAGCTGCTGGCCGAAGACGACAACGCCGCGCCCGCGCTCAACCTGTACGACGAGGACGCCGAGCCCAGCGTCAGCCAGGAGCGGATCGAGGCGCTGGGCGAAGCCATCTGGGCGGTGTACGACCTGCGCCGGCTGTGGAAAAGCATGGGCCCGCGCCAGTTCACCATCGTCAAGGGCGCGACCCCGGGCCGCAACGACCCCTGTCCCTGCGGCAGCGGCAAGAAGTTCAAGAAATGCTGCGGCGCATAGAATAGTCCGCTGATATCAGAACCCGCTTTTTTCTTTGCCCCAAGGATCTTTCATGAACCTCATGAACATCATCACCAAGCAACTGATCGAGGTCATCGAGTGGACGGATGATTCGCGGGACACGCTGTCCTACCGCTGGCCCGACCAGGACAAGGAAATCAAGAACGGCGCGCAGCTCATCGTGCGCGAGTCGCAGCAGGTGCAGTTCGTCTCCGAGGGCCAGTTCGCAGACCTGTTCGGCCCCGGCCGCCATGTGCTGACGACGCAGAACATCCCGATTCTCTCGACGCTGCGCGGCTGGAAGTACGGTTTCGAGTCGCCGTTCAAGTGCGATGTCTACTACGTCAACACGCGCCTTTTCACCGGCAACAAATGGGGTACCTCCAACCCGGTGATGCTGCGCGACCAGGACTTCGGCGTGGTGCGCATCCGCGCCTTCGGCACCTACGACTTCCGCATCGTCGAGGCCGCCAAGTTCCTCAAGGAGGTGGCGGGCACCGACCAGAACTTCCGCCTCGACGAGTTCGCCGACACCATGCGCTCGCGCATCGTCAGCATCTTCAGCGAGGCCCTGGCCCGCGCGCATGTGCCGGTGCTCGACGTGGCGCAGCGCTACTCCGAGATGGGCGAGGCGCTGCTGCAGCTCATCAACCCCGCGGTGCGCGACAAGTACGGCCTGGAGATCACCAGCTTCATGCTGGAGAACGTATCGGTGCCGCCCGAGGTGGAGGAGGCCATCGACAAGCGCTCCAGCATGAGCGCCATCGGCAACCTGAACGACTACGTCAAGTACCAGATGGGCCAGGCCATGGCCAATGGCGGCGAGGGCGCGGCCGCCGCCACCATTCCCGCCACCATGGCCATGGGTTTCGGCATGGCGCAGGAGATGATGAAGGGCATGCAGCAGCCGGGCCAGCCGGCGGCCGACCCCTTCTCGCCAGCCGCAGCGCAGGCCGCCCAGGCGCCGCAGGCGCCCGCCGCCGCGGGCGCGGTGCAGGTGCTCACGCCCGAGCAGGCGGCGCAGACGTTGGGTGTCTCGCTGCAGGACGTGATGGCCGAAATCGAGGCCGGCCACCTCAAGGCCCGCAAGATCGGCGCGGCCTGGCGCATCTCGCAGGACGCGCTCAACGAGTTCCTGCGCGGCTGAGCCCCGCAAGTGCCGGTAGCTATTGACTAGGTAGCTGCTGGCGCTTTCCCCATCCGCGTTTTACCGGTTTTTCTTGTGAACGACACGAGTGCTTTCACCGCGGCAGAGCCTGCCCAGGCCAAGCTGGTGGGGCGGCATACCTGCCCCGAATGCGGCGGCAACCTGGAATGGAATGCCAAGGCCCAGTCGCTGAAGTGTCCGTATTGCGGCACCACCGTGCCCTGGACGGACGAGCAGCAGGCCGCGCTGGGCGAAGCGGTGCTGGAGCAAGACCTGGCCGCCGCGCTGGCCAACCCGGCATCGGGCCGCGGCTGGGGCCAGCAGCGGCGCGAATACCAGTGCCAGAACTGCCGGGCCATCTCGGTGTTCGTCGACGGCCGGGTGGCGCAGCGCTGCGACTTCTGCGGCTCGCCCGCCATCCAGCAGCACGAGGAGAAGAACGACGCCATCACGCCGCAGAGCCTGCTGCCGTTCAAGATCAGCGACGGGCAGATCCGCGACCGCATCCGCCAGTGGTACGGCTCGCGCTGGTTCGCGCCGAACAAGCTCAGGAACGCCGCGCTCACCGACACGCTCAAGGGCGTGTACCTGCCGTACTGGACTTTCGACGCCCATGTGCAGGCCGAATGGCGCGCCGACGCGGGCTATTACTACTACACCACCGAGCAATACCGCGATGCCAACGGCAATGTGCAGACCCGCCAGGTCCAGCATGTGCGCTGGGAGCCGGCGGCGGGCGGCCTGCAGCATTTCTTCGACGATGAGCTGGTGCCCGGCACCGTGGGCATCCACCCGAACCTGCTGCGCAAGATCGAGCCTTTCCCGACCACCACCGAGCTCAAGCCCTACTCGCCGGAGTTCGTGCGCGGCTGGACGGTGGAGCGCTACCAGGTCGACCTGGGCCGGGCGGCGCAGCTCAACGAATCCGACATGGACCGCCAGGTCCAGGCGCTGTGCGCGCAGCAGGTCCCTGGCGACACCTGCCGCAACCTGCAGGTGCAGCGCCTGTACCAGGGGCGCACCTTCAAGCATGTGCTGGTGCCCGTGTGGCTGGTGAGCTATACCTATGGGCCCCGGAGCTACCAGATCGTGGCCAATGGCTACACCGGCCAGATTGCCGGCGAGCAGCCCTATAGCTGGGTCAAGATCGCGCTGGCGGTGATCGTGGCGCTGCTCGTGGCCTTGGTGCTGCTGAGCGTGACGCAGGGGCGGTAGAAACAAGAACCGCGCCAGGCGGCGCGGTTGAAACGGGGTTGAGGGCCGCTTCAGCGTGTACGGCGGCCCACCTCGTTGCCCAGCAGCGCGCCAGCGGCGGCACCGCCCACGGTGCCTAGCAGCGAGCCGAACAGCACATGGCCCACGGCACCACCGGCCACCGCGCCCACGCCGGTGCCGATCTGTGCATTGGTGGGGCGGGTGCTGCAGGCCCCCAGGCCCAACGAGGCGGCCAGCGCAATGGCAATGACAAAAGTGGGTTTCTTCATGGTTTCTCCTGGCAGGCCTGCTGCACATCAAAGAGGGTGAAGGCAGGCGCGCCAAGCTTTGGCTCGCGGGTGCAGCAGTGCAGCAGGAATAGCCTATATCCTAGGCGCTGTGGCGGCGGCGCCGCGCGTTGCAGGTGTAACTCCGGTGAGCGATGGTGCCGCCACGGGGCCGGGATCAGGAAAATGCCGCTTATCTGCGCCCGTCCATCTTGTCGCCGACTTGGTTGCCCAGCAGCGCGCCGGCGGCGGCACCGCCTACCGTGCCCAGCGTGGAGCCAAAGATCGCATCGCCGACCACGCCACCGGCCACCGCGCCCACGCCGGTGCCAAGCTGGGCATTGGTCGGTGGGCTGCTGCAGCCGCTCAGGCTTACTACACCAGCGAACAGCGAGGCCAGAATCCAGGTAGCTTGCTTCATGGTGGTTCTCCTTTCCAGAGCATCAGCTCGTGCAGGATGGATACCTTGCAACGATGATGCCTCCAGTATGGCGTGTGCCTGGCAGCGCGGGGATCGGCCAAGCGAGCCGATTCCTGTCGGCCGGATCTGACAGGCCGGCAGGAGCGCTCTTGTCAGCCGCAGGCCGCCATGTGCTCCAGCAGCCGCTTGAGCGCATGCACCACCGTGGCCTGGCGGATGGCGGCGCGATCGCCCTCGAAATGCATGCATTCGCTGAAGGTCTGCCCCGCCACCTGCCAGCCGAACCAGACCGTGCCCACCGGCTTGGCGGCGGTGCCGCCGTCGGGCCCGGCCACGCCGGTGACGGCCACGCTGGCCTGGGCCCGGGAGTGCGCGCATGCGCCCTGCGCCATGGCGCGCGCCACCGGCTCGCTGACGGCGCCATACTCCATGACCATGTCGGCGGGCACGCCCAGCATGGCCGTCTTGGCCTGGTTGGAATAGGTGACGAAGCCGCAGTCCAGCCAGGCGCTGGAGCCCGGCCGCTCGGTGCAGGTGCCCGCGATCAGGCCGCCGGTGCAGCTCTCGGCGGTGGCCAGCAGCCAGCCCCTGCGGGGCAGGGCCTCGGCCAGCTGCGCCACATAGAAGGGCGCGGGATGATCGCCCTTGAGCAGCAGTGAAGCAGTGGTGTTCATGTGAAATGCCTCCACAGCGCGATGACCAGCAAAGTGCAGAACGCGGCCACCAGGTCGTCCCAGATGATGCCCCAGCCGCCGCGCCAGCCCAGGCCCTTGAACATCTGGTCGGCCCAGCGCACCGGCCCGGGCTTGAGCGCGTCGAAAAAGCGGAACAGCGCAAACGCCGCCGCCTGGCCGGCAAGGCCCATGGGCATCGCCAGCCACAGCACCAGCCAGAAGGCTACCACCTCGTCCCATACCACGCTGCCCGGGTCGGCCACGCGCAGGTGGCGCGCGGTGGCGGTGCAGGCCCACCAGCCCAGGGCGATGGCGGCGGCGATCACCATGCCGATGGCGCGCGCGGACAGCCAGTGCTGCATCACCAGGTAGGCCACCCAGGCCCACAGCGTGCCCACCGTGCCCGGCGCCAGCGGACTCAGGCCGGCGCCAAAGCCCAGCGCCACCCAATGCAAGGGGTTCTCCAGCATGAAGCGCGCCGTGGCGCGGCGCGGCCCCTGCGCCGGCGGCTCGGCGCTGGGCTCCAGCAATTCGAAAGCTTGCTCACTCATGCCCGGGATGATAGAGGAGTCCGCCGGCCGCGCTATTGCCGCTCGTCAATCTGGGCGTCCTGCGGGAAGCGGATCTGGTGCCGTGCCTCGAAGCGCGCGCTGTCCCCGGCGGCCAGCTCCTGCTGCCAGGCGATCATGCCGGGCTGCTCGTTCCAGCGCAGCGTGGCGGGCTGCGGCTGGTACTGCGACTGCACGCTGATCCGGTCGTTCTTCGCCACGGGCGCGGCATCCAGCACTTCGAGCCGGATGCTGCGCTCGTGGCGGTTCTGGACTTCGAAGCGCCGCGCCACTTGCCGCTCGGTGCTGCTGCCAATGAAGCCGGCGCTGCCCGCGCTCTCTTCGGGCGGCAGCCTGCGCACCACCACGCGCTCGTCGCGGCCGAACGAGAGGCCGCGGGCCAGGCCGGCGGCATTGCCGAAGTCGAGCCGCCCCTGGCCCACGAAGGCGCCGTCGCGCAGCAGCACCGCGGTGCCGGCGGGCCATACACCGGCAGGCGGCTGCAGCTGCGCCACCAGGTAGGCGGCTTCTTCCGCCGCGGGCGCGGCACGCGTGAGCAGCGTGGCCGGCAGGCCCTGCGAGCCCAGCGACAGGGTCACGCGCTCGCTGCTGGATGGCACGCTGATCTTGTAGGGCACCGCGAACTGGGTGGCATAGGCGGTGTCGATGGCGGAGACATCAAGCGCCGGCGGCGCGTCGCCGGCCTCGGCCATCTTGCCGCGGGCGCGCTCCAGCAGCATGGGGGCCGCGGCGGCCACGGGCGCGGGCGCCGCCGTGGGGCGGGGGCGCTCGATGTCCAGCGTCCAGGGCCGCGGCAGGGCGCCCTGCGTGCTGCGGGTGGGTTGCCCGGTGGACAGCAGCAGCTGCACATGGCTCCAGTCCTCGCCGCTGTTTTGCGCCACCAGCGCCTGGCGCTCCAGCTGCACCACGCCCTTGGCGCTGTCCAGCTGCGCGCGGTAGACGGGCTGCCAGCCGGGGCCGCGCACCTGGTAGTTCAGCTGCACCGTGGCCTCGCTCGCGGTGGCGAGCTGCACCGTCACCTTCATCACCTGCGAGCGGGCGTTGGCGGTGCGGTCGCGCTCCTGCCGCAGCGGCTTGAGCTGCTCCAGCAGCGCCTCTTTTTGCCGCAGCGTCTGGTGGGCGCGCAGGCTGTTATCGCGGCTGGCGGAGCGCAGGGCATTGCTGGTGGCACCGATCTGGCTGGCGGCGGGGCCGGGGTTGCCGCTGCCATGGCCGTCGGCGGGCTTGGCCACGCCCTGCAGATAGTCGCCCACCAGCTTGGCGGCGGCCTCGTCGGCATCCAATGCGGCCAGCTGGTCTTCGAGGCTGCGGATCTGCTGCTCCAGCGGGCTGGCGCAGGCCTTGCCCGCCAGCTCGCGCGGCTGCAGCAGGATCTTGATGTCGCCGATGCGCACGCCCGCATCGGCGCTCACCTGCAGGCTTTGCTGATCGATGGAGGCGGGCAGGCAGTCGAGGCTGAGCTGGCGCGCGCCCGCCGCCACGCGGGCCGTGCGCTCCACCGCAGCGACGCCGGGGTAGACCGTGACCCTGGTGATGGGCGCCTGGGCGCCAGGCCCGGCGGCCGGTTCAGCCGCGGCCGATGCGGGCAGCGCGAGCGCCAAGGCCAACAAGGCCGATGCCGACTGGCGTGCCGGGGTGGTCGGTGCGAGCATGGAAATGCGGTGCTTCATAAGCCAGGCACCATAGCATGGCGGGTGCCGCCAAGTTGTGTTCAATTCTTTCGCCGCCGCCGCTGGCGGCGGGCGTGGGCGCTCAATAGACATCCCGCCGGTAGCGTCCCGATGCCGCCAGCTCTTCCATCGCTGCCGCGCCGAGCATCTCGGTGAGCACGGCATCCACGTCGCTCGCCATGCCCTGGAAGCTGCCGCATAGGTAGAGGACGGCGCCGCGCTCCAGCCATTCGCGCATGGCCCCGGCCTGCGCGCGCACCACATGCTGCACGTAGCGCAGCTGCGGGGCGCTGCCGCCCTGGGCCTGCGGGTCGCGCGAGTAGACGAAGTCGGCGCGCCGCAGATGGCCTTGCGCGAGCCATTGCCGCGCCTCGGCCTCGGCGTAGCCGTCGTGCGCGCGCTGGCGCTCGCCGAAGATCAGCCAGTTGTCGTTGCGGCCCTTGGCAATGCGGTCGAGCAGGTGGCCGCGCAGCCCGGCATAGCCCGAGCCGTTGCCCAGGAAGATCGCCGGCAGCGCGGGATTGTCGTGCGGTGCGAACGACGGGTTCTCGACCAGGCGCAGCAGCACCGTGCCGCCCAGCGGCGCATGCTCGCTGAGCCAGCCCGAGGCCAGGCCCAGGCGGGCCGGCTGGCCAGGTGTTTCCACCTGCATCTGGCGCACGCACAGGCGCAGGTGGCCGTCCTGCGGCAGCGAGGCCAGCGAATAGCTGCGCGCCGGCAGCGGCTGCAGCTGCTCGGCCAGGGCTTGTGGCGCCGGCCAGGAAGCATCCTCGGGCAGCTCGCTGGCCGCCAGTGCGTCGCGCAGCGGCACGCTGGCGCCATGCCAGCGCACCGGCGCGGCGCCATCGAGCTGGCGCGCCTGCAGCCAGGCATCGACCGCCTGCGCCGCATGCTGCGGCCAGATCTCGACCAGCGCGCCCGCCTGCCAGTGCAGCGTTGGCGTGGCTGTGGCCGGCAGGTCCAGCTCAATCTGGTAGAGCGGCCTGCCGACGCTGCCCGGGTTGCAATGCAGGCGGCTCTTGAGCCGGCCGCGGTGGAATGCCGCTTCGGGCTCCGCGGCGCTGCCGCCGCCGGCGGCATGCAGCTCCTGCAGCCCGGCGGTGCCCCAGTGGCGGCCCAGTGCTGCGCTCCAGGCCTGCCAGGCGGCATCGTCTTCGCCGTCCATGGCGATGGTGGGGAACAGGGGCTGCGCGCCCAGCTGCTGCAGCTGCGCCGCCAGCGCCAGGCCAAAGCCGCAGAACTGCGCATACTGGCGGTCGCCCAGGGCCAGCAGGCCAAAGCGCTGCCCGGCCAGGGGCTTGCCCTGTCCCTGTTCCGTTCCCTGCTCGATTTCCTGCTCCGCAGCCTGCCGCAGCAGGCGCGCGAACCGCCGGGCCGCGTCGGGCGGCTGGCCCTCGCCAAAGGTGCTGGCAACCCACAGCACCCGGGCATGGCGCTGCAGCTGCTCCATGTCCAGTGTGGCTGCCGGCACCAGCTGCGCGGCCAGGCCGGCGCCGCGCAGGCGCGCGGCGGTGCGCGCCGCCAGCTGCTGCGCGTGGCCCGATTGGCTGGCATGCACCACCGCAATGGCCTGGCCCGGGTCGTCGCCGTGGCCCGCTCCCGCTCCATCGGCCAGCGCCTGCTGGGCGTGGGCAGCGGCGCGCGCCTTGCGGCGGCGGTCCAGATACAGCATCCAGCCGGTGATCGCAAACAGCGGCAGCATCAAGGCGGCCACGGTGACGATGATGCGCCCGGCCAGCCCGAAGTAGGAGCCCAGATGCAAAGGGTAGATCGCCAGCAGGGCGCGGCGCCCTGCGGGCAGGTCGGCGAAGCGCTCGTCGCGCTGCACCGCGCCGTCCAGGCCCAGGCTGAGCTGGTTGCGCGCGCGCTCGTGCGGGGCAGCGGCATCGAACCAGCTGAACTGCAGCGGCTGCCCGGCGCGCTGCGGCAGGCGCAGCTGCGCAAACTGCCAGCCCGGCGCCTGGCGGGCGAAGCCGGCCCAGGCCGGCTCCAGCGCGGCGGCGCCAAGGGGCGGCGGGGGCGACTGCCTGGCGGCTTGCTGGGCGGCGGAATTCTCGGCCCGGGCCGCGGCGCGCGATGGCGCACCCAGCCAGCGGTCAACCGGGGCGCGCACCGCGTTGAAGGCCCAGTACGCGCCGGTGAGCGTGAACATCAGATACACCACCAGCGCCCAGGTGCCGGCGACCGAATGCAGGCCCCACAGGAACGGGCGCCCCTGGCGGCGTACATTGAAGGTCAGCCAGGTGCGCCAGGACAGGGGCTTGGCCGGCCAGCGCAGGTACAGGCCCGACAGCGACAGGCCCAGCAGGCACAGCGACAGGGTGCCGGTGATCGGCTTGCCATCGTCGCGCGGCAGCAGCAGCCAGCGGTGCAAGTGCTCGACCCATTCAAAAAAGGCCTGGCCGCGCTGCTGCGGCAGGCGTGCACCGGTGTACGGGTCGAGAAAGACGGTTTCGCCGCGGCGCTGCCCGGGCCCGGGTGCAAAGCTGGCCAGGGCGCTGCGCCCGGGCTTGGCAAAGACGGTGATGCGCTCGATGCGGCGCTGCTCGCCCGAGGCCTGCACCGCGCCCACCAGCTCGGGCGGCGTGAGCGCGGGCGCCTGGCGCGGCGGCACGCTGGCCGTGCCGGGGTTGAGCCAGTCCAGCACCTCCTCGTGGAACGAATAGAGCGCGCCCGACAGGCCGATCACCATCAGCACCGTGCCGGCGGTGATGCCCACCAGCCAGTGCAGCTGGAACCAGATGTTCTTGAAACTCCACATGCTGCGCTCTCGTGCCTGTGCTGTTGTTCCCTCTGCCCATAAAGCGCAGACTCAGAAGTCCATTGCCATGCAAGGCAGGGTCTGCGCAAGGCGCATCCGACACCTCGTCGCGAACGCAAAAGCCTTCGGTTCCTGAGCTGCGTTGGCTGGTGTCAGAATGCGTAGCGGCCCTGGACATAGAAGGTGCGCGGCGCACCCACCATGCGGCCGGGGTTGCCGTCCACATTGCGGGTGTAGTAGCGCTTGTCGGCGATGTTGTTCACGCCGACCATGATCTCGCTGCCCTTGTAGTGGGGCACTTTCCAGCTGAGCTGCACATTCCACAGGCGAAAGCCCGGGATGCGGCCCACATTGGCATTCGCCGATTCGGCCTCGGTATTGGCGAGGTCGGAGTACTGGCCGCTCTGGTGGGTGCTGGAGAGGTTGAGGCCCCAGGCATCGCGCTCATAGCGCACGCCGACGGTGTCGGTGTTGCGCGAGTAGAAGGGCACGTCCAGGCCTGCGGTGGCGCCGGACTTCTGGATCGCCTTGGTATAGGAGTAGTTGCCGTACACGCTGGTGCCCGCCAGCGCGCCGCCCTTGTCGAAGCTGTACTCCAGCGCCAGCTCTAAGCCCTGGTGCTTGGTGGCGCCGATGTTGGCGAAGGTCGCGGGCGTCACGCCGGGGATCTGCAGGATCTGGTTGTCGAAGCGCATGTCGAACAGCGCCGCTTCCGCGCGCCACTGCTTGTCTTGCCAGCGCGCGCCGATTTCCTTGGTCTTGGCGACCTCGGGGCGCAGCGGGTTGGCGGCGGTCTGCGAGTTCAGCTGGATGTTCTGCACCGGCCCGAACGAGGTGGTGTAGTTGGCAAACAGCGTCAGCGCCGGGTTCAGCAGGTACGACACGCTGATCGACGGCAGCCACTTGTTGTTGCGCGTGTCGAAGCTCTGCGCGCCCGAGCGGTCGTCGCGCTCGGACTTGATGTGCTCGAAGCGCACGCCGGGGGTGATGCGCCACTGGCCGATGGCGATGCGGTCGTCGATGTAGGCGGCATGCGCGTCGGTGGCATTGTCGAACGAGGTGGTGGGGCCGAATGCGCCGGAAGACAGGGTCTGCAGATAGCTGTTGTCGTCGCCGCGCTCGCGGATGTAGCGGTAGCCCACGGTCACGTCGTTGGTGCTCGGGCCCAGCGTGAAGCGCTGGGTGTAGCGCGGCTCTATGCCCAGGGTCTGGTAGTTGCGTGGCTGGTAGTTCAGCTGGGTCCGCGCGGCATTGATCAGGCGGCTGGAGCGCGAGCTGTCGTTGTAGTAGGCGCGGATCTCGAACTCCTGGGTGTCCGAGATGGTGTTGATGTAGCCCAGGTCCAGGCCCTTGCGCTCGCCGTCCCACATGTCCGTGGGGCGGGTGTTCTGGAAGGGGTTGGCCTGGTATTGGGCCACGCTCAGGCCGCCGGGGGTTTTCGAGCGCACGTCGTAGTACGAGAACTTGCCATACACCTCGGAGCTGGGGCTGAGCTCATAGCGGAACTTCAGCGCCAGGTCGTTCAGGTGCTCGTCGCTGTCCTTGCGCCATTCGGAGCCGCTCATGCCCGAGTACATCAGCGCCCAGCCCAGGCCGCTGTCCAGCTGCGAGCCCAGGAAGGTGCTGTAGAGCGTATTGTTCTCGCCGCCCTTGCCGAAGCCGTTGTAGCGCACGCTGACGTCGCCGCTCAGCTCCTTGCTGGTGGGAATGGAGCGGGTCTTGAAGTTGATGATGCCGCCCACGTTCTGCGGGCCGTAGCGCACGGCGCCGCCGCTGCGCACCACGTCGATCGATTCGATATTGGCGAGGCTGACCGGCGCAAACGACAGCTGGGGCTGGCCATAGGGCGCGACCGCCAGCGGCACGCCGTCGAGCAGCACGGTGGAGCGCGGCGAGTAGCGGCCGGTCAGCCCGCGCACGCCGATGTTCAGCGAGATCGCGCTGCCGGCGGTGCCCGAGTTGTCGCTGCTTTGCACGCCGGGGATGCGGCGCATCACGTCGCCGATGCTGGAGGCGCCGGTGCTCTCGATCTGCTGCTTGTCCACCACCGTTCTGGCGCCGGCAAAGGTCTTGAGCTGGTTCTGCAGCCCGGTGCCCAGCAGGTCGCCCGACACCTGGATGGTCTCCAGCGTAGGGGTCTCCTCGCTGGCGCTGGCGGCGTCGGCAGCGGTGGTGTCTTGCGCCGCCGCCAGCGCAGGCCAGCCAAGCCCCGCCAGAATGGCGAGCGCCAGCCTACGGGGGCGCAGCACGCCGGCCGCCTGATGTGCAGAGAAAGGGGTTTTCATGGTGTTTGGCAATGGCGCAGGACAAGCGTGGGCCCGGGAGGATGCGGGTATCCGCGGCGGGCACATGGCGTTTCTCGGATGAGAGTGCTCCCGATAGCCGGTGAAGCAAAGTGAATGATAATGAATTTTATTTGTATTTTTGCTGCTTCAGCCAGGCGACGGTCGGCGCACTGTTGCGAAATCCATGAAACGGCTTGGCGCAGGCCGGGCCTGCGCCCTTTTCGCCGGCGCCGGTGGTTTGCTGCCGCGCCGCTCAGGCGTTTCCGAAATGATCGAACGAAGCGGGGCGCTGCGCCAGCGGCAGCCCCTGGCCGTCCACCAGGCGCAGGCCGGGCGTGCCATCCACCGTGCCGATGCGCGTGACCGGCACGCCGGCCTGCCGTGCGGCCGCCCGTACCGCTTCGCGGCGCGCGGCGGGGGCGGTGAAGGCGAGTTCATAGTCGTCGCCGCCGGCCAGGGTGCACTGGTGCAAAAGCTCCGGCGGGAACTGGCTGCCGCCCGCCGCGAAATGGGCGCGGGCGGCCAGCAACTGCGCAATGGCCGCTGCATCCAGCGTGGCGCCCACGCCGCTGGCCTTCAGGATGTGGCCGAGATCGCCGGTGAGGCCGTCGCTCACATCCAGCGCGCTGCTGGCGATGCCGCGCAGCGCCAGGCCCAGCGCCACGCGCGGCGTGGGGCGCTCCAGCCGCTGGCGCGCTGAGTGCAGGGCCGCGGCGGGCAGCTCGATGTGGCCGAACAGGGCTTCGAGCGCCAGGCGCGCATCGCCCAGCGTGCCGCTCACATAGATATCGTCGCCCGGGCGCGCGCCGCTGCGCAGCAGGGCCTGGCCGGCCGGGACCTCGCCGAACACGGTGATGCAGATGTTGAGCGGGCCCTGCGTGGTGTCGCCGCCAACCAGCTCGCAGCCATGCTCGTCGGCCAGCGCCAGCAGTCCGGCGGAAAAGCCGGCGAGCCAGGGCTCGTCGACCTGCGGCAAGGCCAGCGCCAGCGTGAAGGCCAGCGGCCTGGCGCCGCAGGCGGCGAGATCGCTGAGGTTCACCGCCAGCGCCTTGTGGCCCAGCGCTGCGGGCTCGACGTCGGCAAAGAAATGGCGGCCTTGCACCAGCATGTCGCTGGAGATGGCCAGCTGCATGCCGGGCCGCGGCGCGAGCAGCGCGCAGTCGTCGCCCACGCCCAGCACCGCCTGGCGGGTCGGGCGCGTGAAGTAGCGCGCGATCAGGTCGAATTCGCCCATCTGCCTACCCATGCTCGCCCACCGCGCCGGCGCTGCTGCCGTGAGCTGCGGCCTTGCGGGGCCGGATCGGCAGCAGGAAGCTGAACGGGCGCCTTAGCAGCCGTGCCAGCAGGGCCCGGTAGATATGGCGGCGCTCCACATTGCTCACGTTCTGCGCGCGCAGCGCGAGGCGGAAAGCGCAGTAGAAGCTGATGATGATGTTCATCGCCCCCATCAGCGGCAGCGCCGCCACGGCCAGCCAGAAGCCCGGCAGGTGCAGCACCGGCAGGCCGAGGCTGGCCGCCGCCGCGCCGATCTGGCCCGAGGCGAGCGTGACGTGGCGGATGTCGATGGGCAGCCCGAAGAACTGCGCGAACACCGGGATCAGCCCCAGCATGAAGCCCAGCGAGATGTTGGAGGCAAAGCCCGAGATGTTCTCGCGCATGAAGCGCCCCCAGCGCGCCGCGCGCGCCTTGCCCAGCCAGCGGGTGAAGCGCGGGTTGTACTGGATGGCGGAGTCGAGGCGGCGCAGCACGAACCAGTTCTCCGTCCAGCCCGCGATGATGCTGGAGGCGAACAGCAGCACGCCGGTGAAGGCCGCGTACAGGACCGACGGGCCCAGGATGCTGAGCGACTGCAGCGTGTACTCGGCGGTGTGCGTGCCGATGGCGGGCTGGCCCGCCAGGCGGGCATACAGCAGCGCCAGGGCCAGCACGGCGGGAAACACCACCAGCACATTGCCCAGCACTGCCGCCACCTGCGAGCGCACCAGGAAGCTCACCTCGTCGACGAAGGCCTGCACGCCTTCCTCGGTGTTGCCCGAATCGCGCAGCTTGGCGGCCATGGCCGGCGCGGTCATCGCCGGCTGCTTGGTGGCCACGGTGAAGTGCAGCAGCTGGATCAGCACGAAGCTGAGCGCATAGTTCACCCCGGCCAGAAAGCCTGCCCAGAAGGCCGAGATGGCAATGGCGTGCAGCGCGAACTTGATCAGCGTGGTGAAGGCCATCACCAGGCCGCCGCCGCTGGCCTTGCGCACCATGCGGCCGTAGTCGCCCTTGTCGCGCGTGATGTAGTGCTCGCCGGTCTCGGCGCTGCGCTCGGCCACCTTGGCCGCCAGCAGCGAGGAGTTCGACGCGATCAGCGCCTTGACGCTCTGGCGCTCCTGGCCCACCACGACCAGGTGGGCAAAGAACTTGGCGGTGATCACGCCGGGGTTGGGGGTGAGCAGGCAGTCCAGCAGCTCGCGCACGCGCAGGATGCGCATGCGCAGCTGCCGCAGGCGAAACACCATGCCCACCGAGATGCCGTTGTCCTCGAAATGGTCGTAGATCGAGGCCACGGCGGCGCGGCAGTCGTCCAGGCTGGTCCGCACCGCCGCCTCGGCGGCCTGCACCTCGGCGGCCTGGGGGCGGTGGTGCAGCATCTCCTTGCGCAGCGCCGCCACATCGCTGATCAGCGTGTAGAAGGGCTGCGTGTTCTTGGCGGTGTCGCTCATGCGCAGGCGCAGCTCGGGCGTGAAGCCCGAGGCCAGGATCTGGCCCGCGCAGTAGGTGACGGCATTGAGCACCAGCAGCTGCCACGGCGAGATGTGCGCGCCGTAGTGGCCGGGCACCGTGTCGCTGGCGGCGCTGGCCGCATCGGCCACGTCGCTTTGCGCGATCTGCGTGGGCACGACCACCGGCGCCTCGATGGCGACGAAGCCCGGCGACAGCAATCGGGCCAGCCGGCTCAGCGTCGCCTCGTCCAGCGCATTGAGCCACTGCGCATCGAAGCGCGTGTGCAGCGCCAGCGAAAACAGCTCGGACGCATCGATGGTCTCGGGCGTTGACGGCAGCAGCTTCCAGCGCAGGCGCTCGGCCAGCTCGTTGAAGAAGGCGGTGCGCGGCGCAAAGCCGAAATCAGCCAGCAGCGCGGTCAGGTCGATGGTCTGCAGCGTCTTGGCCCACCAGGACTGCAGCTTCTGCAGCGCCTGCGGCTGCGCCTCGAAGGCGTCGAGCAGCTGCACCACGCGGCTGACCGCGCCCTCGGCCGAGCGCTGCTCGCCGCGGATCCAGCGGATCGCCTCGATGAGCCACAGGTTGCGCTCGGCCAGCGGGGCCTCCGGCTCCAGCGTGGCGAGCAGCTCGCCCAGCTGGTTGGATGATTTGCCCTTGCGCATCAGTGCAGCACCCGCCCTTGGGGAACCTCGGGCGTCAGCCCGGGCGGCTGGCCGGCATCCAGCGCGAAGGGCGCGATGGCGCACTCGAAGCGCTCGCCGTCCTCGGCCACGCAGAAATAGCTGCCCTGCATGGTGCCGCGCGGCGCCGCCAGGCGGCAGCCGCTCTGGTAGCGGAATGATTCGCCCGGCGCCAGCAGGGGCTGGTGCCCGACCACGCCCAGGCCCTTGACCTCCTGCACCTGGCCGCTTTCGTCCTTGATGATCCAGTGCCTGGCGATCAGCTGCGCGGGCACCTCGCCGCGGTTGCTGACCACGATGGTGTAGGCGAACTGGTAGATCCGGGCCTCGGGCGCGGAGTGCTCGGGCAGGTACTCCGGCGTCGCGGAGACTTCAAACTGGTATTTCGGCATTTGTCAATGGTAACTGCGACAATACGCCGATGAGCTCAACCTACCGCATTGCCCCCTCCATTCTGTCCGCCGATTTCGCCCGCCTGGGCGACGAGGTGCGCACGGTGCTGGCCGCCGGCGCCGACTGGATCCACTTCGATGTGATGGACAACCACTACGTGCCCAACCTCACCTTCGGCCCCATGGTCTGCCAGGCACTGAAGCCGCATGCGCTGCGGCCCGACGGCAGCGCCGCGCCCATCGACGTGCACCTGATGGTGCAGCCGGTGGACGCGCTGGCGGCGGCCTTTGCCGAGGCGGGGGCGGACTACATCAGCTTCCACCCCGACGCATCGACCCATGTGCACCGCAGCATCCAGGCCATCAAGGCCCAGGGCTGCAAGCCGGGCCTGGTGTTCAACCCCGCTGCGCCGCTGGACGTGCTGGACTGGGTGATCGAGGACATCGACCTGATCCTGCTGATGAGCGTGAACCCCGGCTTCGGCGGCCAGAGCTTCATCGACAGCACGCTGCGCAAGATCGAGCTGGCGCGCAAGCGCATCGATGCCTCGGGCAAGGACATCCGGCTTGAGGTGGACGGCGGCATCAAGGAGAGCAACATCCGCCGCGTCGCCGATGCCGGCGCCGACACCTTCGTGGCCGGCAGCGCGATCTTCGGCAAGCCCGATTACCAGGCGGTGATAGCGCAGATGCGGAGTGCGCTGGCATGAGCGGCAGGGGAGCGGCGGCGTTCCAGGCCGCCATCGTCGACCTGGACGGCACCATGGTCGACACCATGGGCGACTTTGCCGAGGCGCTCAACCGCATGCTGGCCGACCTGCGGCTGCCCGCGATCGCGCCGGCGGCGATCGAGCCCATGGTGGGCAAGGGCTCGGAGCACCTGCTGCGCTCGGTGCTCGGGCATGTGCTGGCGCAGGACGATGCGCGCATCGAGGCGCTGTACCCGCAGGCCTGGGAGCGCTACCAGCACCACTACCTGGCGATCAATGGCCAGTATTCGCGGGTCTATGCCGGCGTGGAGCAGGGCCTGGCGCAGCTGCGCGCCCAGGGCCTGCGGCTGGCCTGCCTCACCAACAAGCCGCTGGCATTCGCCGAGCCCCTGCTGCAGGCCAAGGGCCTGCGCCCGTATTTCGAATGCGTGTTCGGCGGCGACTCGTTCGCGCGCAAGAAGCCCGATCCACTGCCGCTGGTGCAGACCTGCGCCGCGCTGGGCAGCCAGCCTGGTAGCACCTTGATGATCGGCGACTCCAGCAACGATGCGCAGGCGGCGCGCGGCGCCGGCTGCCCGGTGTACCTGGTCAGCTATGGCTACAACCACGGGCAGCCGATCCGCGCGGTGCCGGCCGACGGCTATGTGGACTCGCTGGCCGAAATCTCGCTGCCGCGCGGATAGCGGTAGCGGGTAGGGCAAGGGGAGGGCGCAATATCGCACCTGGGTGTGCGTTATTGCGCGCGGGCTAGCATCGTGGGTTGACCGCTGCCGCGCTGCATCCTTGGTGCCCGCGGCGCCGCGGGCGGGCCACGCCTGCCCCTTTCCATTCACCTGCGAAGACCTGCCGCCTGCCACCCTCGCTGCCCGGGTCTTCCCATCACAAGGAACTCCAGACGATGGATGGACTGCACCTGACCGCCGACCTGTACCGCTGCCAATGCGACGCCGCCCTGCTGCTCGAAGAAAAGCCGCTGGCGCAGCTGTGCACCGAGCAAACCCGCGCAGCGGGCCTGACCCTGGTGGACGACAGCTGGGTCAAGTTCCCGCCCTACCAGGGGCAGCCCGGCGGCGTGACCGGCATGGTGCTGCTGGCCGAATCGCACCTGGCCATCCACACCTGGCCCGAAACGGGCAACGTGACGCTGGACGTCTATGTCTGCAACTTCTCGGCCGACAACTCCGGCAAGGCGCGCCAACTGCTCGAAGCGGTGGTTGCCGCGTTCCGGCCCGAGCGCATCCAGCGCCAGCAGCTGCAGCGCGGCGACATCAGCGCGGCCGGCTCCGCTGGTGAGCAATGGGTGCAGGAGCGGCTGACGCCATCGAGCGCCTTCAGCTTCCGCGCCCGGGTGCTGCAGCGCCGCCAGACGCCGTACCAGCAGATGGAGCTGCTGCAGTCGCCGGCCTTTGGCCGCATGCTGCGCCTGGACGGCCGCTTCATGACCTCGGAGAAGGATGAGTTCTTCTACCACGAGGCATTGGTGCACCCGGCGGCCATCGCGCACCCCGCGCCCCGGCGCGCGCTGATCATCGGTGGCGGCGATGGCGGCGCGGCCGAAGAGCTGCTCAAGCACCGCTGCATGGAGCGCGTGCTGCTGGCCGAGCTCGATGCGCAGGTGGTGGACGCCGCGCGCGCCCACCTGCCGCAGGTGCACCGCGGCGCGTTCGACGACCCGCGCCTGGAGCTGCGCATCGGCGATGGCCTGCAGCTGCTGGCGCAGACCGACGAGCGCTTCGACCTGGTGCTGATGGACCTGACCGATCCCGACACCCCCGCCAGCCCGCTCTACACGCCCGAGGCGCTGCTGCGCATGAAGCGCGTGCTGGCGCCCGGCGGCGCGGTGGTGCAACACCTGGGCAGCCCGGTGTTCCATGCCGACCAGGTGCGGCAGCTGGCCGCCAGCCTGCGCCAGGTGTTTGCCCAGGTGCATTGCTACGGGCTCTACATTCCGCTGTATGGCGCGTACTGGGGGCTGGCGGTGGCGTCGGATGGCCTGCAACCCGTGGCCCTGGGCGCTGCCGCGGCGGCGCAGCGGCTGGCCGAGCGCGGCGTGGGCGAGCTGCAGTTCTACAACGCCGAGCTGCACCCGGCGCTGTTTGCGCTGCCCACCTACTACCGGCAGCTGGTGGCCGAGGCCACGCCGGCAAAGAGCCAAATCCCGGATTTGGCGCTCTAGATCGGAATCGGGCCTGAATCGTTTGCTACACTAGCCGCCATGTTCATCCATCAAGCAGTCATTGCAGGTCGTTCGCACCGGGGAGCCTGGCCCTGGCGTAAGCCTGCGCATGCGACCGTTTGATTGCCGCTGGGTGACACGCCCCAGCGTGCGCCCTCGGTCATGCCATGAGGCATGGCCTTTCCAATGATGAACTGCAGCGCACGATACGCACACATCCAGCGTGCGCTGCCCTAGCTGGGGACGACTTCGTGATCACCGAACTCGAATTCAAAAGTCTGGCCGACCAAGGCTACAACCGCATTCCGCTCGTCGCCGAAGCCTTCGCCGACCTGGAAACTCCGCTGTCGCTGTACCTGAAGCTGGCGCACACGCATGACGACGGCAAGCACAGCTTCCTGCTCGAATCCGTGGTGGGCGGCGAGCGCTTCGGGCGCTACAGCTTCATCGGCCTGCCCGCGCGCACCCTGCTGCGCGCCAGCGGCTTCGGCAGCTTCGCCAAGACCGAAGTGGTCACCGACGGCGCGGTGGTGGAGACGGCATCCGGCAATCCGCTGGATTTCATCGCCAGCTACCAGCAGCGCTTCAAGGTGGCGGTCAGCCCCGGCCTGCCGCGCTTTTGCGGCGGCCTGGCCGGCTATTTCGGCTACGACGCGGTGCGCCACATCGAGAAAAAGCTCGAGAACTCCTGCCCGCCCGACAGCCTGGGCACGCCCGACATCCTGCTGCTGCAGTGCGAGGAGGTGGCGGTCATCGACAACCTCTCGGGCAAGCTCTACCTCATCGTCTACGCCAACCCGGCCGAGCCCGAGGCCTATTCGCGCGCCAAGAAGCGCGTGCGCCAGCTCAAGGAGCGGCTGCGCTACTCGGTGAGCGTGCCGCAGATCAAGGCGGGCGAAAGCCACCCGGCCCAGCGCAGCTTCGCCAAGGCCGACTACCTGAAGGCGGTGGAGGAGGCCAAGGAGCTGATCGCCGCCGGCGACTTCATGCAGGTGCAGGTGGGCCAGCGCATCCACAAGCGCTATACCGAAAGCCCGCTGAGCCTGTATCGCGCGCTGCGCTCGCTCAACCCCAGCCCCTACATGTACTACTACCACATGGGCGACTTCCACGTGGTGGGCGCCAGCCCCGAGATCCTGGTGCGGCACGAGCGCGTGGAGGGCGGCGAGAAGGTCATCATCCGCCCGCTGGCCGGCACCCGCCCGCGCGGCGCCACGCCCGAGAAGGACCAGGCCGCCGAGGTCGAGCTGATCAACGATCCCAAGGAGCGCGCCGAGCACGTGATGCTGATCGACCTGGCGCGCAACGACATCGGCCGCATCGCCAAGACCGGCAGCGTCAAGGTGACCGAGGCCTTCGTGGTGGAGCGCTACAGCCACGTGATGCACATCGTGAGCAATGTCGAAGGCCTGCTGCAGGACGGCATGAGCAGCATGGACGTGCTCAAGGCCACCTTCCCCGCCGGCACGCTGACCGGCGCGCCCAAGGTGCACGCGATGGAGGTCATCGACCGGCTGGAGCCGACCAAGCGCGGCATCTACGGCGGCGCGGTGGGCTACCTCAGCTATGCCGGCGACATGGACCTGGCGATCGCCATCCGCACCGGCGTGATCAAGGACGGCATGCTCTACGTGCAGGCCGCGGCCGGCGTGGTGGCCGATTCGGTGCCCGAGCTGGAATGGAGGGAAACGGAACACAAGGCGCGCGCGCTGCTGCGCGCGGCCGAGCTGGTCGAGGAGGGACTGGAATGACGCGCGAGAACCGAGAGGGCGAGGCCCGCGCCATCGACAAGGTCGAGCACTGCGCCAGCATGGCCGAGGTGCGCCGCCATGTGAACGCGCTCGACGACGTGCTTGTGCCGCTGCTGGTCGAGCGCGGCGGCTACATGACGCAGGCCGCCCGGGTCAAGAACGATCCCGGCCTGGTGCGCGACGAAGACCGCATCGAGACCATCGTCGCCCGCGTGCGCGAGCGCGCCGTGGCCGAGGGCGGCCAGCCCGAGCTGATCGAGGCCATCTACCGCGGCATGATGGAGGCCTACATCGCCTACGAACACCGCGAACTCGCCCGTTTGCAATCCGGACAGAACTAGGAGCGGAGCCATGAAAAAGCTCTTGATGGTCGACAACTACGACAGCTTCACCTACAACATCGTGCAGTACTTCGGCGAGCTGGGCGTCGAGGTGGTGGTGGTGCGCAACGACGAGACTTCGCTGGAGGCGATTGCCGCGCACCGGCCCGACTGGCTGGTGATTTCGCCCGGCCCGTGCTCGCCCGCCGAGGCCGGCATCTCGGTGCCCGCGATCAAGCATTTCGCCGGCAAGCTGCCCATCCTCGGCGTATGCCTGGGCCACCAGGCGATCGGCGCGGCCTTCGGCGGCAAGATCGTGCGCGCGGTGCAGCAGATGCATGGCAAGACCAGCGTCATCACCACCACGCAGCAGGGCGTGTTCGCCGAGCTGCCGCGGCAGTTCACCGTCAACCGCTACCACTCGCTGGTGATCGAGCGTGCCAGCTGCCCCGAGGTGTTGGAGATCACCGCCACCAGCGAGGACGGCGAGATCCAGGGCGTGCGCCACCGCGAGCTGCCGATCCAGGGCGTGCAGTTCCATCCGGAAAGCATCCTGACCGAGCACGGCCATGCGATGCTGAAGAACTTCCTCGACGGCAAGCATTGAAAACCATAGCTGCTAGCGCAGTACCTGTAACGATTTCGATATAAAAACTATTTTAAATTCAAAGTGGATCAGTGCTAGCAGCTATCAAATAAGAGAAACATCATGAGCCAGATCACCCCTCAGGAGGCGCTGCAGCGCGCCATCGAGCACCGCGAGATCTTCCACGACGAGATGCTGCACCTGATGCGCATGATCATGCGTGGCGAGCTCTCGCCGGTGATGACCGCGGCCATCACCGCCAGCCTGCGCGTGAAGAAGGAAACCATCGGCGAGATCAGCGCCGCCGCGCAGGTGATGCGCGAGCTGTCGACCAAGGTGAGCGTGGCCGACCGCAGCCACATGGTCGACGTGGTGGGCACCGGCGGCGACGGCGCCAGCACCTTCAACATCTCCACCTGCGCCATCTTCGTGTGCGCGGCGGCGGGCGCCAAGGTCAGCAAGCATGGCGGGCGCAGCGTCTCCAGCAAGAGCGGCAGCGCCGATGTGATGGAGGCGCTGGGCGTGCACATCGGGCTGGCGCCCGAGCAGATCGCGCAGTGCATCGCCGACGTGGGCATAGGCTTCATGTTCGCGCCCAACCACCACCCGGCGATGAAGAACGTGGCCCCGGTGAGAAAGGAGCTGGGCGTGCGCACCATCTTCAACATCCTCGGGCCGCTCACCAACCCCGCGGGCGCGCCCAACATCCTGATGGGCGTGTTCCACGAAGACCTGGTCGGCATCCAGGTGCGCGCACTGCAGCGCCTGGGCGCCGAGCATGCGCTGGTGATCTACGGCCGCGACGGGCTCGACGAGATCAGCCTGGGCGCCAGCACCCTGGTGGGCGAGCTCAAGGACGGCGTGGTGCGCGAGTACGAAATCCACCCGGAGGACTTCGGCATTCCCATGGTGGGCACGCGGGCTTTCCGCGTCGACACGCCCGAGCAGTCGCGCCAGATGCTGCTCGACGTGCTGGGCGGGGCCCAGGGCCCGGCGCGCGACATCGTCTGCCTGAATGCGGGCGCGGCGCTGTATGCGGCCAACGTGGCGGACTCGATCGCCGACGGGCTGGCGCGCGCGCGCGCCGCCATCGACAATGGCGCGGCCAAGGCCAAGCTGGAGCAACTGGTCGTGCGCACCCATGAGCTTGCGGCCTGAGGAAAAAGCAATGTCCGACATCCTGAAGAAAATCTGTGAAGTGAAGGTGCAGGAAGTGGCCGCGGCGCGCAAGAAAATGCCGCTCGAAGCCATGCGCGCCGATGCCGAAAGCCGCGTGCTCACGCGCGATTTCGAGGGCGCGCTGCGCGCCAGGATCGCCGCCGGCCAGGCCGCGGTGATCGCCGAGATCAAGAAGGCCAGCCCCAGCAAGGGCGTGATTCGCGCCGACTTCGTCCCCGCGGACATCGCGCAAAGCTATGCCGAGGGCGACGGCAAGACCAGCGCCGCCTGCCTGTCGGTGCTGACCGACAAGCAGTTCTTCCAGGGCTCGGTGGACTACCTGAAGCAGGCGCGCGCCAGCTGCGGCCTGCCGGTGCTGCGCAAGGACTTCATGATCGATCCCTACCAGATCTACGAGTCGCGCGCGATGGGCGCCGACTGCGTGCTGCTGATCGCCGCCTGCCTGGAGGATGGGCAGATGGCCGAGCTCGAAGCCATTGCGCGTAGCCTCGACATGGCGGTTCTGGTCGAGGTGCACGACGGCGCCGAGCTGGCGCGCGCGCTCAAGCTCAAGACCCCGCTGGTGGGCATCAACAACCGCAACCTGCGCAATTTCGAGGTCAGCATCCAGACCACGCTGGAGCTGCAAAAAGACGTGCCCGCCGACCGCCTGCTGGTGACCGAATCGGGCATCCTCGCGCCGGCCGACGTGAAGGCCATGCGCGACGCCGGCGTCAATGCCTTCCTGGTGGGCGAGGCCTTCATGCGCGCGCCCGAGCCCGGCGAGGCGCTGGCCGCGCTGTTCGGATAAAGCCATGCGCGTGCTCATCGTCGAAGACGACCCGGCGCTGCGCCTGGCGATGGAGCGCATGCTCCAGGCCGAGGGCTGGCAGGTCGACGTGGTGACCGACGGCGAATACGCGCTCGCGGCCACTGCCACCGAGCGCTACGACGCAGCGGTGCTCGACCTGGGCCTGCCGCGGCGCGGCGGCATCGAGGTGCTCAAGGACTGGCGCAGCCAGGGCAACGACATCGCGGTCATCATTCTCACCGCCAGCGACGGCCTGCAAAGCCGCGTGCAGGGGCTCAATGCCGGCGCCGACGACTACCTGGGCAAGCCCTTCGAGCCCGAGGAGCTGGTGGCGCGGCTGCGCGCGGTCACCCGGCGCAAGTCGGGCAATGCCAGCAACCTGCTCAGCGCCGGCCGCCTGGTGTTCAACACCGATTCGCGCGAGCTGCACGCCGGCGAGCAGCGCCTCGCGCTCAGCCCGCGCGAGGCGGCGCTGCTGGAGCTGCTGATGTCCTCGCCGGGCAGCGCCATCCCCAAGAACCGCATCATCTCCGCCATGTCCAGCTGGGAAAGCAATTTCAGCGCGAACGCGGTCGAGATCTACATCCTGAAGCTGCGGCGCAAGCTGGCCGATGCCGGCGTCACCATCACCACGGTGCGCGGCGTCGGCTACGCACTCGAAGTGCTGTGATCCCCCGGGTGCTCGCCGAGGTCGGGCGCACCTGGAGGCGCATGGGCCCCAGCCTGTCGCAGCGCCTGCTGGTGCCGGTGGTGGTGCTGTGGGTGGTCTGCGCCGCGCTCGCCGCCGGGGCGGCCTACCTGTTCAGCGGCCGCAGCATGTCGCTGACCTACGACCGCCTGCTGGCCGACGACGCGCATGCGCTGGCGGCGCAGCTGCGCTGGCAGGACGGGCGCGCGAGCTTCAACGCCAGTAAGGAGATCGCGGACTACCTGGTGTTCGATTCGCTGTCGCACAGCCGCTATGCGGTGCGCACGCAGCAGGGCCGCAAGCTGGTGGGCGACCTGATGCTGGATGTGCCCGACGCACTCAAGGCCGGCACGAACGCCACGGTGTTCTTCGACGCCGAATCCAAATCCGGCATAGCGCTGCGGCTGGTGGCGCAGCGCCTGCAGCCCGCGCCGGGCGACGAGGCGGTCTGGGTGCTGGTGGCCGAATCCAAGGCCAAGCGCCAGCAGACCAAGGACCAGATCGCGATGGCGATCTTCCTGCCGGCGGCGCTGGCCTGCTTCATCATCGTGCCGCTGGTCTACCTGGGCATACGCCGGGGCCTGGAGCCCACGCGGCGGCTGTCGGCCGAGGTGGCGCGCCATCGCGGCGAAGACCTGTCGCTGCTGCCGGTGGACGATGTGCCCGAAGAGCTGCGCGACATGGTCGAGCACACCAACTTCCTGCTGCGGCGCCTGCAGGTCTCGATCGACGAGCAGCGCCGCTTCATCGCCGATGCGGCGCACCAGCTGCAGACGCCCATCGCCGGCATCCGGCTGCTGGTGGGCGACATGCTGCGCGTGCAGCGCGCCGATCCCGGCCAGCCGGTCGATGCGCAGGTGCTGGGCCAGCTCGACGAGGTGGCCACGCGCGGCGCGCGCATGGTCAAGCAGCTGCTGGCCTACACCCGCGCGGGCGAGGCGCAGCTGCACGAAGACCTGGTGTTCGACGCCGCGCCCGTGGTGGCCGAGGCGGTGCAGCGCTGGCAGCGCCCCGCCCAGGCCGCGGGCAAGCGCCTGGCGCTGCAGGGCACGCTGCCCGCGGCGCCGGTGGCGGGCTCGCCCACGCTGCTGGGCGAGGTGGTGTCCAACCTGGTCGACAACGCCATCCGCTATGGCGGCCGCAGCATCCTGGTGGAGCTGCGCTGCAGCGCGGCCGAACTGCACATCGAGGTGCTGGACGACGGCGCGCCGCTGCCGCCGGCCACGCGCGAGCAGATGTTCCTGCCGTTCTGGCGCGGCGGCCACGGCTATGCCGAAGGCTCGGGCCTGGGCCTGTCCATCGCCCAGCGCATCATCCGCCGTATGGGGGGCGAGCTGGCGCTGCTGGAGGCGGCCGCGCCCGGCGGCACCTGCCTGCGGATTGCGCTGCCGCTGGCGGCAGGCATATAGGAATTTATATCTATATCTATCAATAATGATTTAGAATTCGTTAGATATTGATCAATACGGAGGCCTGCCATGGATGCAGTGAGAAACCCGTTCGCTCCAGGGGCGGGATCGCAGCCGCCCGAACTGGCAGGCCGCCAGCGCATTCTCGATGAGGCGCAGGTGGCATTGCGCCGAGTCATCCAGGGCAGGAACAGCCAGTCCCAGATGCTGCTGGGCTTGCGCGGTGTCGGCAAGACGGTGCTGCTGAACAAAATCGAGGGCTTTGCCGAAGAGGCGGGGTATCTGACCTCATTCATCGAGGCGCCGGAAAATCGCCCCTTGCCGCAGCTGCTGTACCCGCGGTTGCACCAGGTATTGCGCAAGCTGTCTATCGGCGAACTTGCCAAGGCGAAGGTGGTTGCCGCGCTGCGGGCACTCAAATCGTTTGCCGCCGCCTTCAAGGTGACGGTGGGAGACGTCTCCATCGCCTATGAGCCTGAGCAGGGCATTGCAGACAGTGGCAACTTGAGCGACGACCTGGTGGAGCTGTTTGTGCTGGTGGGCGAGGCGGCAAAGGCAGCGGGCAAGGGGTGGGCGCTGCTGATCGATGAAGTCCAGTATCTGTCCGAGCGTGATTTGTCGGCGTTGATCGTGGCGCTGCATCGGGTCAATCAAAAGAGCCTGCCCATCGTATTCTTCGGCGCGGGCCTGCCGCAATTGGCGGCAATGGCGGGAGACGCCAAATCCTACGCGGAACGCCTGTTCACCTATCCGGTGGTGGATGCGCTCGACACCGGGTCCGCCGCGCAGGCCATCCGTCAGCCGGTCGAAGACGAGGCGGAGTGCATCGACGAGGATGCGGTGGCCGCAATCGTCGCCACCACCAAGGGATATCCGTATTTCCTGCAGGAATGGGGGTTCCAGGCGTGGAACCATGCTCAGGGGGAGCGCATCACCAGCATGGATGTGCGCGGTGCGACCGTGGCGGCATTGCGCCGTCTCGACGATGGCTTTTTCAATGTGCGCCTGGAGCGGCTGACGCCCAAGGAGCGCGAGTATGTCTATGCCATGGCGAGCCTGGGCTGCGGTCCGTATCGTTCGAACGATGTAGCCCATTGCCTGGGGGAAACCAACCAGAGCCTGGGACCGTGCCGAGCCAAGATCATCAGCAAGGGGATGATCTACAGTCCTGCCCATGGCGACATCGCTTTCACCGTGCCGATGTTCGATGATTTCCTGCGGCGAAATTTTGCCGATCACCGATTGTTCCAGTCCCTGTAGTCCAGAAAACGGCGCGGAGGTCGTAATAAAGCCCGCATAAAGCTTTTGTGCCTACATTGGCGAGCCGTATCGACATGCACGGGAAAGATGGGCAGATGACGGCGGCAAGTCCAATGACAGAGGGGCCATACGGCCGGCGGGGCATGGCCTGGGCGGCGCTGGCCGCGGCGGGCGTGCTGGCGGCCGGTGGCTGGTGGTATGCGCGGCAGGCGCACGAAGCACCGGCGGCCGAGGAGGCGCCCGCGGTCGCGGGGCGGGTGCAGGCGGACGTGGTGCGCGTGGCGCCCGAGCAGCTGGCGGCCTTCGACGTGGGCACGCTGCAAGAGCGCAGCTTCGCCAACCTGCAGCGCACCCTGGGCGTGATCGATTTCAACCAGGACCGCACCGTGCGCGTCTTTGCCGCGCAGCAGGGCCGCGTGGCCCAGGTGCTGGTGAAGGCGGGCGACGAGGTGCGCAAGGGGCAGGCGCTGTTCACCGTGGCGGTGTCCGATGCCTCGCAGGCCGCATCCGCGCTGATCTCGGCCGCCGCCACGCTGCACGCGGCGAATGCCACCCTCAGGCGCGCCGAGGCGCTGGCGCAGGACAGCAGCATCCCGCAGAAGGAATACCAGCAGGCGCAGGCCGAGCAGCAGACGGCCCAGGCCGCCTACGATGCCGCGCGCCAGAACCTGCGCCTGCTCGATCTGGGCGAGGCCGACATCGCCCGCATCGAGCGCGAGCGCAAGGTCGGCATCGAGGTGGCGGTCAAGAGCCCGATCGCCGGGCGGGTGGTGGCGCGCGCGGCGCAGCCGGGGCTGCTGGTGCAGCCGGGCAACGATCCGGCGCCGGTCACCGTGTCGGACACCGGCGCGCTGTGGATGGTGGCCAACGTGCCCGAGTCCGAGTTCCGCTACTACCGCCCGGGCCAGCCGGTCGAGGTGCGGGTGGCGGCCTGGCCGGGCAAGGTGTTCGCCGGCAAGGTGGCGCATGTGGGCGACAGCATCGATGCCGACAGCCGGCGCATTCCGGTGCGGGCCGAGATCGCCGATCCGCAGCACCTGCTGCGGCCGCAGATGACGGCGGAGTTCAGCACCACCGTCGCCGCGCCCGAGCAGGGCATTGCCGCGCCGGCCGAGGCGGTGGTGCGCCGCGGCGACGGCGCCGACGTGGTGTGGGTGGCCTCGGGCAAGGATGCCCGGGGGCCGCTGTTCACGCAGCGCCGCGTGGTGCGCGGCAAGGCCGATGGCGGCTGGGTCGAGCTGGTCCAGGGCCTGGCGGCCGGCGACCAGGTCGCCCGGCGCAACGCGCTCTTTCTGAGCAGCCTGTACGAAACCGACGCGCAGCCGCAATAGCCGCCGTCCAGGAGAGTCCACCGTGTTTCGTCCGCTGCTGGCCTTCGTGCTGTCGCGCAGGCCCATTGTTCTGCTGGCCCTTTTGGCCTTCATGGGCCTGGGCGTGCTCGCCTTCATGAAGCTGAATGTCGAGGCCTATCCCAACCCGGCGCCGGTGATCCTGGAGATCACCGCGCAGGCGCCCGGCCAGTCGGCCGAGGAGATGGAGCGCTACTACACCCGGCCGATGGAGATCGGCCTGGCGACCACGCCGGGGGTGGAGAACATCCGCTCCACCTCGTTCTACGGCCTGTCCTTCGTGCGCGTGACCTTCAAGTACGGCACCGACTACTACTTCGCGCTGGCCCAGGTGGCCAACAACCTGCAGGCCAATGTCGAGCTGCCCGGCGGCGTGCAGCCGCAGATCCAGGCCTCCAGCCTGGTGGGCGAGATCCTGCGCTACCAGGTCAAGGGCCCGTCCACCTACAGCCTGACGCAGCTGCGCACGCTGCAGGACTGGGTGATCGAGAAGCGCTTGCTCACCGTGCCCGGCGTGGTGCAGGTCGTCACCTGGGGCGGCACCACCAAGGAATACCATGTCGAGGCCGATCCGCGCCGGCTGGAGGCGCACGGCATCACGCTCAAGGCGCTGGTCGATGCCATAGGCAACGCCAACCTCAACGTGGGCGGGCGCTCCGTCAGCCTGGGCGACCAGTCGGTCAACATCCGCGGGCTGGGCCTGGTGCGCGACCTCAAGGACGTCGCCGACATCGTGGTCGGCAGCCGGGGCGGGCTGCCGATCCAGGTCAAGGACGTGGCCACCATCTCCGAAGGCAGCATGCCGCGCCTGGGCGAGGCCGGGCGCGACGGGCAGGACGACGTGGTGACCGGCGTCGTCATCATGAACCGCACGCTGCACACCAGCGACGTGATCAAGCGCGTGGCGGCCGAGGTCAAGAAGATCAATGCCGACGGCACGCTGCCGCAGGGCGTGCAGGTGCAGCCCTACTACGACCGCGCGGTGCTGGTGGGCGTGACCACCCATACCGTGCTGCACAACCTGCTCTTCGGCTGCCTGCTGGTGTTCCTGATCCAGTGGGTGTTCCTGGGCGATTTGCGCAGCGCGGTGATCGTCAGCGTCAACATCCCGTTCGCGCTGTTCTTCAGCATCATGATGCTGGTGCTCACCGACGAGTCGGCCAACCTGCTGTCGCTGGGGGCGGTGGACTTCGGCATCATCGTCGATGCGGCGGTGATCCTGGTGGAGAACGTGTTCCGCAACTTCCAGCGGCCCACGCCGCTGCGCGCCGCGATGCTGCGCGACATGGCGCGCGGGCCCGACGGCGCGCGCACCAATCCGTCGCAGGGCTGGACCTCGCGGCTGCGCATGATCTACCTGAGCGCCACCCAGGTGGACAGCTCGGTGCTGTTCTCCACCTGCATCACCATCGCCGCCTTCACGCCGCTGTTCGCGATGCAGGGCGTGGAAGGCCAGATCTTCGGCCCCATGGCACGCACCTATGGCTATGCGCTGGCCGGTGCGCTGATCGCCACCTTCACCATCACCCCGGTGCTGGCCAGCTACCTGCTGCCGGCCAGGGTCGAGGAAAAAGAGACCTTCGCGGTGCGCGCCATCCACCGTGTCTACGAGCCGGCGCTGGCCTGGGTGCTGCGCAACACCCGCCTGGTGCTGGCCTTCAGCGTGCTGGCGCTGGCGGCGGGCGGCTTCATGGCGATGCGCCTGGGCAGCGAATTCCTGCCGGCGCTGGAGGAGGGCAACCTGTGGATACGCGCGTCGATGCCGGCCACCATCTCGCTGGAGGCCGGGCACGACAAGACCAACCGCATGCGCCAGATCATCAAGGAGTATCCCGAGATCATCACCGTGGTGTCGCAGCACGGGCGGCCCGACGACGGCAGCGACGCCTCGGGCTTCAACAACGTCGAGCTGTTCGCGCCGCTGCGGCCGTTCGAGCAATGGCGCCCCGGCATGACCAAGGAGCGCCTGGTGGGCGAGCTGCAGCGCAGGTTCGAGGCCGAGTTTCCCGGCGTCAGCTTCAACTTCTCGCAGTACATCCAGGACAACGTGCAGGAAGGCCTGTCGGGCGTGAAGGGCGCGAACTCGGTGAAGATCATCGGCCCCGACCTGGCCGTGCTGGAAAAGCTGGCCGAGAAGGTGCAGGACGTGATGTCGCGCATCGACGGCGTGGCCGACCTCGGGGTGTTCCACATCCTGGGCCAGCCCAACATGAACATCCAGATCAACCGCGAGCGCGCCGCCCGCTATGGCCTGAATACGGGCGACGTGGCCAGCGCCATCCAGACCGCCATGGCCGGTGCCCTGGCTACCCAGGTGCTGGAGGGCGACAAGCGGTTCTCGCTCACCGTGCGTTTTGCCGAAAGCAGCCGCTCGTCGCCCGAGGACGTGCGCCGCATGCGCGTGGGCTACACCACCGCGGCCGGCGCGACCTCGTTCATCCCGCTGGCCGACATCGCCGACATCTCGCTCGATACCGGCGCCACCTACATCTACCGCGAGAGCAACGAGCGCTACATCCCGATCAAGTTCTCGGCGCGCGGGCGCGACCTGGGCAGCACCGTGAGCGAGGTGCAAAGGCGCATCGCCGAGCAGGTGGCGCTGCCGCAGGGCTACCGCATCATCTACGCGGGCGAGTTCGAGGCGCTGCAGCAGGCCAAGGGCCGCATGCTGGTCGCCATTCCCGTGGCGGTGGCGCTGATCGTGGCGCTGCTGTACGCGCTGTTCAACAACTTCAGCTTCTGCCTGCTGACGCTGGTGTCGGTGCCCTTCACCGTGATCGGCGGCCTGGCGGCGCTGTACCTCACCGGCCAGGTGCTGAGCATCTCGGCGGTGATCGGCTTCATCTCGCTGCTGGGCGTGTCGGTGATGGACGGCATCCTGATCCTGGGCTACTACCAGAACCTGCGCCGCCATGGCTACGACCCCGTGCGGGCCATGCACGACGCCTACAGCGGGCGCATGCGGCCGCTGCTGATGACCGCGCTGTCGGCCTGCATCGGCCTGCTGCCCGCGGCGCTGTCGCACAGCATCGGCAGCGAGGTGCAGCGGCCGCTGGCCACCGTGGTGGTCGGCGGCATGCTGATCGGGCCGGTATTCCTGCTGCTGGTGGTGCCCGCGATCCGGCTGGCGGTGCTGCGCCGCATGACATTGGGCGCCGGGCGCCGGGGCCTGGGAGGCAAGCGTGCATAGGAAAAATCAGCGTTTCAAAGGGTCTGCCCTGGCCGCCGTGATGGCCATTTCACTGGCCTTGGCCGGCTGCGCGGCCGGCCCCGAGCATGTGCCCCCCGCCGCGCCGGTGGCGGCAGCGCTCACCCGCGAGCCGCTGTCCGTGACCGGCAGCGATGCCACCGTGCAGCGCGACTGGTGGCGGGCCTTCGGCTCGCCCGAGCTCGACGCCTGGATCGGCGAGGCGCTGGCCGCCAGCCCCACCATCGAGGCCGCGCGCGCCACGCTGCGCGCGGCGCACGAAAACGTGGTGGCCCAGCGCGGCTACTTCTATCCCACGGTGCAGCTGGGCTACAACCCCTCGCGCCAGAACACCGGCAAGTCCATGTCGGCGCCGCTGAACAACGGCGACTCGCTCTACACCTACCACACCGCGCAGCTCAGCGTGTCGTACACGGCCGACCTCTTTGGCGGCAACCGCCGCCAGCTCGAGGGGCTGGCCGCGGCCGAAGACGGCCAGCGCCTGCAGCTGCAGGCCGCGCGGCTCGCGCTGGCCGGCAACCTGGCCGGCGCGGTGCTGCAATCCGCCATGCTGCGGGAGCAGGGCGCGCTGGTGGAAGAGGCCATCGAGGTCGCCCTGCAGCAGCTGGCCCACATGCGCAAGCTGCAGGCCAACGGCTATGCCAGCGGGCTTGACTTGGCCACCCAGCAGACCCTGCTGCTGCAATTGCAGCAGACCCTGCCGCCGCTGCACAAGGAGCTGCAGCAGACCCGCAACCTGGTGGCGGTGCTGATGGGGCGCACGCCCGACCAGGCGCCGCCGGTGCCGGCCCTGTCGTCCTTCAAGGTGCCGGTGCTGCCGCAGGCGGTGGCCTCGGCGCTGCTGGCGCAGCGGCCCGACATCCGGCTGGCGGAAACCGCGGTGCGCCAGGCCAATGCCGCGGTGGGCGTGGCCGCGGCCGGGCGGCTGCCGCAGCTGTCCATCACCGCGATGTTCGGCGGCGGGGCCACCGCGCTGCCGCAGATGTTCTCGTCGGGCAACCTGGTCTGGTCGCTGGGCGCGGGGCTGGTGCAGCCGCTGTTCTCGGGGGGCACGCTCAGCGCCCGCCAGCGCGCCGCCGAGGCCGAATGGCAGGCCGCCGGCGCGCAGTACAAGGGCACGGTGCTGTCGGCCTTCCAGGATGTGGCCAACGCGCTGTACGCGCTCGATGCCGACACCAAGGCGCTGGCCATGGCGCAAGGCAGCGAGGCCGCCAGCCGCCAGACCCTGGGTTTCACCTCGGCGCAGCTGCGCGCAGGCTATGCATCGCGCCCGTCGGAGCTGGCCGCGCGCCAGTCGTGGCTGCAGGCGCGGGCGGCAACCGTCGCGGCGCAAGGCGCCTGGTTCGGCGATGCCGTGGCCCTGTACCAGGCGCTGGGCGGCGGCGTGCTGCAGGGCGGCGAGGCCCTAATTTGATGTGCGCATCAGCCGCAGGATCGCCGCCGCATCCTGGGTGATCGCGCAGCCGCGCGACTGCAGCAGTGCGCCGAATTCGGGGCTGCGCAGGTATTCATACTCCACCGGCCGCTGCGCGCCGATCGCATCGCCTTGCACCACCGCATTGGCGGGGTGGCACATCAGCAGGCTGCCTGGGCCGCAGGCCCGCAGCCAGGCATCCATGTGGCGGCCATAGGCTGGCGGCGTGGGCGCGTCGAAGCCGTACACGCCGCCGAAGCCCCGGTTGCGGGCCAGGCCGCGGCGGCCCAGCTGGCGGGCCAGCGACCAGCCGCCCAGCGCGGCAATCACCGCGGCCTTGGCGCTCCAGACCAGGCGGCCCGCGGGCGCGGTCGAGCGTACCCACAGCGGCGGCGCGGCGCCATAGCGGCGCTGCAGCTCCTGCAGCAGCGCGGCGCGCACCGCCGGCAGCTGGTGCACATGCTGGTGGCCGTCGATGAAATCGGGCGGCGTGCCCAGCGCGTCCTCGAAGGCGTCGAGCTGCGCGCGCCATTGCGCCTGCAGCCAGGCGCGCTCCAGCCTGGCGCCATAGGCCTGCGCAATGCGCGCGCCTATGCCGGTGGATGGCTGCCGGCCGAAGCCTTCGGTCAGGTTGAAATGCAGGCCCACCGCGAGCCTGGGCCGCAGCGCGGGCAGCAGGCGGGCGGCCTCGCGCCAGCGCGGCGCGGTGCTCATGCAGCTGGTGGCGGACAGGCGGCCTGCGTTCGCCAATGCCTGCACCGCCGCATCGACGGCTGGGTGCAGCGCGAAGTCGTCGGCGCACAGGATGATCGGTTGGAGAGCCATGGCTTGGGTCAGTGCGTGGCCGTGTCCCAGGGATTCACGGTGGGGATGGGCAGGAAGTCGAAGTCGGCCACATTGCGCGTGGCCAGGCTTGCGCCGCGGGCGGCGCAGATGGCGGCGATCATGCCGTCTTCCACGCTCAGGCCCCGGCCCTGCGTTTTTGCCTGCTCCTGCAGGGCGGCATAGATCCGGGCGGCCGTCTCGTCGTAGGGCAGCGTCACCGCCCAGCGCAGCAGCACCTGTTCGATGGCTGCCAGCAAGCCGGTGCGGCGCCTGCCGTGGGGCAGCAGATGCACGCCGGTGAGCAGTTCGCCAATGGTGACCGAGGTGACGGCAAAAGGCTGGCCGCACCGCTGCAGCCATTGCATGACGGCAGGCGATGGCTGGGTGCGCACGGTTTCGGAAACGACATTGGTATCCAGGACGATCATGGCCGCTCGACGCCCCGGGGTTGCGAGCGCTCCGGTACCGGCAGCGGATCGCCGCGCAAGGACTGCGTGGCCGCAACCCACCGGGGCCACCATGCGCGGCCGCGCACGGCCGCGGACAGGATCTCGCGCACCTCGGCCTCCATCGAGCGGCCGCTGGACTCGGCCTGGGCCTTCAGCCCCTGGTAGACATCTTCTTCCAGCTGGCGGACGGTAACTGTGGGCATGGCGAAACCTCCCAAGGGATATGTGTGCTGTCAAGATGCTAGCACATGCGGCCTCACCCGCCATCGGCCCGGTAGCCGCCCGCCAGCAGCTGTTCGCGCATCAGGGCGCGGGCGCGGTGCAGGCGGCTTTTGACCGCCGCCACCGAAATGCCCAGGTGGGCCGCGGCCTCGGGCGCGGACAGCTCCTCGATGTCGCGCAGGATCAGGATCTCGCGGTAGTGCGGCGCCAGCCTGGCCATGGCCGCGGCCAGGTCCTGGCGCAGCTGCTGGGGGGCCGGCGCGGCCTGCAAGGCGTCTTCCAGCGCCTGCGGCAGCGGCTCGGTCTTTTTGCGCCACGAGAACAGCCGGTAGCATTCGCGCTCGACGACGCGAAACATCCAGGCGGCCAGCGCCGACAGCTTGCGCAGGCCGCCGATCTTGCTGCGCAGTATCCACAGCGCCTCCTGAACCGCGTCTTCCGCATCCTCGCTGCTCGCGCAGCTGCGGCGGGCAAAGCGCCTGAGGTCCGGCTGCATCGCGGCCAGCAGCTGGTCGAGCGCGCAGGCATCGCCGCCCAGGGCGGCCTGCGCCAGCTGGGCATCAACGCCCATGGGGCCCGAGCCGGCGGCCGAACAGGGCGCACATCGGGCAAAAGCCGACGCAGCCGGTGGCGGCGAACGCGGCGCCGCCCGCCGCTGCCAGCCATTGGTAGAGCGGGGCCAGCGGCAAGGTAAAAGCGCCGATGGCGGCGGCCAGGCCGGCGAGCACGCGCAGCGCGCGCTCCCACGACGGAAGGTTCTTCTGGAAAAACATGTCACTCCTTGTACGCTTGCAGGAAAAAGCTCCTGCATGACAAGAGGCTGCCAGCGCCGCAAAGGATTCAGAAATTCAGCGCCATGCAAATGGATTGAACACATCCAGGCCCAATGCCTTGAAGGTCCACCGCGTTGCGCGTTGCCACGGTCAAGCCGTGGACCTGTGCGGTCGCAGCAATCATGGAATCTTCGTACAGCGTGTCAGACTGCCGGTGCATCAACCTGGCCCAGCGCCGGAAGATGGCCGCATCCATGGGCAGCACGTTGCCCGCGCTGGCAAGCATGTCCAGCCAAGCTTCGATTTCCGCCGCCTTGGCGGCATCCTGCTGTCGAGTCAGTTCGATGCCGGCCTGTATTTCGCCGATGGTCACCGCGCTGATAAACACCTGTGCATCGTCTACCGATTCCAGCCATGCCACCACGCCGCCGTGCGGCCTGGGTTTGCGCAGCTCGGAGACGACGTTGGTGTCGAGCAGGTACATGCCTGTCGTCACAGCGCCGGAAGATGGCGGCGCCTGGCGCGGCCGCGAGGCGGAATGGCTGGCTCCAGCGCATCCGCAGGCCGCGCCTGGTTCGACAGCAGCAGCTGCTTGAGCGTGGGGCCGGCGCTGGCCTGCAGGCGCCGCCACTCCTGCACCGAAACGAGCACGGCGGCTTCGGCGCCTCGCCGTGTCAGCATTTGCGGGCCTTCGGCGAGGCAGGCGTCCACGAATTCACTGAAGCGCGCCTGCGCATCCTGAACAGGCCATGTGTGCATGGTCGATCGCCTTCTGACTGGTTGGATAGCCGGCCGGTTTGGGCGGTGGCAGTGGAAATGTCAATGCATGGCCACGGCCTCACGCCTGCACCCTGGCAAAGGCCCAGAACTTGGCGGCCACGAAGGTCAGCACCGAGACGATCAGCAGCACCGCCACCAGGCTCCAGAAATAGTGCAGGTGCAGTACCTGCAGGGCCACGATATAGAGCAGCTCGTTGACCGCGAACGAGGCGCAGGACACCGCGAAGAAGCGTGGGATCGCCTGCAGGTGCGGTGTTTGGTGCCGGGCGAAGGTGAGCAGCGCATGCCCCGAGTAGCTTACGCAGAACGCCACCAGGAAGGCCAGCACGTTGGCCAGCAGCGGCTGCCAGTGCAGGCCCTGCACCAGCGCGGCCACCACCAGCAGGTGGGTGGCGGCGGCGCAGCCGCCCACGCCCAGGAACTGCAGCGGCTGCGGCAGGCGCTGCAGCAGCGCGAGCGCGCGCAGGGGCAGGGAATCAGCGTGCAGGCTCATGCGGCTCGGGCGGCAAAGGGGGCAGGGGGCTGTGGTTGTCGTCCTCGGCCACCACGTAGACCGGCCGGCGCTTGACCTCGGCATAGATGCGGCCGATGTATTCGCCCAGGATGCCTATGGACAGCAGCTGCACGCCCGAGAACAGCATCAGTCCGGCGGCCAGCGTGGGCCAGCCGTCGACCGGGTTGTCGTTGAGCAGGTAGTCGACCGCGATGAAGATGCCATAGCTGATGGCCGACAGCGAGATGGCCGCGCCGACCGCGCTCCAGATCTGCAGCGGCAGCGTGGTGAACGAGGTCAGGCCCTGCATGGCCAGCTTGGCCAGCCGGTGCAGGTTGAAGGTGGAGGTGCCGCTCTTGCGCACATCGGGCACGAAGGGCAGGGCCACCGACTGGAAGCCCACCCAGGCGTACAGCCCCTTCATGAAGCGGTTGCGCTCGGGCAGGCGCTTGAGCGCATCGACCACCTTGCGGTCCATCAGCCGGAAGTCGCCGGCATTGGCGGGGATCTGCACCGCGTTGTCGTGGTTCATCAGCCGGTAGAACAGGCCGGTGCCCCAGCGCTTGGCCAGACCTTCGCCGGCGCGGTCGGCGATCACGCCATAGACCATGTCGTAGCCCGACTGCCACAGCCGCACCATCTCGGGCACCAGCGACAGCGGGTGCTGGAAGTCCGAGTCGATCAGCAGCACCGCATTGCCGCGCGCATGCTCGATGCCGGCGGACAGCGCGGCCTCCTTGCCGAAGTTGCGCGACAGCTTCAGGAAACGCATCGGGAAGCGGGGCGCGAGCCGCTGCGCGATGGCGGCGGTGGCGTCCTTGCTGCCGTCGTCGACCAGCACGATCTCGCATTCCGCGGCCAGCGGCGCGATGGCCGCATGCAGCGCATGCAGAAAGTCCTCGAGGTGGCCGGCCTCGTTGTAGGCGGGCACCACGCAGCTCAGTACCAGGCGCTCGCGACCCGGCAGGGGGGCGGTCAGTGGGGGCATGGTGGGGTTCTCCGCTCAGCGGCCCTGCGCGGGCAGATACTCGAAAATCGCATACACATAGGATTTGGGATGCGGAAAGCGCCAGTCCACCGGCTTGTGCACCTTGATCAGCACCGGCCCGCTGGCCTGCCCCTGGCGCGCCTGCCAGGCGGCGGCGGCGTCTTCGCAGGCGGCGGCGGGCGGGGGCGACTGGCCGTCGCCGCCCACCGGGCCGCGGCCGCACAGCAGCAGGCCACCCTGGCGCGCCCAGTCCGGGTAGTCATACATCCTGGCCTCGGGGCTGTCGGGCATGCCCGGCAGGGTGCGCACCGCAGGATCGCCGTAGAAGGCCACCAGCGCGTTCTGGGCCCAGTCGCCGCCCACCCAGCGCAGCGGCACATCGGGATGCGCGCGCTGCCAGTGCGCCAGCACCGCATGCGCCGCGGCCTCGTTGGGGCGGTAGTAGTCGCTGTCGGAGTTGGCGATTTCGCGGCGCATCTGCGCCGCGCCCAGCACCACCACCAGGGCCAGCGCCGGCCAGAAGCCGCGCGCCAGGCTGCGCAGCGCCCGCTCGGTCGCCGCCGGGTGGGCGGCATCCAGGTTGCGCAGCCACAGCAGGCTGAAGGCAAAGCCGATGGGAATGGCCCATGGGATCGACAGCGTGACCACGCTGGACAGGCCAAACAGCAGCATGCCCAGCCAGGTGGACATGGCCAGCCAGAACAGCGTGTCGCGCCAGCCCTGGCAGCGCCAGCTAGTGGCCATGGCGCGCCGCCAGCGGGTCAACCAGCTGGCGCTGCCGCCAGGGTCCGCACGGCCCTGCCAGGCATAGACGCCGGTCACCGCCAGCCAGCCCGGCAGCCAGTACAGCACCGGCGAGACCACGAAGCGGGCGATGTGCCGCCATTCCACCCGGCCGTCGCCCTGGTCGGCGGCGTAGCTCAGCGTGATCCAGCCGTGCTGCGCCACCCAGGCCAGATGCGGCGCCAGCGCGGCGGCAAAGGCGATCAGCGCCAGGTAGGGCCGTGGCGTGCGCAGCCACTGCCGGCCCTGCGGCGTGAGCAGCGTGGGCAGCAGAAAGCCGGCCAGGAACACGCCGCTGACATATTTGCTGAGCATGCAGGCCGCGGCCAGCAGGCCGAGCACCACGCTGGCCAGCGCGCCGCGCCAGCGCTGCTCCTGCATGCTGGCGAGCAGCAGGCCCGCGGTCCAGGGCCACAGCGACAGCAGCTGCGAATTCGCGTTGAACTTGCCCGCCAGCGTGGTGTAGGGAAAGCTCCACAGCAGCAGCAGCACCGCCACCGGCGCAAAGCGCTGCATGCCCAGCCGGCGGGCCAGGTAGGCCACGCCCAGCAGGCCCACGGCCACGTTCGCATACGACAGCGCGCGGTACGAGGCGTCATTGATCGGGAACAGCGCAAACCACAGGCCCGTGGTCCACGAGAGGAACGGCGGGTGCTTGTGCGTGCCCCAGCCGAACGACTGCGACCATGCATAGTTCTCCAGCATGTCGAAATAGCCGTCGAGGTTGCCGTTGGCAAGCCAGCCCATCACGGTCCACACGGCGGCGGACACGGCAATCCACAGCCACAGCTGGCGCTGGGGGCTGGCCTGCCGGGGCAGGGCTTGGTCAAAGGAAACGGCAGTCAAGGCAATGCATTGGTATCGGGAAGTAGCGCGTTATTGTAGGGAGCCCAGCTGAAAACAAGCCGTGCTTCTTGGCAAGACGCCAGGATATGGCGAAATGACCTTTGTTTGCAAAAGTGTGCTTTGTACTGATAATGAAAATATTGATAGCAGCCGATCTCTGCCGGTGCTTTTGTTACCAGCCTTTTCAAATGCGACAGAGTGACCAGGCGCGGATTGGCTAGCATGCGATTTTTAACCCCCCAGGAGAACGAACCGATGGCTGTGCAAAATCCCTTCTTTGGCGGGCGGCGCGAGAGCGACGCCGGCGCCTCCAAGTTTTTGGGCGCTGCCCCGGCTTCGGCCTCGGGCGGCACCCTGCCCAGCACAGCCGCCGGGTCGGCCAGCTCGGTTCTGGGCGGCGCGATCAACACCCCCAAGAGCGCCGAGGCCGCCGAGGCGCCGGCCGCCGAGTCGAGTGGCAGCAAGCTCACCGTCGGGCCCAACATCAAGCTCAAGGGCGTGGAGATCACCGATTGCGACACCCTGGTGGTGGAGGGCACGGTCGAGGCCACGATGAATTCGCGCGTGATCCAGATCGCCGCGCAGGGCGCGTTCCGCGGCTCGGCCGAGATCGACATCGCCGAAATCCATGGCGAGTTCGAGGGCAACCTGACGGTGCGCGACAAGCTGGTGATCTTTGGCTCGGGCCGCGTGCACGGCAAGATCCGCTACGGCAAGGTCATCATCGAGGAGGGCGGCCAGATCACCGGCGAGATCGAATGCTCGGCCAGCGGCCGCGCCGCCGGCAGCAGGCCCGCGGCCGACAAGGCCGAGGCGGCCAGCATCGTATAGCCGCGGGCATCGGCCCAGCCAGTGCGCCGTGCTCCGCGGCGCCCACCGAGTCTCCAAAAAGGCATGGCGCCCAGCGCCATGCCTTTTTTGCTGCGGCTCCGGGTTTGTGGGTATGTTGCTGAATTAAGTTATATCTTATTATTTAAATTAGAACCTATGCCGAACACCAGCCATCCCCCCCGTGCCCACGAGCCGCTGTACCGCAAGGTCTGCGCCGCGCTGCTGGAGCAGATCCGCCAGGGCCAGTGGCCCGTGGGCGCGGTGCTGCCCAAGGAGCTGGACCTGGCCAAGCTGCTGGGTGTGAGCCGCATCACGCTGCGCCAGGCGCTCGACATTCTGGAAAAGGGCGGCGTGGTGCAACGCGTGCGCCGCCTGGGCACCCGGGTGGTGGCGCAGGAGATGGCCCAGCGCTACGTGCAGCAGATGGATGGGCTCGACAGCATCCTGCGGCTCGCGGGGCAGACCGCGTTGCGCGTGCGCCGCATCCAGACCCTGGCCGGCGAGCCGGACGAGGGCCTGCAGGGCATGGCCTGCGCCACCGGCCACTGGATGGCGATCGAGGGCGTGCGCCACCTGCAGGGGCAAAGCGAGCTGTCGAGCTGGACCACGGTTTACCTGGACAACAAATATGCCGGTATCGCGCCGCTGCTCGACCAGGAGGTCGATTCGGTGCTGGAGCTGATCGAGCGCGTCTACGGCGTCAAGGTGCACAGCATCCGCCACCGCATCGGCGCCTGTGCGCTGGCCGCGCCCATCGCCCGGGTGCTGGGGCTGCCGGCCGGCGCGCCGGGGCTGGAGGTGCAGGCCTGGCTGTATGCCGGCGACGGCGCGCTGATCGAGTACGTGCGCTCGATCCACAACCCGGCGCTGATCAGCATCGAACTCACGAGTACCGCTTCCTGAGCTTTTTTGGAGATAGACCGCAATGAACATGATCCCCCTGCGCGCCGACGACGGCTTCGCGCTGCCTGCGCTGCATGTGCCCAGCCGCCTCGGCACCGCCCGCCCCCTGGTGCTGATCCAGGAGATCTTCGGCATCAACGCCGCCATGCGGGCGGCCGCGGCCGCCTGGGCCGAGCTGGGCTTCGAGGTGCTGTGCCCCGACCTGTTCTCGCGCCAGCAGGCCGGCGTCGAGCTCGACCCGGCGCAGCCCGGGCAGTTCCAGCAAGGCGTGGCGCTGATGCAGGCCATGGACCAGGAGCGCGCGGTGCGCGATCTCGACGCGGCGCGCCAGTGGTTCGTGCAGCAGGGCCGGGGCGATGCCGTGGGCGCGCTGGGCTACTGCCTGGGCGGCCGCCTGGCGGTGATGATGGCCATGTCCACGCCGATCGCGGCCGCGGTGAGCTACTACGGCGTCGGCCTCGAAGGACTGATCCCTGCGCAGCGCACCGGCATGGCGCCCTGCCTGCTGCACATCGCCGAGCGCGACGTGTTCGTGCCGCCCGAGGCGCGCGCCACCATCCTGGCGCATGCGGCGCGGCAAGAGCGCATGCCGGCGCATGTCTATCCCGGCTGCGACCATGCCTTCGCGCGCCCGGGCGGCGAGCACTTCGAGGCCGCCGCCGCGCAGCTGGCGCAGCAGCGCACGCTCGACTTCCTGCAAGCCTGAGGGCTGCATGTCGTTCGCCGGCAAGGTGGTGGCGGTCACGGGCGCGGCCCAGGGCATAGGCCTGGCGATCGCGCGGCGCTTCGCGGCTGCGCAGGCGCGGGTGGCGCTGATCGATCTCGACGCGGCCCGGCTGCAGCAGGCAGTGCAGGCGCTGTGCGCCCAAGGCGGCGAGGCGATCGGACTGGCGGCCGACGTGGCCGATGCGCAGGCGATGGAAGGCGTTGCCGCGCAGCTGCAGCAGCAGGCCGGCCCCTGCGATGTGCTGGTCTGCAATGCCGGCGTCTTGCTGCGTGGCAGCCTCGACGATGCCGGCGCGCTGCAGCGCTGGCGGCGCACCATGGGGGTGAACCTGGACGGCTGCTTTCACGCCGCCTACGCCTTTGCCGGGCAGCTGCGCGCGCGCCGCGGCTGCATCGTCAACATCGCCTCCATCCACGCCTTCGTGGCGGTGCGCAATTCGGTGGCCTATACCGCGTCCAAGGGCGGGGTCAAGCAGCTGACGCAGGCGCTGGCACTGGAGCTGGGCCCGCAGGGCGTGCGGGTGAATGCGGTGGCGCCCGGCATCACCGCCACCGAGATGACCGCCGGCCTGCGCGCGAATCCCGAGGCGCTGGCCGCCTTCCTCGCGCGCATGCCCCTGCAGTGCACGGTGCAGCCCGACGACGTGGCCTGCGCGGTGGAATTCCTGGCCTCGCCGGCGGCCGCCTGCATCACCGGCGCCACGCTGCCGGTCGACGGCGGCTACTGCGCCACCTGATGAAGTTCCTTGGTTCTTTTTGCTGGAGTCCGACATGAGCACTCGCCGCCATTTCCTCACCGCCGCCGCCGCTGCCTCGGCAAGCCTGCTGGCGCCCCAGGCCCGGGCGCAGCACCTGAAGGCGACCAAGGTCGTCGTCGGCTTCGCGCCGGGCGGCACCACCGACCTGGTGGCGCGCCGCATCGCCGAGAAGCTGGGCGGCGGCTTTGCCGCTGCCGCCATCGTCGAGAACCGGCCCGGCGCGGGTGGCCAGATCGCCTGCATCGCCGCCAAGAGCGCGCCGGCCGACGGCCAGGTGCTGCTGTGCACGCCGTACTCGTGCATGGTGATCTACCCCTTCGTCTACAAGAAGCTGGGCTACGACCCGGTGGCCGACTTCGCCCCGGTGGGAATCGCCGCGACCACCTCGCAGGCCATGGCCGTGGGCCCGATGGTGCCGGCCGCGGTGAAGACCGTCTCCGACTACCTGGACTGGGTGCGCGCCCATCCGCAGTACACCGGCTACGGATCGCCGGCGCCGGGCTCGACCTCGCACTTCCTCGGCGCGCTGCTGGGCATGGAGGCCAGGCTGCCGCTGGTGCAGGTGCCCTACCGCGGCGCGGTGCCGGGCATAGCCGACCTGATCGCGGGGCAGATTCCGGTGATGTTCACCACCACCGGCGACCTGCTGGCGCACTACAAGGCCGGCAAGCTGCGCCTGCTGGCCACGTCGGCGCCGCGCCGCACGCCGTTCACGCCCGGCGTGCCCACCTTCGCGGAGCAGGGCTTTCCCGGCCTGAGCAGCGAGGAATGGTTCGGCTTCTACGCGCCGGCGCGCACGCCCGCCGCGGTGCTGCAGGCCGCCAATGGCGCGATGCGGCAGGCGCTGCAGCAGCCCTCGGTGATCGAATCGCTGGGGCAGATGGGGCTGATCGCCGCTGCCTCGTCGCCGGCCGAGATGGCCGAGTCGCAGCGTGCCCAGACCGAGCACTGGGGGCCGCTGGTCAAGAAGATCGGCTTCACCGCCGAGTCGTGACCGGCAGCAGGCGCTTTACCGCGGCCGAAGCGCCGGTTTTCCAAGTACGAAGCATCTCTACAGCCTAACCCTAGGCGCCGGGCGGCGGCGACCCCGTATGGTGTTGCCTGCTTTGACTCGAACAGGAGACTTCATGAAACGCATGATCTGGGCCGCATGCCTGGCCCTGCAGGGCGTGGCCACCGCGGCCATGGCCGCGTGGCCCGAACGGCCGATCACCGTGGTGGTGCCCGCGGCGGCGGGCGGCACCACCGACATCGCGGCGCGCGTACTGGCCGAGAAGATGGGGCGCGACCTTGGCACCTCCATTGTGGTCGAGAACAAGGGCGGTGGCGGCGGCAGCATCGGCACCTCGCTGGTGGCGCGGGCCAAGCCTGACGGCTATACCCTGCTGATGGGCAACATCGGCCCGGTGGCGATCAACTTCAGCCTCTACAAGCACCTGAGCTACAAGGAGAGCGACCTGCGCGGCATCACCAACGTGATCTCGGTGCCCAACATCCTGGTGGTGAATGCGAACTCGCCGGTCAAGAGCGTGGCGGAGTTGGTGGCGCTGGCGAAGACGCGGCCGCTGACCGCGGCCACCTCCGGCGTAGGCCAGTCGCCGCACATGTCCACCGAGATGTTCCGCCAGAAGGCGGACATCGACGTGACCCTGGTGCCGCACAGCGGCGCCGCGCCCGCGGTGACCGCGCTGCTTGGCTCGCAGGTGGACTTCATGATCGACAACCTGCCCAGCTCCATGCCGCACATCAAGTCGGGCAAGTTCCGCGCGCTGGCCATCACCAGCAAGGACCGCGCCGCGCAGCTGCCCGAGGTGCCGACGATGGCCCAGGCCGGCATTCCGATGCAGGTGACCGCCTGGTTCGGCCTGCTGGCGCCGGCGGGCACGCCGGATGCGGTGGTCGAGCAGCTGCAGCAGTCCGCGCGCAAGGCCATGCTCACGCCCGAGCTGCGCCAGCGCTTTGCCGACCTGGGCGGCGTGCCCGGCGGCGAGACGCCCGCCGAGTACGACGCCTTCATCGCGCAAGAGCGCAAAAGCTGGGCGCAGATCGTGAAAGCGGCCGGGCTGTCGCTCGAATGACCCCCCATCCATCCACCAGAATCCAGGAGGCCTTTCCATGTACCCATCCCACTTGCGCCGTGCGCTGCTTTCCTGCCTGGCGCTGGCCGGCGCCGCCGTGCTGGCCCCCACGGCCCAGGCCGCGGACTGGCCCGACAAGCCGATCCAGCTGGTGATCCCGTACCCGCCGGGCGGCAGCGCCGACCTGCTGGGCCGCCCGCTGGCGCTGCAGCTGCAGCAGCAGCTCAAGCAATCAGTGTAGGGCCTGCCCGCCCCCAGAATGGGAGTGCGAAGGATGAATGCCGGGATGCAGCGCTAGGCGCGGTGCCCAGCCAATAGCCGTAGCTATTGGTTGGGTGCCGTAACAACGCGATGCACCCGGCATTCGTCCTTCCCTTCGGGTTGCCCCGCCCTGGGGCGCCTGCTTTGTCGCTCGGCATCCCCAATAGCTGCGGCTATTGGGAATACCAAGCTTCGCGCATCCATCCCCACGGCGGGGCAACGCAGCTCCCATTCTGGGGGCGGGCAGGCCCTGGAGTACAAGCCCGGCGCGGGCGGCACGCTGGCCTCGCAGTACCTGGCGCGGGCCAGGCCCGACGGCTATACCTTCCTGATGGTGCTGGCTGCGCATGCGATCAACGACAGCCTGTACCCCAAGCTGCCCTACGACACGCGCAAGGACTTCGCGCCCGTCTCGCTGGTGGCGACGCTGCCCATGGTGGTGGCGGGCAGCGCCAAGCTGCCGGCCAGGAACATCCCCGAGCTGATCCAGGCGGCCAAGGCGGCGCCGGGCAAGCTCACCTTCGGCTCGGCGGGCAACGGCAACACCGGGCACCTGGCGGCCGAGTATTTCAGCAGCATGGCCGGCATCCAGATGACCCACGTACCTTCAAGAACCTGTTAGCGGTCTCTACGGTGCCGCGCCATTGCCTTTGCGGGATGGGACGCAAGGCGCGATACCGCAGCCATAGCCCAGCTATGGCGAGGATTCGCAACGCAGCAGACCGCCCGCAAAGGCCCTGGCCCTCCGGGTTGGGGCGCAATCGGGCGATTGCTTCGCGCTGCGCCTTGCATGCACACTAGTGCATGCTGCGCCACATCGACTCGCACTCATCCCGATTGCGAACCAACGCGGCAGCGTAGAGGCCGCTAACAGGTTCTCGGGGCAGCGCCGGCGTGGTCAACGCCATGCTGGCGGGCGACATCGACCTCACCTTCGACAGCATCTCCACCTCGATGCCGCATATCCGCAACGGCCGCATGCATGCGCTGGCGGTGACCAGCCCCCAGCGCTCGGCGCTGGCGCCCGAGGTGCCGACCATCCAGGAGCAGGGCGTCGCCGGCTTCGACGTCACGGGCTGGTACGCCATCATCGCGCCGGCGGCAACGCCGCTGGCCATCCGGCAAAAACTCAGCGAGGAGATCGCCGCCGCGCTCAAGCAGCCCGCGATGCAAGCGCAGATGGCCGCCGGCGGCTATGACCCGGTCGGCTCCACGCCGCAGGCGCTGCAGTCGCACATCGACAGCGAGATCGTGCGCTGGGCCAAGGTGGTCAAGGCCACCGGGGCCAAGGTGGACTGATGCTCAGGCGCCGCAGTTGAGCGGCGGCACCTTGCGCGGCTGGCCGTAGTCGTCGATGGCCACGTAGGTGGCGGTGGCCTGCGTCACCAGCACGTATTCGCCGGGCATGGACAGGCGCTCGGCAATCGCCTCGACTTCCACGGTCATCGAGCTGGTTCCCACGCGCGCGAGCTTGGCGTAGAACGAGACGATGTCGCCCACGCGCACCGGCTGCCTGAAGACGAACTCCTTCACCGCAACCGTGGCGATCCTGCCGCTGGCATGGCGCGCCGGCAGCACCGCGCCGGCCAGGTCGAACTGCGACATCACCCAGCCGCCGAAGATGTCGCCGTTGGCATTGCAGTCGCCGGGCATGGGGATGACGCGCAGCACCAGCTCCTTGTCGGCGGGCAGTTCGGCGGAGGTGATTCGGGGGCTATGCATGGTTATGGGGGGCACAATGGCAGAGTTCTTGCAAAACCACCATTGTCCCCGATGCGACGCTTTCCCGACGCCATGCCCGCCACCCCCGCCATGGCAGCCCCTTCGCGCGACGGCGCGGCCTTGAAGCGCCTGCTGCCCTATCTCTGGCAGTACAAGTGGCGCGTCATCGCGGCGCTGCTGTTCATGGTGGGCGCCAAGCTCGCCAACGTGGGCGTGCCGGTGCTGCTGGGGCGCATCGTCGATGCGCTCGGCATACCGGCCGGCAGCCCGAAGGCGCTGCTGCTGGTGCCCGCCGGCCTGCTGCTGGCCTATGGCGGGCTGCGCCTGGTGACTTCGCTGTGCTCGGAGCTGCGCGAGCTGGTGTTCGCCAAGGCCACGCAGGGCGCGGCGCGCAGCATCGCGCTGCAGACCTTCGAGCACCTGCACGGCATGAGCCTGCGCTTTCACCTGGAGCGCCAGACCGGCGGCATGACGCGCGACATCGAGCGCGGCGTGCGCGGCGTGGAGTCGCTGATCTCCTTCTCGCTCTACAGCATCATCCCCACGCTGATCGAGCTGGCGCTGGTGCTCGGCATCCTGGCCGTGCGCTACGACCTGTGGTTCGCGCTCATCACCGGCGCCGCGCTGGTGGTCTACATCGGCTTCACCGTATCGGTCACGCAGTGGCGCACGCGCTTTCGGCGCGAGGCGAACGTGCTCGATTCGTCGGCCCATTCCAAGGCCATCGATTCGCTGCTGAACTACGAAACCGTCAAGTACTTCAACAACGAGGCCTTCGAGGCCCGGCGCTACGACGAAGACCTGGAGCGCCTGCGCCTGGCCCGCCTCAAGAGCCAGAGCAGCCTGAGCCTGCTCAACAGCGGCCAGCAGCTCATCATCGCGCTGGCGCTGGTGGCCATGCTGTGGCGCGCGACCCAGGGCGTGGTGGCCGGCCAGCTCACGCTCGGTGACCTGGTGATGGTCAACGCCTTCATGATCCAGCTCTACCTGCCGCTGAACTTCCTGGGCACGCTGTACCGCGAGATCCGCCAGAGCCTGACCGACCTGGACCGCATGTTCACGCTGATGGACACCGAGCGCGAGATCGCCGACGCGCCCGGCGCGCTGCCGCTGGCGCTGCGGGGCGAGCCGGAGGTGCGCTTCGAGGACGTGCACTTTGCCTATGACCCGGCGCGGCCCATCCTGCAGGGCGTGTCCTTGGCCATTCCGGCGGGCAAGACCGTCGCGGTGGTCGGCCCGTCGGGCGCGGGCAAGTCCACGCTGGCGCGGCTGCTGTTCCGCTTCTACGATGTGCAGCAGGGGCGCATCACCATCGCCGGTCAGGACATCCGCGGCCTCACCCAGCACAGCCTGCGCCAGGCCATCGGCATCGTGCCGCAGGACACGGTGCTGTTCAACGACACGGTGGAATACAACATCGCCTACGGCCGCCCCGGCGCATCGCATGCCGAGGTGGTGGCGGCCGCGCAGGCCGCGCGCATCCACGACATGGTGATGGCCACGCCCGGTGGCTACGCCACCCGCGTGGGCGAGCGCGGGCTCAAGCTCTCGGGCGGCGAGAAGCAGCGCGTGGCCATCGCCCGCACCCTGCTCAAGAACCCGCCCATCCTGATCTTCGACGAGGCCACCTCGGCGCTCGATTCGGCCAATGAACGCGCCATCCAGCGCGAGCTGCGCAGCGCCGCCGCCGGCAAGACCACGCTGGTGATCGCGCACCGGCTGTCCACCGTCGTCGATGCGCACGAGATCCTGGTGATGGACGCGGGCCGCATCGTCGAGCGCGGCACCCATGCGCAGCTGCTCGCGCAGGACGGCCGCTATGCGCGCATGTGGGCGCTGCAGCGCAGCGAAAAGGATGAAAAAGGCAGCTAGCGCCTGTCCATAAAGCGCTAGCAGCTATCTTTTTTAGCTATGCTCGCGCGAACCGCTGCGCGACAGGCGCTTGGCATTGCTCACCGCCTTGGCATGCACCGGCGACAGGCCGGCATGCAGCACCTCGGTGACCGCGCGCATCTGCTGCTTGGCCAGCTTCTGCGAGGCCGAGCCCAGCGCGAACGGCGCGAACGGGTTCTGCAGCGTGGGCGCCATCAGGGGGGCGAAGCTCATCTTGGCGGCGGTTTGCCAGTACGAGGTCATCGCCTGGCCCCACATCGCGGCCCAGGATTCGTAGAAGGCCACCACCTTCTCGTTGCCCATGCGCATGAATTCCTGCTGGTCGCGCGCCGACGGGCTGGCGCCTGCCGCCATCATGCGGCTGACCCGCTGGGCCACTACCTGGGGCGCGGCCCAGGAGAGCTCCAGACTCTTGGCGGCCAGCGACTGGGCGCTGGAATGGCGGCGGCGGGAGATGGACATGACGGACTTTCCTTGCGAAAAACTCAGGCTCGATTTTAAAGAAACCGGTTTCCAATAGCTGGGCTAAATTACTCGGAAAAATTCAACAATGCTTGTAGGCGGCGGCGCTGCGGATAACTGAAATGCCGGCCTGCGCGCTGCCGGCCATGTCAGAATCGCGGCAAACCCCTTGCTTGCCTCAGCCGATCCGCCATGACCGCCTCCCGCCCCGAACGACCGCCGCGCACCGAGCGCCAGGTGCGCACCGACCTGGCCGCCGCGTACCGCATGGCCGCCGCGAACGGCTGGGACGACACCATCTACACCCACCTGTCGGCCAGCGTGCCCGGCGAGCCCGGGCATTACCTGATCAATCCCTTCGGCGCGAGCTTCGACGAGATCACCGCCTCGTCGCTGGTCAAGGTCAATGTCGCGGGGCAGGTGGTCGACGGCTCGGGCGCCCGGGTCAACCCCAGCGGCTTCGCCATCCACGGTGCCGTGCATGCGGCGCGCCCCGAGGTGGAATGCGTGATCCACCTGCACACGCCCTGGGGCGTGGCGCTGGCCATGCTGCCGCAGGGCTTGCAGCCGACCTCGCAATGGGCGATGCGGCTGTATGGCCGGCTGGGGCGCCATGCCTACGAAGGGCTGGCGCTGGGGCAGGACGAACAACGCCGCCTGGTGGCCGCGCTGGGCTGCCTCGACGGGCTGTTGCTGGAAAACCACGGTCCGCTGGTGGTGGGCCGCAGCGTGGCCGAGGCCTGGATGCTGATGCACCTACTCGAGCGCGCCGCCCAGGCACAGCTGCGCGCCATGGCGGCCACCGGCGGCCAGCTGCTGCTCGCCTCGCCCGAGCTGGCCGCGCTGACCTACCGCCAGTGGGTGGGCGATGGCAGCGAATGGGACGGTGACCTGGAATGGCCGGCGCTGCTGCGCCGGCTCGAGCGCGCATCCCCCGACTACCGCAACTGAATTTTTGAAACGGAGAACCTGCATGCCAACCATTCGCGTAGAACTGTTCGAAGGCCGTACCGTGGAGCAAAAGCGCGCGCTCGCCCAGGCCCTGACCGAAGCCACCGTGCGCACGCTGGGCGGCTCGCCCGATGGCGTGGACATCCTGTTCTTCGACGTGCCGCGCCACGACTGGGCCACCGGCGGCCGGCTGTGGAGCGACCGCGAGGCGCAGCAACAACAGCAACAGCAGCAATAGATGAACGCCAGCGCCTGGTCTTCGCGCTGGTGGCAGGACATCAGCACCCGCGAGTTCGCCGCGGGCCAGGCCTCGGGCCTGGCCGCGCGCAGCCTGGCGGTGCTGCCGGTGGCGGCCATCGAGCAGCACGGGCCGCACCTGCCGGTGTCGGTGGATGCGACGCTGGTCGACGGCATCGTGCGCGCGGCGCTGCCGCTGCTGCCGCCCGATGCGCCGGTGCTGGCGCTGCCCACGCAGGCCGTGGGCCTGAGCACCGAGCACCTGAGCTTTCCCGGCACCATCAGCCTGCCGCCCGCGCTCATCATCGAGCTGTGGAGCGCGCTGGGCGAAGCCGTGGCGCGCGCCGGCATCCGCAAGCTGCTGCTGTTCAATGCCCATGGCGGCCAGGTCAGCGTGATGGACATCGTCGCGCGCGAGCTGCGCATGCGCCACGGGCTGCTGGTCTACGGCAGCAGCTGGGGCAGCCTGCCGCTGCCGCCCGAGGTCACTGGCCTGTTCAGCGCCGAAGAGCACCGCTTCGGCATCCACGGCGGCGAGATCGAGACCTCGATGATGCTGCACCTCGCGCCGCAGCAGGTGCAGATGGCGCATGCGGGGTGCTTTCACTCCAGCTCGCAGGACCGCGCGGCGCGCTTCGCGATCCTGGGCAACGGCAAGAGCGCCAAGATGGGCTGGGCGATCGAGGACTACAACCCCTGCGGCGCGGTTGGCAACGCGGCCGCGGCCACGGCCGAGAAGGGCGCGGCCCTGGTGGATGCGGCCGCCCGGGGGCTGGCCGAGCTGCTGGCCGAGCTGCTGCAGCTGGCCTGGGCGCCGGGGGCGGCTCGGCCCTAGATCGAGCCCGGTGGCCGAGCCTGCTCGCCCGAGTCCACCCCCTGCCGACCGACCGGTACTGATGCTCAGCCTGCCGCGCCCTGCAGCACGCGGGCAAAGACTGCCGCATCCACATTGCCGCCGGTCAGCGGCAGGCCGACCACCTGGCCCTGCAGGGCGGCGCGCTCCTGCAGCGCGGCGGCAAGCGCGGCGGCGCCCGCGCCTTCGGCGGTATTGTGGGTGTCGGTGAACAGCAGGCGCATGGCCTGGCCCACCGCGGCGTCGTCCACGGCCACGATGCGCTCCAGGTGCCGCCGCAGCACCGCGAGCGCGCCGGCATCGGCCTGGCGCACCGCCAGGCCATCGGCGATTTGGGTGCTGGCGGGGGCCTCCACCACGCGGCCGGCGACCAGCGAGTCGCGGTAGGTGGTGGCATGGCTGCTGACCACGCCGACGATGCGCACCGGGTGCCCCAGCGCCAGCTTGGCGGCTATCGCCGCGCAGGCACCCGAGCCCATGCCTATGGGCACGTAGGCCACGTCCATGCGTGGCACGGCGCGCAGGAACTCCCACCAGTAGGTGGCCACGCCGCGCACCAGGTCCGCGTGGTAGCTGGGCACCATGTGCGCGCCGCGCTCGCCGGCCAGTTGCATGGCGTGTTCGCGCGCGGCCTGGAAGTCGTCGCCGTGCTCGATGAGCTCGGCGCCCAGCGCGCGCATCGCGGCGTTCTTCTCGGTGGAGTTGCCGTGCGGCACGACGATGGTGCAGCGCACGCCGTGGCGGCGCGCGGCCCAGGCGATGCTCTGGCCATGGTTGCCGCGCGTGGCGCTGATCACCTCGTGCGGCAGCGCGTTGCGCGCCGCGAGCTGCGCGAAATAGCTCAGCCCGCCGCGGATCTTGAAGGCGCCCACCGGCGTGTGGTTCTCGTGCTTGAGCCAGCAATCGGTGCCCAGGCGCTCGCTGAGCTGCCCCCAGCGGTACTGCGGTGTGGCGGCGAAGTCCTGGTAGACGGTGTGCGCGGCGGCCTCGATGTCGGCCAGGCCGGGCAGGGTGGGGACGGTCGTGCTCATAGCGTCACTTCTCCTTGGATGCACAGCGACACCTGGCCGCCGACCCAGACCTGGCCCGATGCGTCCTGCTCGATATGCACCAGCCCCTGGCGCCCCAGGGCCACGCCCTGGCTGGCGAGGTAGGGCGCCTGGAGGTGGCCCGCGTCGATCAGCCATTGGGCCAGGCTGGCGTTGAAACTGCCGGTGATCGGGTCCTCGCAGGCAACGGTGGTGGCGTTGAAGAAGGCGCGCACCTCGATGTCGGGCTCGGCCTCCTGCGCGCCGGCCGGCGGCGGGGACTGCATGAAGGCCCGGGCCTCGCGGCTGGAGCGCGCGATCAGGCCCGCCGCCGGCGGGCGCGGGTAGATGGCCGCCAGGCCCACCTCGACCCGCATGGCGTACAGCGCGGCAAAGTCGGGCTGGGCGGCGAACACGCTGTCGGCATCGCGCAGCAGCAGGGCCCAGAAGTTGGGGCCGTTGTCCAGCTGCTGGCAGGCCAGCACCGCCTCGCGCGGCAGCTGCAGCGCCTGCAGCACGGGCAACAGCTGGGTCTCGCTGATGGGCTGGCGCCGGGTGGCGGGCGCGGCAAAGCTCCAGAGGCTTGGCTTCGCCGCCAGCGGCTGCAGTGCCACCAGGCCCTTGGCGCATTGCTGCACCACGCGGCCGGCGCGGGCCGGCTTGCCGCCCGCCGCCAGCCAGGCGTGGCAGCTGCCCAGCGTGGGATGGCCGGCGAAGGGCAGCTCGTTGCTGGGCGTGAAGATGCGCACCCGGTAGTCGGCCCCGGGCACGGTGGGCGGCAGCAGGAAGGTGGTTTCCGACAGGTTGGTCCAGCGGGAGAAGTCCTGCATCTGCGCGTCGCCCAGGCCTTCGCCGTCGAGCACCACCGCGAGCGGGTTGCCCTGGTAGGGCGTGGGCGAGAAAACGTCGACCTGCATGAAGCGGCGTGGGCGCATGGCGGGCTCCGGTGGCTTGGGTTCTGGCGGCTGGTGGTGTTTGTGCGGCAAGTGCTGGCGGATGCTTCAGCTCAATGCCATGTCCAGGATGCCCTGGGCGGCCGGGCGCGCCTGCAGGCTGGCGAACCAGCGCTCCAGGTGGGGCCAGCGCGGGCGCTGGTAGTGCGCGGCGGGCAGGCCGAACCAGCGGTGCGCCTCGCAGGCCAGCGGTATGTCGGCCATGCCGAAGGCATCGCCCAGCATGAAGGCGCGCTCGGCCAGGTGGGCGTCGAGCAGCGCCATCAGCGGCTCGGTGGCGGCCACCGAGGCTTGCAGGCGGGCGGCGTCGCGCTGCCCGGGCGCGGTGCGCACCAGTTGCAGGAAGGCATCGCGGCCGGCCGGGTTGAGCGTGGTCTGCTGCCAGTCCATCCAGCGCTCGGCATCGAAGCGCGTGGCCAGCGGCGCCGGGTAGAGCTGGCCGGGCGAGTAGCGCGCGCACAGGTAGCGCACGATCACGTTCGACTCCCACAGCCGCACCACGAACGGGCCTTCGCCGTCGCGGATGGCGGGCACCAGCGCATTCGGGTTCAGCGCCAGGTAGTCGGCGGTGCGGGTGCCGCCGAACGTACCGCCGGCCTCGATGCGCTCGAAGGCGAGGCCCAGCTCGCGCGCGCACCACACGACCTTGCGCACATTGATCGACGACAAACGTCCCCAGATGGTCAACATGGCGACTCCTTCATTCAATAAAAAACGCTCCAGCGCCCCGCAGGCGGTGGAGCGTTCTCGATGGCGCCGCGGCGCCGGTGCTTACCTGCGGCCCAGCTGCTCGCGCACGGTGGCGGCCAGCGCGGCGATCGCGGTCTCGATCTGCTGCTCGGACGCGGTCACGTACGACAGGCGCATGGTGCGGGTGTCGGGGTTGCTGGCGTAGAAGGCGGCGCCGGGCACATAGGCCACGTTGCGCTCGACCGCGTCGGGCAGCATCTTCACGGTGTCGATGCCCTCGGGCATGCGCAGCCACAGGAACATGCCGCCAACAGGCTTGGTCCAGCGCACGTCCATGCCGGCGAAGTGCTTTTCCAGCGCGGCCAGCATGGCATCGCGCTGCTTCTTGTACAGCGCGCGGATGGTGGGCACGTGGCGGTCCAGGAAGCCATCCTTCAGCACCTCGGCCACCATGCGCTGGTTGAAGCTCGGGGTGTGCAGGTCGGCCGCCTGCTTGGCCTGCAGCAGCTTGGGGTAGATGTGCTTGGGCGCGACGATGTAGCCCAGGCGCAGGCCGGGCGCCAGCACCTTCGAGAACGAGCCCAGGTACAGGCCGCCGTCGGGGTTGCGCGCGGTCAGCGGCTTGGCGGGCTCCTCGTCGTACCACAGGTCGCCATAGGGGTTGTCTTCGAGGATGGGCAGGCCCAGCTTGGCGGCGCGCTCGCTCACGGCCTGGCGGCGGGCGTCGTCCATGGTGCGGCCGGTGGGGTTCTGGAAATTGGGCAGCAGGTAGATGAAGCGGGCCTTGTCGGCGCCTGCGCCGATCTTGCGGTCCAGATCGTCGACGAGCACGCCGCCGTCATCGCTGTCCACGCTGGCCACGCGGGGCTGGTTGGGCGAGAAGGCCTGCAGCGCGCCCAGGTAGGTGGGCGTCTCCACCAGCAGGCGGCTGCCTTCGTCGAGCAGGATCTTGCCGGCGAGGTCGAGCCCCTGCTGCGAGCCGGTGGTGATCAGGATCTGGTCGGGGCTCACATCCCAGGGCAGGAAGCCGGCGATCGCCTCGCGCAGCGGGCCGTAGCCTTCGCTGGCCGCGTACTGCAGCGCGGCGCTGCCGTCTTGCGACAGTACCTTGGCCGCGGCTTCCTGGAACGCGTCGATCGGGAAAGTCTTGGGCGAGGGCAGGCCGCCCGCCAGGCTGATGATGCCGGGCTTCTCGGTGACTTTCAGGATCTCGCGGATCACCGATGGGTTCATGGTGGCGGCGCGTTGGGCCAGGGTCCAGTGGTTCATTGCTTCCTCTTCACTTGGGTGTGGGTGCATTGTGCTATGCGTAATCCGCGATTATCGATCTTTGCCGGGCTAGGCCCGGAGCATCCAGAGTGCCGTCAGCATCAGAAATGCTGCCATCACCCGGTTGAACCAGAGCAGGCGCCGCCCCTGGGACAGCCAGCGGCGCAGCAGCGCGCCCACCGACGCATAGGCGAAATTGCTGGCAAAGGCGTAGGCCGCCATCAGCGGCACCACGATGGCCAGCCGCGCGAGGGCGTTGTCCTGCCCGGCAATCCAGCCAGCCACGATGGTCAGCGCCAGCAGCCAGGCCTTGATGTTGACGAACTGCAGGCCGACCCCTTGCCAGAAGCCGACCAGCTCGGTGGCGCGGCTGCTGTCGGCCAGCCGGCCGCTGCCGCTGAGCCTCAAGGCCAGCCACAGCAGGTAGGCGATGCCCACCGCCTTGAGCGCGGTGCGCAGCACCGGCGCCGCCATCACCAGCGCGCCCACGCCGCTGGCGCACAGCAGCAGCAGGGCCACCCAGCCCACCGGCACCGCCCACACGAAGCGCATGGCAGCCCGAAAGCCCTGGTTGGCCGCGAGCGCGGCCGCCAGCGTGGTGTTCGGGCCGGGGGTAAAGCTCATCGCGGTGGCGAGCACAAAAAAAGCGCTCAGTTCAACGGCAGTCATGGTCGGTTAATATACGAAGAAGACCATTACATCACCAGTACAGATGCTGGCTCACGATCAGCAACTGTATTGGTTGCGATGGCAATACAGCAGCAAACGCAGAAGGCCGCCATGCTCACCCGCGATGCCCACCAGACCCTGACCGAACAGCTCGCCGCCCGCTTCGCCGAGCGCATACGCTCGCGGCTGCTGCCCGCGGGCTCGCGCCTGCCGTCGGTGCGCGCCTGCGCCCGGCAGCAGGGCGTGAGCCCGTATACCGTGGTGGCCGCCTACGACCTGCTGCAGGCCCAGGGCCTGGTCGAGTCGCGCCGCCAGCGCGGCTTTTATGTGCGCGATTTCGTGCAGAAAAGCATGCCCGCGGCCGCCGCGCCCGGAGCTGCCAGAAGCGGGGCCGCCGGATCGCTGCGCGACGCGATGACCGTGCAGCTGCCCATGGCCTCGGCGCGCATCAATGCGGCCTCGCTGATCCGCGGCATGATGCACCCGGCCGCGCACCTGCCGCAGCCGGGCGCCGGCATGTTTCCGCAGGACTGGCTGAAGAACCAGTTCATGGGCTCGGCGCTGCGCAAGGTGGTGTCTTCGCCGGCCGACCTGCAGGCGATCTCGCTGCACTACGGCACGCCCATGGGCGACCCGGGCCTGCGCGAGGCGCTGGCCGAGCGCCTCAAGGGCCTGGGCCTGCCGGTGGACAGCCGCCAGATCATGACCACGGTGGGCGCCACGCATGGGCTGGACATCGTTTGCCGCACCCTGCTCAAGGCGGGCGATGCGGTGATGGTCGAGGAGCCCGGCTGGTCGGTGGAGTTCGCGCGGCTGGCGCTGCTGGGCATGCAGATACTGCCGGTGCCGCGCGGCGAGGGCGGCCCGGATCTGGCCGTGATGCGCCGCTACTGCGAAACCCATGCGCCCAAGCTCTTCGTCAGCGTGAGCGTGCTGCACAACCCCACCAGCTACTGCCTGCACCCGGGCGCCGCGCACCAGGTGCTGCAGCTGGCGCAAAGCCACGGCTTCCATGTGCTGGAGGACGACACCTACAGCCACATCGCGCCCGAGCACAGTACGCGGCTGACGGTGCTCGACGGGCTGTCGCGCAGCATCTACGTGAGCGGCTTTGCCAAGATATTGGCGCCGAACTGGCGCGTGGGCTACCTGGCCGCGGCGCCCGACCTGGTCGAGCGCCTGCTCGACACCAAGCTGCTGTCCACGCTGACCACGCCGGCGCTGATGGAGCGCGCCATGGCCATCTGCCTGGAGAATGGCCAGCTGCGCCGCCACATCGAGCGCGTGCGCGGCCACCTGGTGCAGGCGCGCAAGCGCAGCGTGCAGCTGGCCCAGCACCACGGCTGCCGCTTCGTGACCGAGCCCGCGGGCATGTTCGGCTGGGTGGATACCGGCGTGGACACCGAGGTGCTGGCCCAGCGCCTGCTCGACGAGGACTACCTGATCGCCCCCGGCGCGCTGTTCTTCGCCGGGCGCAAGCCTTCGACGCTGATGCGCATCAACTACGCCTCGTCGCAGGACGCCAGGTTCTGGCAGGCCTACCGGCGCGTGCGCGCGCAGTTTGCGGATGCTTGAATCATTCCTTGCCCTCAGGCAACGCTGCGCTCGCCCAGGTCCTCGCCAAGAAAGCCGCCGCTTTGGTGCGCCCACAGGCGCGCGTACACGCCGCCCTGCTGCAGCAGCTGCTGGTGCGTGCCTTGCTCGACGATGCGGCCCTGGTCGAGCACGATCAGGCGGTCGAGCGCGGCGATGGTGGACAAACGGTGCGCGATGGCGATCACCGTCTTGCCCTGCATCAGGCTGTCCAGGCTTTGCTGGATGGCGGCCTCGACCTCGCTGTCGAGCGCGCTGGTGGCTTCGTCGAGCAGCAGGATGGGCGCGTCCTTGAGCATCACGCGCGCGATGGCCACGCGCTGGCGCTGGCCGCCCGAGAGCTTGACGCCGCGCTCGCCCACCTGGGCGTCATAGCCGGTGCGGCCCTTGAGGTCGCTCAGGCTGGCGATGAAGTCCGCCGCCTCGGCGCGCTCGGCGGCGCGGCGCATGGCGTCCTCGCCGGCATCGGGGCGGCCGTAGAGGATGTTGTCGCGCATCGAGCGGTGCAGGAGCGAGGTGTCTTGCGTGACCATGCCGATCGCGCTGCGCAGGCTGTCCTGCGTGACGTGGGCGATGTCCTGGCCGTCGATGCGGATCTGTCCGGCCGCCACGTCGTGAAAGCGCAGCAGCAGGTTCACCAGGGTGGACTTGCCCGCGCCCGAGCGGCCGATCAGGCCCACGCGCTCGCCGGGGCTAATGCTCAGCTGCAGGTGGTCGATCACCGGCTTGCCGCCCGCCTTGTACGCGAAGCTGACGTTGTCGAACTCGATCTGGCCGCGTGTTACCGCCAGCGGCCTGGCATCGGCCGCGTCGACGATGCTGCGCGGTTTGGTCAAGGTGTTGATGCCGTCCTGGATGGTGCCCACGTTCTCGAACAGGCCGGTCATCTGCCACATCACCCAGTGCGAATAGCCCATCAGCCGCAGCGCCATCGCGATCACCGCCGCCACCACGCCGGCGCTGGCCTGGCCCTGCGACCACAGGTACAGCGCGGTGCCGGTGGAGCCGAGCAGCAGCAGCGTGATCATGAAGTGGTTGGCGATCTCGAACTGGCTCACCATGCGCATCTGCGCATAGCCGGTGGTCTTGAAGGCCTCCATCGCGTTGCGCGCGTACTCGGCCTCGCGCCGCGTGTGGGCGAAGAGCTTGACGGTGGCGATGTTGGTGTAGGCGTCGGTCACGCGGCCGGTCATCATCGAGCGGGCGTCGGCCTGCTCCTTGCCGATCTTGCCCAGGCGCGGCACGAAATAGAAGCAGGCCGCCACATAGGCGGCGAGCCACAGCGCGAACGGCAGCATCAGCCGCCATTCAAAGCTGGCCGCCAGCACCAGGATGCCGATCATGTAGACGCTGACGCCGACCAGCACGTCCACCACCATGAACACCACCTCGCGCACCGACAGCGCGGTCTGCATGATCTTGGTGGTGATGCGGCCGGCGAACTCGTCCGCATAGAACGACATGCTCTGCCCCAGCATCAGCCGGTGGAACACCCAGCGCAGCCGCATCGGGAAGTTGATGGCCAGCACCTGGTGCATCACCATGGTGTGCAGGCCCAGCAGCGCGCCGCTGGCCAGCAGCACGGCGGCTATGGCGTAGACGGTGCCGCGCTGCTCGGCCCAGAAGCCGGCGGGCGAGACGCTGCCCAGCCAGTCGACCACATGGCCCATGATGGCGAACAGCAGCGCCTCGTAGAGGGCCAGCAGTGCCGAGGTGATGGTGAGCAGGCCGATCCAGCCGCGCATGCCCTGGGTGCAGGCCCACATGAAGGCGAAGAAGCCCGTGGGCGGCACTGAGGGGTCGGCCGTGGGATAGGGCGGCACGCGCCGCTCAAAGAACGAGAACACCGGGGGAAACTCCTTGTTGCAAGACGCCCGCACTTCATGAGGCTGCCGGGCGCGATGGGGCAAGTCTATCTGCCGCCCCCGGCGGCTGCAGGGCGGGCCCCGGATTCCAGGTGCCGAAAAACGGCTTTGCCGCGCTGGCAACTAGGGCGAATCCCAGGCGGCAAAAGGATTGCCTGTTTCTATGATCCTCGCCTTTCCTTCATGGAGTACTTGTATGTCTTCCCAACTTTCGCGCATTGCGCGCCTGCCGGCCCTGTCGGCGATCACCTTGGCGCTGGCGCTGGGCCTGGGCGCCTGCGCGCAAAACCCGGCTGCTCCGGCTGCCGCCCAGGCGGCGGCTCCCGCTGCCGCGCCGGCCGCCACCGCCACCGCCACCGCTACGGCACCGGCCCCGCAGGGCCAGCGCAACGTGGTCGTGCTGGCCACTGGCGGCACCATTGCCGGCGCCGGCGCATCGGCGATGAACAGCGCCACCTACAGCGCCGCCAAGGTGCCGGTGGACAAGCTGCTGGCCGGCCTGCCCGAGCTGGCGAAGGTGGCCCATGTGCGCGGTGAGCAGGTGTTCCAGATCGCGTCCGAGAGCTTCACCAACGACAACCTGCTGGCGCTGGCGCGGCGTGTGTCGGCGCTGTCCAAGCAGTCCGACGTGGACGGCATCGTGGTCACCCACGGCACCGACACGCTGGCCGAGACCGCCTACTTCCTGAGCCTGACGGTGCACACCACCAAGCCGATCGTGGTCGTGGGCTCGATGCGCCCCGGCACCGCGCTGTCGGCCGATGGCGCGCTGAACCTGGTGGACGCGGTGAGCGTGGCCGCCGCCAAGGACGCCGAGGGCAAGGGCGTGCTGGTGACGATGAACGACGAGATCCAGACCGCGCGCGACGTGAACAAGGACGTGAACATCAAGACCGGCGCGTTCCAGAGCCAGTGGGGCCCGCTGGGCATGATCGTCGAAGGCAAGAACTACTGGTTCCGCAACCCCGCCAAGCGCCATACGATGAACTCGGAGTTCAACATCGACAACATCACCACGCTGCCGCAGGTGGACATCGTCTACGCCTACGGCACGGTGCAGCGCACCGCGCTGGATGCGCTGGTGAACAGCGGCGCCAAGGCCATCGTGCACGCCGGCACCGGCAATGGCTCGGTGGCCGACCGCATGGTGCCGGCGCTGCAGGAAGCGCGTGGCAAGGGCGTGCTGGTGGTGCGCTCGTCGCGCGTGCCCTATGGCTTCGTGCTGCGCAATGCCGAGCAGCCCGACGACAAGTACGACTGGGTGGTGGCACACGACATGCGCCCCGAGAAGGCCCGCATCCTGACCATGCTGGCGCTGACCCGGAATGCCAGCACCCAGGAGCTGCAGCGCATGTTCTGGGAATATTGATAGCCCGGCCCGCCACACGGCAAGGCAAGAGAAGCGGAGCCTGCGGGCTCCGTTTTTCTTTGCCGCCCGCCCGGGCCGGCGAGAGGGCTCAAACCCCGGGGTCGGCCAGAAAAGCCACGGCCGCTGGCTCGGTGGCATAGGCCACATTGATGCGCAGCCAGGGGCTGGCCGCTCCGTTCGGCATGAAGGCCGACCCGGGCGAGAGGCTGATGCCGCGGCGCTCGGCGGCGGCCACCAGCGTGGCGGAGTCGTCCACGCCCGGGCGGCGCGCCCAGATGAACATGCCGCCCGCGGGCGGGCCCCAGATATCCCAGCCCGCCGAGGCCATCAGCTGCTGCACCGCCGCCTGCTGGCCTTCGAGCCGGCGCCGCAGGCGCTCGGCCAGCCGGCGGTAGCTGCCGTTTTCGATCATCGAGGCCACCACCTCTTCGGCAAAGCGCGACGATGCGATGCTGGTGAGCATCTTCACATCAACCAGCGGGCGCAGCACGGCCGCGCCGGCCGCGATATAGCCCACGCGCAGCGAGCACGACAGGGTCTTGGAGAAGCTGCCCAGGTAGATCACGCGCTGCAGCTGGTCCAGCGTGGCCAGGCGCACGCTGGGCTCGCTCTGCAGGTCGGCGTAGATGTCGTCCTCGACGAGCACGAGCCCGTGCTGCTCGGCCAGCTGCAGGATGCGGTGGGCCACGGCGGCGGATAGCAGGCTGCCCGTGGGATTGTGGAACACGCTGTTGACGAAGAAGGCCTTGGGCCGGTGGGCCTGCAGCAGGCGCGCCAGCGCATCCACATCGGGGCCCTGCGGCGTGCGCGGCACTTCGAGCATGCGGATGCCGTGCAGCTTGAGCAGGCCGAACAGGTTGTAGTAGCCGGGCGACTCGACCAGCACCTCGTCGCCCGGGCGCAGCAGGTAGCGCACCAGCAGGTCGAGCGCATGGCTGGCGCCGCTGGTCAGCATGATCTGCGCGGCGGCCACGCCAAAGCCGAGCCGCGCGCCCAACTGCTGCTGCAGCAGCGCACGCAGCGCGGGGCTGCCCAGCGGGGTGCTGTAGTCGAACAGCGCCTGCGCCTCGCGGCGCGCCACCTGGCGGATGGCGGCGGCCAGCGCTTCCTGCTCGCGCCAGCTGTCGGGCAGCCAGCCGCAGCCGAGCTTGAGTGTGTGTGGCGCATCGCTGAACAGCTGCCACAGCTCGCCGGCCACGTCTTCGGCCTGCTGCGGCATGAGCGCGCCGCCGGCGCTGGGTGGGCTAGGTGAAGGCGGCTCCTGCACGAAGTAGCCCGAACCCTGGCGCGAGCGCACCAGGCCTTGGGCGCGCAGGCGCTCGTAGGCCTCGATCACCGTGTTGCGGCTCACGCCGCGCGCATCGGCCAGCCCGCGGATGGATGGCAGCCGCATGCCGGCGCCCAGCAGGCCGCGCGCCATGCGCGCGCGCAGCTCCTGCTCGATCTGGGTGACCAGCGGCAATGGGCGTTCGGTGGTGGCAGGCACGGGCAGGCTCCAACTGTTCCGCCAAACCAGGGGTACGGTTGGGCGATTGAATGGCAAAGTGTACCTGGCACAGTTGCAGGCGGGCCACTAGAGTGGCGCAATGAACGGATTGCAACGTGGCGCCAGCGTTGGGCGCATGGCGGGTGAACGGGGGCAGGCGGCCTGCCTGGCCTGGGCGCTGCTGACGATCACCGTGGGCGTGAACCTGCATGTGCCGCTGTATCCGGCGATCGCGGCGCGCGGCGGCCATGGGCTGGCGGCCACCACGCTGGCCTTCTCCTTTTACGTCGCCGGGGTGCTGCCGGTGCTGCTGCTGCTGGGCGGGCTGTCGGACCGCGTCGGGCGCCGGCCGGTGATGCTGGCCGCGCTGGTGCTGTCGGGCATGGCCACGCTGGTGATGGCGCTGTGGCCGCAGCTGCTGTCGCTGGCGCTGGCGCGCTGGCTGCTGGGCATGGGCTCGGCGCTGATGTCGGCCACGGCACTGGCCTATATGGGCGAGCTGCTGGCCGGGCGGCCGGATGGCATGGCCAGCGCCGCCAGCTGGGTCACGGCTAGCACCTCGCTGGGCTTCGGGCTGGGGCCGCTCGTCACCACGTTGACCATGGGCCCCGGTGCGGGGCTCGCGCCGCCCAGCTACGCGCTGCATGTGGCGGCGCTGGCCGCCGCCGCCCTGCTGCTGCGCTGGCTGCCGGCAGGGCCGGCCGTGCGAACGCCGGCGGCGGCCATGCTCCGCCTGCCCAGCTACCCGCCGGGCACGGCCTGGTTCGGCCTGGCGATCCTGCTGGCCTGGGCAACCTCAGGGCTGGTGATTTCGGTGCTGCCGGCGGTGCTGGCGCGGCATGGGCTGGCACATTGGTCGGGCGCGACCACGCTGCTGGCCATCAGCTGCGGGCTGCTCTTTCAGCCGGCGGCACGCCGCTGCCCGCCGGCGCGGGCCACGGCCATCGGGTTGTGGACGCTGCTGCCCGCCTATGGCCTGCTGGCCCTCGGGGCGCTGCAGGGGCAACTGGCCTGCGTGCTGCTCGGCGCCCTGCTGGCGAGCAGTGCCTGCTATGGCTTCGTCTATCTCGGCGGGCTGGCGGGCGTGGCCGCGCTGGCCGATGGCAGGCAGGCCCGGGTGAGCGCGGGCTTTTTCGTGCTGGCCTATGTGGGCTTCAGCGTGCCGGTGGTGTTTGCCGGCGCGCTGGCCGACCGCTGGGGCCAGGGCGCGGCGCTGGCGGCGTTCGGCGGGTTCCTGCTGCTGGGCGTGCTGGCCTTGCTGGCGGGCCGGGGGCGGCAAACGGCATAGCCATGTGCCGGCCGGCCTTGGCTTGGGCGTTCAGCGGCGGATCAGGTAGCGGATGGTGGGGCCGTCCTGCTGGATCTCCAGCACCTCGTAGCCGTGGTTCCTGGCGTCGAGCGGGATGTTGTTGATCGACTGCGGGCAGTCGGAGACCACCTCCAGTATCTCGCCCGGCTGCAGCTGGGGCAGCGCCTCCAGCGTGGCGATGGCCGGGTAGGGGCAGGGCTCGCCCATCATGTCGATGCGATAGGTGGGGGTGTAGGTAGGCTTGGTCATCGGATCCTTTCAGGCGCCTCGGGCCACGGTGGCGGCGATGCCGGGCTGCGGCCGTTTGCGGTTGAAGAAATGCCGCTCCCACCACAGCACCAGCAGCAGCGCCACGGCCAGCAGCGCGTAGGTGACGAGCAAGCCGCCTTGCGGGCCGAAGACCTTCAGCAGGTTGACCTTGTCGTAGTTGACGGCGATGGCCGGGGCCAGGTCGTCCCACACCGCGGCCAGCAGCGTGGAGCCGAGCACATTGCCCAGGCCCACCCACCAGTAGTGCACCTGGCCTTCAACCGCGCGGTACATCCAGCCCGTCTCGCAGCCGCCGGCCAGCACGATGCCGAAGCCGAACAGCAGGCCGCCGATCACCGCGTTCGGCCCGGCCCAGAAGATCTTCTGGTCCAGGCCCAGCTGCGCATAGCCATAGACGCCGATGGCGCTGGCCGCCATGCCGATGATGATGGCCTTGGCCATCTGGGTGCGGCCGGTGAGCCACAGGTCGCGGAAGGCCGAGGTAAAGCATACCTGGGCGCGCTCGATGATCAGCCCGAACGCCAGGCCGAACAGCGCCGCGAAACCGAGCTTGGGCGCTTCCAGCACCTTGGCCAGCGCCCAGGCGACGAAGGCCGCGAAGATCAGCATGCCCAGCCGAAAGCGCTTGCGCGCCTGGGCCTCGTGCTGCTGCAGCGGCAGCGCGGCGCTTACCTTCTGCAGCTTCACCGGGATGCGGAAGATGGGTAGCATGCCGACCTTGGCGCCCGCCAGCGAGCCGATGGCGGTGGCGATGGCGAAGAACCAGGCATGCAGCGAGAACTGCGGGATGCCGGTGAAGAAGGCCGCCAGGTTGCAGCCCATGGCCAGCCGCGCGCCAAAGCCCGCGATGATGCCGCCCACGATGGCCTGCGCCACGCGGATGCGGTGGTGCGGCATGCGCAGCTTGATGTTGTTGGCCCACAGCGCCGCCGACAGGCAGCCGGCGAACATGCCGATGATCATCACGCCGTCCACCCGGGTCAGCGGCGTGCCCTGCATGCCGATGAGCCGGAAGTAGCCCCAGCTGGAGATGTCCACGCCCAGCAGCTGCAGCACATGGCCGCCCCAGCGGGTGAATTCGCCGGTGACCGCCCAGAAGGTGCCGGTGATGCCGAAGTAGTACGCCGCCAGCACGCCGGCCGCGATGACGGCGGGCACGGGCGACCAGAAGCGCACCAGATATTGTTGCTTGAAGTCTTGCCAGGTTTGCATGATGGTCTCACCGGAAAATGCCGCAGCACCTGTGAGCGATAACGGCTGCCCGGGTGGGGCGGTGCGGCCGCGCCGGGAACGCAGGGCGTTCCCCGGGCGCCATTGTGCCTGTTTGGTGCCTGCTTGGCACCCGTTTGCGCGCGCCGGTCCGCCCGCCTGCGATTGCCCGGATAATGACCGCCCTTTGGGCAAGTTTTTCATCGTTATGCAGGCTGATTCGAGTAGTAACAAGGCCGGGCCACCCACGGACAGCGGCGGATTGCGGCGCGAGCTGAAGGCCCGGCACCTGTCGATGATCGCCATCGGCGGCTCCATCGGCACCGGGCTGTTCGTGGCCTCGGGCGCCACCATCTCGCAGGCGGGGCCGGGCGGGGCGCTGCTGGCCTATGCGGTGATCGGGCTGATGGTCTACTTCCTGATGACCAGCCTGGGCGAGCTGGCGGCCTACATGCCGGTGTCGGGCTCGTTCGCCACCTATGGCGCGCGCTATGTGGACGAGGGCTTCGGCTTCGCGCTGGGCTGGAACTACTGGTACAACTGGGCGATCACCATCGCGGTGGACCTGGTGGCCTCGCAGCTGGTGATGGGCTACTGGTTTCCGCAGGTGCCGGGCTACCTGTGGAGCGCGCTGTTCCTGGCGCTGATGCTGGGGCTCAACGCCATCTCGGTCAAGGGCTTCGGCGAGGCCGAATACTGGTTTTCGGCCATCAAGGTGACGACGGTGATCGTCTTCATCGCGCTGGGCGTGCTGATGATCGCCGGCATCCTCAAGGGCGGCCCGGCGCCGGCGCCCTGGGCCAGCCTGGCCAACTGGAGCGTGGCCGACGCGCCGTTTGCCGGCGGCTTCGCGGCGCTGATCGGCGTGGCGATGATCGTGGGCTTCTCGTTCCAGGGCACCGAGCTGATCGGCATTGCCGCGGCCGAGTCGGAGGACCCGGCCAGGAACATTCCCCGCGCGGTGCGCCAGGTGTTCTGGCGCATTCTGCTGTTCTATGTGCTGGCGATCGCGGTGATCAGCTCGCTCATTCCCTATACCGATCCGCAGCTGCTGCGCCAGGAGGTGGGCGACATCAGCGTGAGCCCGTTCACGCTGGTGTTCCAGAAGGCGGGGCTGCTGTCGGCCGCGGCGGTGATGAACGCGGTGGTGCTGACCTCGGTGCTGTCGGCCGGCAACTCGGGCATGTATGCCTCAACCCGCATGCTGTACACGCTGGCCTGCCAGGGCATGGCGCCGCGGGTGTTCGCGCGGCTCAGCAGGAACGGCGTGCCCTTGTATGCGCTGATGGCCACCACCGTGGTGGCGGGGCTGTGCTTCTTCAGCTTTCTGTTCAGTCCGAACGCGGTCTACCTGTGGCTGCTGAACCTGTCGGGCATGACCGGCTTCATCGCCTGGCTGGGCATCGCGGTGAGCCACTACCGCTTTCGCAAGGGCTTCGTGGCGCAGGGGCACGAGCTGGGGCTGCTGCCGTACCGCGCCTCGCTGTTTCCCTTCGGGCCGGTCTTTGCCTTCGTGCTGTGCATGCTGATCACGCTGGGGCAGAACTACCAGGCTTTCCTGCAGGATCGCATCGACTGGGGCGGCGTGGTGGCCACCTACATCGGCCTGCCGGTGTTCCTGCTGGTCTGGTGGAGCTACCGCCTGGCCACTGGCGCGCGCACGGTGCGCTATGCCGAGATGCGCTTTGACGGCCATGTGAACGCAAACGGAGATCTGCAATGAACCAGGCCTGGCAAGCGGTGCAGATCCAGGGCATTGCCGCACTGCGCTACCAGTCGCCAGCCGGCGACAGCGTGGCGGTGGCGCTGCAGGGCGCCCAGGTGCTGTCTTGGCGGACCGCAGATGGGGCCGACGGCGTGGAGCGCCTGTACCTCAGCCCGTGCTCGGCGGCCGATGGGCACAGCGCCATCCGCGGCGGCATTCCGGTGTGCTTTCCGCAGTTCAACCAGCGTGGCCCCTTGCCCAAGCATGGCTTTGCCCGCAACCTGCCGTGGCAGGTTGCGCAGCAGGGGGACGGTGTGCTGGAGATGGTTTTGCACAGCAGCGAGGCAACACACGCGTGGTGGCCAGAGTCTTTCGAGGCGCGCCTGTCGGTGATGCTGGCGCCGAACCGCCTGCGGGTGCGGCTGCAGGCCACGAACACGGGTACCCGGCCCTGGGCGCTGACGGCCGCGCTGCACACCTACCTGCGGGTGGACGACATCACCCGTTGCTGCCTGCACGGCCTGCAGGGGCTGGCTTGCTGGGATGCGCTGGCCGACACGCGCTTTGCCGAGCCGCGCGAGCGCATTGCCTTTGGCGACGCGCCGGGCGCGGGGTTCGACCGGGTGTTCTCGCTGCCGCGCGCTGGCGCCGCGCATGCGCTGGCGCTTGAGCAAGGGGCTGCAAGGCTGGCGATCGACAACCAGCCGGGCGCCACCGAAACCGTGGTCTGGAACCCCGGCGCGGCGCTGAGCGCCGAGCTGGCCGACCTGCCCGATGACGGCTGGCGCCACATGCTGTGCGTGGAGGCCGCCCGCATCGACGCGCCGCTGGCGCTGGCGCCGGGCCAGTCTTGGGAGATTGCGCAGGAGCTGGCTAGTGCTATTGGGTAGCGTGGGCTCGTGCATCCAGGATTTGAGCCTGGAACCCGGGCAGCTCGCTTTGGATGGTCTTCCAGACAACGGCGAAGTCCACCTTGAAGTAGCCATGGGCCAACGCATTGCGCATCTGGTAGGCGGAGGCCAGAGGCAACCGAGGGTGGCGGGCTACGAAATCGGGATGGTGCTTTTCGATATTGTTGCAGGCCTCGCCGATGATTTCGAAATTGCGGATCACCGCATCCTGCACTAGCGGGGTGCTCAGGAAGCCGGGTTCGTCCAGGCTCTTCGTGTACTGGTGGATGCGTTGAATGGCTTCGAGGATATGCCCGAGATAGTCCATCAGGCGTTGTTGATCGCGGCTCATACCGGACGAGCCTCGGCAAGCACTGCAGCACGGAATGAATCCGGCAGTGCATTGGGGGTCAGCACGTCCACGGGCACGCCGAGCAGCACGACCAGCTCATGGCGGATGGCTCCAATGTCGAACAGTGTGGTGTCCGGCGTCGGGTCGATAAGGAGATCGAGGTCGCTGCCATTGGTGTCCCGCCCATGCAGTACCGAGCCGAACACCCTGGCGTTGCGGCTGCGGTGCGACTCGACGATGCGGCGGATTGCCGCACGATGCAGGTCCAGGGCTTCGGAAGGCTTCATGCACTAATGATAAAGGGCAGGCGCCAGGCCTGCCCTTGCTGCCTCAAGACAAGCTCAGGACGGGGGCTGGCTTACACCGCCGTGATCGACACCGCCTTGGAGTTCAGGTAGGCCTCCATGGCCTCGGGGCCGCCTTCGCTGCCGTAGCCCGAATCCTTGATGCCGCCGAACGGGAATTCGGCCGTGGGCGTGGCGGGCTGGTTGATCCACACCATGCCGGCCTCGATGCCGTGCGCCAGCATCTGCACGTTCTTGTACGCGCGGGTATAGGCATAGGCGGACAGGCCGTAGGGCAGGCGGTTGGCTTCGGCGATGGCGTCTTCCAGCTTGTCGAAGCTGCGGATCGCGGCGATCGGGCCGAAGGGCTCGTCGTTGAACACCGAGGCGTTGAGCGGCACGTCCGTCAGGATCGTGGGCGCGAAGAAGTTGCCCGCACTGCCCACGCGCTCGCCGCCGGTGGCCACCTTGGCGCCCTTGGCGGCGGCATCGCTCACCACCTGGGCCATGGCGGTGAGGCGGCGCGGGTTGGCCAGCGGGCCCAGCGTGGTGCCATCGGCCAGGCCGTCGCCAAGCTTCAGGCCCTCGGCGTGCTTGACCATGGCCTGGGCAAACTCCTCGCGCAGGCTGCTGTGCACCAGGAAGCGCGTGGGCGAGATGCAGACCTGGCCGGCGTTGCGGAACTTGGCGGCGGACACGGCACGGGCGGCCAGGGCCACGTCGGCGTCCTCGGCCACGATCACCGGCGCGTGGCCGCCCAGCTCCATGGTCACCCGCTTCATGTGCGCGCCGGCCAGCGCGGCCAGCTGCTTGCCCACCGCGGTGGAGCCGGTGAAGGTCACCTTGCGGATGATGGGGTGGGGAATCAGGTATTCGGAAATCTCGGCCGGCGAGCCATACAGCAGGCCGATCACGCCGGGCGGAATGCCGGCATCCACAAAGCACTGCAGCAGCGCGGCCGGCGAGGCCGGGGTCTCTTCGGGCGCCTTCACCAGGAAGGAGCAGCCCGTGGCCAGCGCCGCGCCCAGCTTGCGCACCACCTGGTTGATCGGGAAGTTCCACGGCGTAAAGGCCGCCACCGGGCCCACCGGCTCCTTGATCACCAGCTGCTGCACATTGGTGACGCGCGCGGGCACGATGCGGCCGTACACGCGCAGGCCCTCGTCCGCAAACCATTCGATGATGCCGGCGCCGGCCAGCGCCTCGCCCTTGGCCTCGACCAGCGGCTTGCCCTGCTCCTGCGTCAGCAATCGGCCGATGGCGTCGGCGCGCTCGCGCAGCAGCCCGGCGGCGCGGCGCATGATGGCGGCGCGCTCGATCGCGGGCAGGGCGCGCCAGGTCTCGAAGCCCTTTTGCGCGGCGGCCAGCGCACGGTCCATGTCCGCCTTGGCCGCATGCGCCACCTTGCCAATCACCTGGCCCGAAGCGGGGTTCACCACATCGATGGTACGGCCGCCTTCGGCATCGACCCATTCATTGTTGATCATCAGGCGGGTATCGGGATATCCGGTTGTCATTGCGTATGTTTCCTTGGACAGTCAGAAGTCAGAGAAAAGAAGAACAGGCCGGCAAAGGTATCACGACTTGCGCAAATCCGGTTCGGGCTATGATCCCCGCTGTTCACGCGCCTTGTCTTGCAAGGCATTTGCAAGCCTTTGCAAACCAGCGCCATGGGCATGGTAAAACAAGGCGGCACGAGTCTATGGAAACGCACAAGATGACCACCTTTCAGAGAAGTTTTTTGGCCATGAGCATGGTGGCCGCCTTTGCACTGGCCGGCTGCGCCACCCCGGGCAGCCAGGCTTCGGCCGATGCCAACGCCCCGGCGGCCGCCACGCCAGCGCCGGCCGTGGCCGCTTCGGGCTGCGCCAACAACGCCTGCGACACGCCACCCCAGCTGGTCACCGGAGCCGCGCCGCGCTATCCCTACCCGGCGGGCACGCAGGCGCAACCGGCCAGCGTGCGCGTGCAGTTCGTGGTGAACACCGATGGCTCGGTGGGCGATGTGAAGACGCTGACCAGCACCTCCAAAGACATGGCCACCGAGGTGGAGCGCGCCGTCAAGCGCTGGAACTACCGCCCCGCCACCAAGGGCGGCCAGCCGATCAAGGTCATCCTGCAGCAGCAGTTCGACTTTAAGCCTTGATCAGTTTGCTCCTGAAACAGGAGCTTCTGGCGCTTGATGGCAGTGATTTTTAGGTATATAGGCCATTGAAAGCATTGCAGGAAAAGCGCGGGAAGCTATTGTTTTGAGGGTGAGGCCATGGTCGCACATGGCTGAAGGCCGGCAATCGCCTTCTTAGTTCTTTGTGGCGGGCCAGGCTATCTGCACCTTGCGGTGGGTCATGACGCAATCGCGCAGGTAGAGATTGATAAGGCTTTGGTAGGGTACGCCGGCCTCATTCGCCATATTCTTGAAATACTCGACCACATCCTCCGACAAGCGCATGGAGACGGGCTTCTTGAGTTTTGCCGCGTATGGATTCTTGCGCGACCGCATCTTGGAAAAATCGTATTCGGCTTTCATGGCTTAATCTCGCGTGTAGTGGCGGGCCTCGGGCTTGGTGGCTTTGCGCGCAGAGATGATGCGAATGGTATTTTCGCTGCCTCGCTCGCAGTGGCAGACAACCAGCAGGTTGGATGCGCTGCTCATGCCCAGCATGATGAAGCGGTCTTCTTCCTTGGAATGGTCTTCATCAAAGAGTATGGCTCAAGAATCCAAGGTCAAGCCGCCAGCGCCAAAGGCGTTGGCTTCTGAAACTCAGCCTGCCGCCGCGCATAGCCGCTCGGCCAGCTCGATAAAGCCCGCGCCGCGCTCGTGCCGCGTCACATAGCGCGGCAGGTGCGCCAGCTGCGGCACGAAGCGCGCGATGTTGGCCACGCCAAAGCTGTTGGCAAAGGCCTCGAACATCAGCTGGTCGTTGGTCGAATCGCCGATATAGCACCAGCGGTCCAGCTCGGCATCGAGCTCGCGCCCGTACAACTCCCGCACGATCCAGCGCGCGCCCTGCAGCTTGTTGTGCGCGCCAAACCAGCCATTGATGTGGATGCTGCTGACCGTGGCGTTCATGCCGGCGTCCCGCATGATGCGCAGGCAGGCGTCGATCTGCGGCTGCGCCAGCTGCACGAACTCGCTGTGGTCCACCGCGATATCGCATTCGCGCCCGGCCGAGTCCTCGGCGCGGCGCGCGCCGGGCACCGTGGCTTCGACGGCGGCCAGCACCCGCTGCATCGCGGCATGGTTGCGCTGGCGGGTAGCCGAGTCCTGCTGGTAGAGCTTTTGCAGCGTGCCGTCGGCCCGCCGGCGCAGCGCCACCGCGCCGTTCTCCGCCACGATGGCATCCACCGGCCAGGCCTGGGCGAAAGGCACGCTCCAGCCCACCGGGCGGCCGGTGATCGGAATCACCGCCAGCCCGCGCGCCTTCAACTGGCCGATGGCCGCCACCACCTCGGGCGCCACGGCGCCATCGGTGGTCAAGGTGTCGTCGATGTCGGTGAACAGGCCGATGAGGTTGGCGGGGGGATTCCAGGTGTGGAGGGGCTGCATAGGGGAACGAAGAGCAGGGGCTCTTGGATAGAAACGACGGGGCTGCCGGGCTAGAGATCTTCCAGCGTACGGCTGATCGGCTCAGAGGGGATATTGCTCACGTCGTAATGCAGGAATGCAATCAGGCATTGGATGCCGATGATGATCGGCAGCGCCGCAAGCATCACCGTGCCGCTGGAGGTGAAGTCGCCGTGCAGGATGCTTTTTGCCCAGTGGTAGCCGCCAAAGCCCGCGCCCCACAGCAGCAGCACGCATGCCGCCAGGCTGTAGAGGCTGCCAACGTTGAAGTCCCGCACCCAGTAGCTGTACACATAGCGCCGCACCAGCCGCGACAGATGCTTGCGCAGAAACTCGGGCGCCACCTTGCGGATGAGCAGGTTGGACACCTCGTACGAATACACCGCATCCATGGGAATGTCCTTGACCAGGGCGCGCACGGTGCCGAGCCGAAAGAGCATGTCGGTTTCAAAGAAGAAGCGCTTCTCCAGCTTGTCCAGCGGGATCTCGCGCAGCACGCAGGTGCGCACCGCGGTATAGCCGTTCGTGGGGTCCATGACTTGCCATTGCCCGCAACTGAGCTTGGTCAGGAAAGACAGCACCGCGTTGCCGAACAGGCGTATGGGTGGCATGCCCAGCACGGACTCGGGCCTGAAGAAGCGATTGCCCTTGGTGTAGTCGGCTTCCTCGCGCAGCAGCGGCCGCACGAAATGCGGCAGCAGTCCGGGGTCCATCTGGCCGTCGCCGTCGATCTTGACCACGATGTCCATGCCGTCGGCAATCGCCGCCTTATAGGCGCTTACCATGGCGCCGCCCACGCCCTGATTCTCGTGGTGGAACAGCACCCGCACGCGCGTATCCGAGCAATGGGCTTCGATGAAACGGCCACTGCCTTCGGGGCAGGCGTCATCGACCGCGTAGATCGCCTCCACCTCCGGCCCGATCGCCTGCAGCACCTTCAGCACATGCTGGGTGACCTTGTAGCAGGGTATGGCGACGGCGATGCGCACGGACGACTCATGCATTCGGCTGCTGCCGATACAGCAGCCGGCTCATGCCCAGGTAGTTGACCACCATGCCCGCCAGCGTGCCGAGTGCGACATACACCGTCAGCCACAGCGGCGTCTGCGCAAAGCGCCAGGCCAGCAGCGAATAGACGGCCAGGTTCACCGCCCCGCCGCCCAGCACCAGCAATAGGTAGCGCAGGTATTCGTTCAACAGGCTGCCCGAGGCCGGGCGGCCCGCAAACGAGATATTGCGGTTGATGAGCCAGGTGGTGGTGGCTGCCAGCCAGAACGACACGGCCCGCGCCGCATACACGCCAAGCACCTCGCGCAGCAGGGCCAGCACGCCGACGTCCACCACAAACGCAAGCCCGCCCGCCACGGCGAACCATGCAAACGAGCGGCTGATTTTCATCGTTTGCCGTCGGCGCTGGGCGCATCCACCGACAGATAGGCGAACTGCTTGACCTCGCGGCGCGCCAGCGTGATGGCCTGCAGGATCAATCCGGTGACGAACGACAGCGCGCCGCTGACCACCAGCGCCGTCACCAGGCTCAGCGTGGGAAAGCGCCGCACCAGCCCGGTATGGCCAAACTCCACCAGGATGGGCGCGGCCAGCAGCACCGCCAGCAGCACCAGCAGCGCGCCCAGCCAGCCAAAGAAATGCAGGGGCTTTTCGCTGACCACCAGGCGGCCGATCGTCTTGAGGATGCGCCAGCCATCGCGGTAGGTGGACAGCTTGGAGGCAGAGCCCTCGGGGCGTGCGCCGTAGGGCGTATCCATCTCCGCGCAGGGCATGCGCAGCTCCAGCGCGTGCACGTTCAGCTCGGTCTCGATCTCGAAGCCATGCGAATGCGCCGGGAACGATTTGACATAGCGCCGCGAAAACACCCGGTAGCCCGACAGCATGTCGCGAAAGCTGCCACCGAAGATCTTCTGCACGCTGCCCGTCAGCAGCTTGTTGCCCAGCCGGTGGCCGGGCCGGTAGGTCTCGCCCTTGTCGCCCGGCTCGGGCTCGGATTCCACCCGTGCGCCGACCACCATGTCCAGCTGCTGGTCGATCAGCATGTCAATCAAGGCACGCGCCGAAGGCGCATGGTAGGTGGCGTCGCCATCGGCCATCACATACACGTCGGCGTCCACATCGGCGAACATGCGGCGCACCACATTGCCCTTGCCCTTGAGGTTGACATTGCGCACATGTGCGCCAACTTCGACAGCGATCTCCGCCGTGCGGTCGGTCGAGAGGTTGTTGAAGATATAGATCTCAGCCTCGGGCAGCGCCTGGCGGAAGCCCTCGACCACCGGCCGTACCGTCAGCTCCTCGTTGTGGCAGGGGAGGATGACGGCGATGCGCTGGTTGCGGTAGAGACCTGGCTGTTGTGCACTCATATTCAGGATTCTTCTCAATTATTCAAATAGTTGCCGCATTGTGCCCGCTTTTGGTATCTGGCCTGAGCAAACGTGCGATGCTCCACACCATCACCACCGGCAATGCCAGTGACAGTGGCACAACGGGGAACAAGTACAGGATGTAGTTGCTGGGGATGGATGTCGCCTCTAGAAAACCGAGCAGCGCCACCCGTGTGACCAGCGCCACGACCAGGGTAGCTGCCAGCATCCAAGCGGCATCCGGCATGCGCCGGCGCACCAGCAAGGCGATAGACCATAGCGCCCACAATGCAAAGGCCAGCGGGAGCGCCACTGTCGACACTTTGCTCATGGCTGTGGCTATCCACTGCGCTAGCCGCATGCGCATTTTGTCGCGCGGCGAAGTCAGGTCGACCTCTAGCGGAGGTGGATCGGCCTCGGGTGCGATGGGGCCATTGGTCACTACCTCGAACAGCTTCAGATGCAAGGGCTGGCCCACACTGTGGTAAGGCTTGAGCGTTGCATGGTCCAGGGTCGCGAGCGTCCAGAACACCTGGCCAGATGCCTTGATCGCATCCAGCGCATAGCCCTTGTGCCACGGCGGTATCATCGTAGCGCGCGGTGGCAGGCAGTCGCCCGGGCGCTGGCGGCAGCCAGCATCAATCTCTGCCGCCAGCCTGCGGTAGAAAGCCCGTGCCTCCTGTGCGTTTTGGTAGTGCCCAGTCGTTGCTACTGCTCTGCGCAGCGCCCACATGAACCAGCCCGATAGAATTTCGGGGCATGGGGAGGTCTGGGTTTGCGCGCAGCCTCCGCGCCGCCAGAATTCGCCACCATCGCCTTCGAAATAGGGTTTCAGCTCGCGTGCTGCCTCGCTCATGGCATAGGCGCGCTCGCGTGCATCCTTGGGAAAGGGTACATAGCGTTGCCAATGGTCGTGGCGGATACGCGTCAGCGCCCCGTAGCCGGCCAAAAAATCGCTGGACCGGAAATCGTTATTGCGAAATACGCCATATACCGCGAAATTGGTAGTGTTAACTGCACCGACCACCAGCGTGGCCACCAGAATCGGCAATGAGGTAAAGGCTAATGCAGCCTTCCAATAGCGCAGCGCGCTGCGCTGTGTCCATAGCCAATAGGCCAGCAGCAACGCCAGTGCGGGTAGCAGCCACACGCCCTCTTCGCGTGTCAACCAGAACCATCCACCGACCAGGCCCATGGCGACCAGCATGCGCCACCGCTGCCGCAACTGCGCGCTGGGCGTGGCTTGTGCTGCGGCAAGTACCCAGCAGCGCAAGCCCAGTGTCAGCAGCAGCAGCGTTTGCGAAATATAGATACCCTCGCGCATCACCCGTCCGCCCGCCTGCTCAAGCCACGCCGCGGGCTGAAATGCCATGATGGCAAACAGCAGCAATGCAAAAAAACGCGACCGCAGCATCTGACCAGCCGTGTGGGCAAAGAACGCTGCAGATGCCAGATATAGCGCATGCTCAGAAAGCTTCAGAGGCAGTGCCGTGGCGTGATTCAGTAGCAAGAACAGTGGATAACCAACACCTTTTGCATGCGTCAATTCGTTATAGTTGCCTAACCAGTGACCCATGCCAATTTCGGCGGCGAGGCGCACAAAAAGTAGATCGTCATGCGCTGCCCAACCTACGGCCAATATCGGAAAGGCCATGCGCAGCCACAGAGATAGTGCGCTGATAAGTGCAATCCAGATCCAGTAAAAGATGGGAGTGCGTATCTGGTCTGACTCTATAGGTGTGATGAAATTTGGGTGATTGATTTCGGCAGTTCGCATGGTCGTAATACCGACGGGAAAGCAGTCTTTCATTGCATTTGCACTATTGGGAAAGTTTGCGTCCAATTGCAATGAATCTTTTTTCAATCAATTCGTAGATGATATTTGAAATGACGAAAATAATTGCATATGCCAAGGCGATAGAGAGAAGTCCCATTGATCCACTGAATTTCTGAGTGCAAAATATAATTATCGGGAAATGGATGAGATATATCGAGTATGAGATTTTTCCAATTCTGGGAAATAATTTGTCCTGAATCGCTGGTGCGCGCAGGAATTTTAACATTAGAGATCCCAGGCCCAGGCCAGTTAGAAATATTGGCGATGGCAATTTTGCTTGATAAATTCCGATCAGAAGAATGAAAATTATAATGCTTGCGTTGATAAGTGTTTCATTGAGTCGAAAGAAAAAATCTCGATAAAGGTAAATGCATCCACCAAATATAAAAAAGAACATCTGGGCTGGGAATGCGTTGTTTATAATGATTGCCACTTGACCAGGGTCGGCTGGGGTTGCTAGTGAGGCGAATCCATTGGCGAACCAACTAGTGAAGTGGCCTTGTGCAGCGAAAACACTCCAAGTGGTCGAGATGAAAATGCTTGCGGCTAGCCACAAGAGGGCCCAGCGTCCCTTGTTGATTGCAAATATTGGGGCAATAAAATACCAAATCAATTCCACTGTTAGCGTCCATGTGACGTGCAACGTATCGTAGCCAATCAGCGCCTTTGGTGAAAACTGCTGAAGATTTATAATGTTAAGAAAAAACGCAAACCAATCTCGATTGGGTTGAAGAAAAGTCCCCGCGAGAAGGCCAAATAGTAAATAGGCGAACCAATAAGCCGGAAAGATTCTAAATATACGATGAATTGTATATTTTTTTAAATTGCTTTTGCTTGCGCTTTCAGTTATTAAGAACCCGCTAATGAGGTAGAATAACTCTACGCCTAGCAAGCCACCATAGTCTCCGATAAAGGGGATGCTGAAGCCTGTGACTGCCTTGGTGTGGTGTGCAACAACTCCAATGACGGCAAGCGCTCGTAGAGCATCCATATTGACTAGGTGTTTTTCTTTCGAATCTTTGATTTCTTGCATCTGAGTCTTTGGTTGTATTTTCCCGGTCTTGCAATTTTTTCAGTGATATATGAAAAATATTTCTAAATAATCTTCTCATTTACTCATTGGAGACGGATGAATAGTGAGATTTATTGATTTGCAAGAGTGAAGATGGGAGGCAAGCAAGCCCGTTGAAGACTGTAGGGTGTGTCTTTGGTTAATTGTTTGGGTTTTGGTGATTTCTTAGGCAATCAATTGCCCCCCAGAGTGTCACAGGTAGCATGGCTAGCGAAAGAGGTACCAGGGGGAATAAGTACAGCATGTTGTTGCTTGGAATGGATGTTGCATCAAGAAAGCCGAGCAGTAAGACTCGGGCGGTTACGGCGGCAGCTAGTGCAGTTGTAACCCACCATGCGGCAACTGGAATCTGCTTTCGCGAGACTGCTTGCCATAGTATGGAGATAGACCATATCAACCAGATGAGAAATGCTAGCGGTAGGCCGTAGGTAGAAAGTTTATTGATCCCGCTTGCGAGCCAGTTGGCTAGTTGCATTCGTGTCGCGTCGCGAGGAGACTTAAGCTCATGTCCATCCCAGGCGGGCGGCGCATCTTTCAATGGCGCCAATGGGCCATTGGTCACTGTATCATATAGGGCAAGATTCTTTGCCTCGCCTTCACTGGGTAATGTATATGGCGTGATATTGCCCAATGTGGCTAAGGTATTAAATACCCTCAAAAATCCTTGTAAAGTATCTGAGGCATAGCCTTCGTGCCATGGCGGAACCATTGTTGCACGCGCCGGAAGGCAATCGCCAGGGCGTTGGCGGCAGCCTTCATCAATTTCCTTGGCCAATCGCCGATAAAAATGCTTTGCTTCGCTTGCATTTACATAGTGCCCTGCATTTGCTACTGCATCGCGCAAGGCCCACATTAACCAGCCTGACTGAATTTCGTTGCAAGGCAAGATCATGGGCTGGCTACAAGTAATGTTCAGCCAGGCTTGGCCTCCAGGGCCTTCAAAGTACGGCTTCAGTTCACGCGCGGCGGCACTCATTTCATAGGCTTTTTCGCGTGCATCCTTGGGGAATGGTACGTATTTCCGCCAATGTTCATGCTTGATGCGCGATATTGCACCATACCCGGCCTGAAAGTCGTTGGAGCGGAAGTCATTGTTACGGAAAACTCTATACATGGCGAAATTGACGGTATTGACCAAGCCAATTACCAGCAAAGTCGTCAGCACTGGCACTGCCAGAAGGCTCAGAATGGAACGCCAGCGTTCACGCCAAGCGCATTGACGCAACAGCCAGTAAGCCACCAATACCATCATCGCGGGCACAAGCCAGACACCTTCCTCCCGGGTGAGCCAGAACCAGCCCGCAAGAAAGCCAAGCAGCACCAATGTTGCCCATTGCTCGCGTAACTGCTTCGCTGGGGAAGCCTCTGTAGGTAAGACGAAGCATCGAATACCCAGCGTAACGAGCATCAGGGCCTGGGAGATGTACAAGCCTTCCCGCACAACCCTGCCTGCAGCGCCGCCTATCCATGCCGTTGGAAAGAATGCCAACAGGAAGAACGTTGCTAGCGTGGCGATGCGTGAGCGGTATAACTGACCAATGGTTATGGAAAAGAAACCTGCAGCGGCTAGATACAGTGCATGCTCGGTGAATTTGAGCGGCAGTCCTGTAGCATGATTGACTAGTAGGAATAGCGAGTAGCCAACGCCCTTGGCATGGGTCAAATTGTTGTACTCTCCTAGCCAATGACCCAGGCCTATTTCTGCAGCCCAGCGAACGAAGAGCAAATCATCATGTACGGCCGATCCGGCAGCCACAATCGGAAACGCCATTCGCAGCCATAGTGAAATTGCGGCGATGGCCGTGAAGAGAATCCAAAAGGCGCGGGAGTAGGTTAGTCGAGGTGTCATCATTGTCTGCTGCGAGCATGGCGCAGCTGGTACAGCCGCACCGCCCCATCAATCATCACTAATTCAAAATACTGCCCAAATCCCTCCCGCTCCACCATATCCGCCGCCCGGCCGGTATGAACGGCCAGCGCGGTAAAGCCTTCTGCAGCCAGCTTGTCGTGCAGGGCCTGGGGGGAGAGCGATGCGTAGTCCCGGTACCGCCACGGCCCGAACACGTCGCCCCAGATGGGTCGAGGCGCATAGTACAACGTATCTTCAAGATTGATCTGGTATATCTTTACATGGGGCTGCTCGCGCAGGTAGCGCCAGATGCCATAGCCCTCCAGGTGCTGTTGCAGATAGGCATCACGCATGGCTGCTGTGGGGGCGATAGCCTCATGGCTCTTGGCGATGGAGCGGGCGCCAATGCTGAGCAGTGCGCCAAGCAGGATGGCCTGGGTGCCGCGCCAGGCCATGGCGGCCGGCAGGCCGGCGCCCATCCAGGCATGGATGCTGCGAAAGATGTGCAGGCAGGCCGCGGCCGACAGCAGCGCCAGCAGCGGATAGGCCTGCATCAGGTAGCGGGGATAGCGCGAACTCGCCAGCCATACCAGCGCCATGCAGCCTGCCGCCAGCATGGCGGCGCGCGCCGCGCGCTGGCTCCGCAATGCCGGCACCAGCGGTGCCAGCAGCGCTGGCCAGACCAGCCAATGGGGCGGGCCCGCATGGTGGCGTAAGTCCTCGAATTGCCAGAAGTAGTCACCCTCATTCCAGTCCGAAAAGCCGAACAGCCGCCCGCCTAGCGGGTTGAAGGGGTCGCCGGTCAGCAGGGCGTTGCGCGCATACCAGTAGGCGCAGGGCAGCGCCAGCAGCAAGGCGGCTGCCAGCCAGGTCTGCGGCCGGCGGTCATATGCCAGCACCGCCATGGCAAAGAAGGGGATGAGCGCCAGCACCTGGTATTTGCTGCCTGCCGCAACCCCGAGCAAGAAGGCGGCGGCCAGCAGCCAGGCGCGCTCGCGCTGCGCGGCGGCCTTGCCGCTGGCTATCCAGGCATACAAGGCGGTACAGGCGGCGGTGACGAACATGGCCACGGCCATGTCGACATAGGCCATTGCATAGTATTGGCGGCTGATGGCCAGCCACATGGCGGCGGCCAGGCAGGCGGCCGCGTGGTCTTGCAGGTACTGCCGGCCCAGCTGGTAGATGAGCCAGGCGGTCACCCAGCCGGTGCAGGCGTGCAGCAGGTGGGGCAGCACGTCACTGCCCAGCGTGAGGGCCGCGGCGAAAAGCAGGTCGAAGTTATAGGGAAACCAGGGGTAGCGCAGCCATTCGTTGACCTGCAGCCTGCCGCTCAGGGCCCACTCGCGGGCCTGTGGCAGGTGGTACATCAGCTCATCCCAGGCCAGCGGCAGGCGCAGCGGTGCCCACAGGGTGGGCAGGGCGGCCAGCGCCAGCAGCGCCAGCCAGAAATACCGGTGCGGGAAGGGTGAGGCCTTGGCGCTTGCCTCTGGCCTGCGCTGGTGAATGGCTTGCCATGCGGCTGCGGCCATGCCCAGGCCGGTGACCGCTGCCACGCTCCACGCGGTCAGTACCCCGCCGATGGCCTGGGCTTGCAATGCGCAGATCACCAGGCCCATGCCCAGGGCAATCGCCAGCGGATGGCCCGTGCGCGTATCGGCCAGGCGGTGGCGCAGCGCGGTGGCGCCTAAGCCCCAGCATGCGGCCACAAAGGCCAGCAGCAATGCGTACAGGCCTGCGGCATAGCCCAGCCGCATTGCGAGCGCGGTCATCCCTTGGCTTGCAAAGCCAAGCCCGCATGCTCCCTCAGCGGGTGGAAATGGATCTTCGGAAAGCGCTCCTGCGCCAGCCGCACGTCATACGGCGAGGTGCACAGGTAGGCCAGCGTGTCGGCCGCGTCGCGCGCCATGCGCAGCGGGTAGGCGTTCTCGAATTCGCGCAGCTCGGCCGGGGTGTCGGCCGTGATCCAGCGCGCGCCGGTGTACTGGCAGCCTTCCAGGCGCACGTCGCAGTCGTATTCGGTGTTCAGGCGGTGCTGCACCACTTCGAACTGCAACTGGCCCACGGCGCCCAGCAGCATGTTGCCGCCGGCCTCGGGCTTGAAGACCTGGATCGCGCCTTCCTCGCCCAGCTGCATCAGGCCCTGCTGCAGCTGCTTGGTGCGCAGCGGGTTCTTGAGCACCACGGTCATGAACATCTCGGGCGCGAAGAAGGGCAGGCCGGTGAACTGCAGGCTGGCGCCATCGGTGATGGTGTCGCCCAGCTGCACGCCACCGTGCGTGGTGAAGCCGATGATGTCGCCCGCATAGGCTTCTTCCACCGCCTCGCGGCGCTGGCTCATGAAGGTGACGACGCTGGTGGGGCGCAGCTCCTTGGCGGTGCGCTGCACCTTCATCTTCATGCCGGGCGTGTACTTGCCCGAGGCCACGCGCACGAAGGCGATGCGGTCGCGGTGGTTGGCATCCATGTTGGCCTGCACCTTGAAGACCACGCCGGAAAAGCCTTCGTCCTCGGGCTGGACGATCTTTTCCACCGGCTGCTTGTTGACGATCAGCGAGCTCTTGCGCGGGCCGGGCGGGGGCGACATGTCGACCACCGCATCCAGCACCTCCATCACGCCGAAGTTGTTCACGCCCGAGCCGAAGAACACGGGCGTGAGCTTGCCGGCCAGGAAGGCCTCGTGGTCCCATGCGGCGGATGCGCCCACGGCCAGCTCCATGCTCTCCAGCGCATCGTCGAAGGCCTGTCCGAAGCGCGCGCGCAGCTTGTCGGCCTGCGCGAGCGGGATCACCTCGAAATCCTGCGGGCGGCGCTCGCTGCCGGCCTGGAACACCGTCATGCTCTGCGTGCGCAGGTTGATGATGCCGCCGAACTGCTTGCCCTGGCCCACGGGCCAGGTGATGGGGCAGCAGGGCATGCCCAGCTCGCGCTCGACTTCGTCCATGATGTCCAGCGGGTCGCGCACCTCGCGGTCCATCTTGTTGACGAAGGTGATGATGGGCGTATCGCGCTGGCGGCAGACCTCGATCAGGCGGCGGGTCTGCGATTCCACGCCGTTGGCGGCATCGATCACCATCAGCGCCGAATCCACGGCCGTGAGCACGCGGTAGGTGTCTTCCGAGAAGTCCTTGTGGCCGGGCGTGTCGAGCAGGTTGACCACGTGGTCGCGGTAGCTCATCTGCATGACCGAGCTGGCCACCGAGATGCCGCGCTGCTTTTCGATTTCCATCCAGTCGGAGGTGGCGTGGCGGCTGGCCTTGCGGCCCTTGACGGCACCGGCGATCTGGATCGCGCCCGAGAACAGCAGCAGCTTTTCGGTCAGCGTGGTCTTGCCCGCGTCGGGGTGGGAGATGATGGCGAAGGTGCGGCGGCGCCGCGTTTCGGGTGCGAAGGACACGATTAAAAAAAGAAAGAAGCTCTACGGTGAAAGCAGGTGTTGTGGAATGTCGCTGGCTTGGTGCAGCACGCGCACGATGTCGATGCGCGCCGGGTGGGTCAGGTAGAACACTGCGTAGGGAAAGTGGTTCAGGCTCCAAAAGCGCAGCGCCGAGGCCGCTGTGTCGCCTTGGGCGTAGCGGGCAGAGCCCGTGCCGGGGTGGCGGCGGATGTGCGCCAGCGCCTCGTCCACCGCATCCCGAAAGCGTTCGGCCAGCGCCAGATCGGCGGCGTCGAAGTAGTATTCGAAGGCTTGCTCCAGATCGGCTGCGGCCTGGCGGGTCAGCAGCGCGGGTGTCACCGGGGCGGGCCCTTGGCGCTGCGGGACGCCGCGATGCGTGCCGTCCAGCCATCGCGCAGCTCGTCCCACGAGCGTGGATCGAGGCCGGAGTCGACGCCTTCCTGGATCAGCGCCCGAAAGCGTTCCTCGGCCGCACGCTCTTCGTCGCGCCGCACCAGCTCGCGCATGTACTCGCTGGTGCTGCTGTAGCCGCGCGCCTTTACGCGGGCATCGACAAAGGCCTTCAACTCGTCGGTCAGCGAAATGTTCATCGTTACCGTGCTCATGGGCTGGATTGTAGAGGGCATTCGGCTGTGTTTGGCAAGCTTTGCCAAGCGGGCGCTGCTGGTACAATGCGTATTTTTCCGAGGAGCGTTGCAGCGCCCCCAGCATGGCGGGGCGCGAGGCTCGGAATCATCAAGCAACGACGCTCACCCACGCTTTCTGTGCGGTGAGGCTCTTTCCCCAAAGTTCCCCCCAGAACGTGGTTTTTCATTCGTCACTGGAGAAAACCATGAACGCTGCCGTTCGCCCTGTTTCCGCAGATTCGGCCATTGCCGACATCACCCTGGCCGACTGGGGCCGCAAAGAGATCAGGATCGCCGAGACCGAGATGCCCGGCCTGATGGCCGTGCGCGAGGAGTTCGCCGCCGCCCAGCCGCTCAAGGGCGCGCGCATCGCCGGCTCGCTGCACATGACGATCCAGACCGCCGTGCTGATCGAGACCCTCAAGGCCCTGGGTGCCGACGTGCGCTGGGCCTCGTGCAACATCTTCTCCACGCAGGACCACGCCGCCGCCGCCATCGCCGCCACCGGCACGCCGGTGTTCGCGATCAAGGGCGAGTCGCTGCAGGACTACTGGGACTACACCCACAACATCTTCGAATTCGGCGCCAAGGGTGCCGAGGGCGAAGGCCCGAACATGATCCTGGACGACGGCGGCGACGCCACCATGCTCATGCACCTGGGCAAGCGCGCCGAGAAGGACCTGTCGGTGCTGGCCAATCCCGGCTCCGAGGAAGAGAAGATCGTCTTCGCCGCCATCAAGGCCAAGCTGGCCGAGGATGCCACCTGGTACAGCCGCAAGAGCGCCCAGATCATGGGCGTGACCGAGGAGACCACCACCGGCGTGCACCGCCTGAACGAGATGTCCGCCAAGGGCACGCTGCTGTTCCGCGCGATCAACGTCAATGATTCGGTCACCAAGAGCAAGTTCGACAACCTGTACGGCTGCCGCGAATCGCTGGTGGACGGCATCAAGCGCGCGACCGACGTGATGATCGCCGGCAAGGTGGCGGTGGTGGCCGGCTATGGCGACGTGGGCAAGGGCTGTGCCCAGGCGCTGCGCGCGCTGTCGGCCCAGGTCTGGGTGACCGAGATCGACCCCATCAACGCGCTGCAGGCCGCGATGGAAGGCTACCGCGTGGTGACCATGGAATACGCCGCCGACAAGTGCGACATCTTCGTGACCACCACCGGCAACAAGGACATCATCCGCCACGAGCACATGGTGGCCATGAAGAACGAGGCCATCGTCTGCAACATCGGCCACTTCGACAACGAGATCGACGTGGCCTCGATCGAGAAGTACGAGTGGGAAGAGATCAAGCCCCAGGTGGACCACATCACCTTCCCCGACGGCAAGAAGATCATCCTGCTGGCCAAGGGCCGGCTGGTGAACCTGGGCTGCGCCACCGGCCACCCCAGCTTCGTGATGAGCAACTCGTTCGCCAACCAGACGCTGGCGCAGATCGAGCTGTACTCGCGCCCCGACGCCTACGAAGTGGGCAAGGTCTACGTGCTGCCCAAGATCCTCGACGAGAAGGTGGCCCGCCTGCACCTCAAGAAGGTGGGCGCGCAGCTGACCGAGCTGAGCGACTCCCAGGCCGCCTACATCGGCGTGAGCAAGCAGGGCCCCTACAAGCCCGATACCTACCGCTACTAAAACGACGAGAGGACTGCGCCATGCGCGCCGATGTTTTTCTGGTGGACGCGGGTCATGCGTCCACACGCTCGCAGGCGCAGCGCCTGATCGCCGCCGGCGTGCAGTGGCGGCTGTCGCCGCTGGCGCCGTGGGTCGCCGTGGCCAAGAATGGCGACGAGATTCCCGCCGGCTCCGAGATGCAGCTGCTCGATGCGTCCGAGGCCCGCTACATCTCGCGCGGCGGCCTCAAGCTCGAAGGCGCGCTGGCCCGGGTGGGCCTGGCCGTGGCCGGGCTGCGCTGCCTTGACGTGGGCCAGAGCACCGGCGGCTTCACCGACTGCCTGCTGCAGGCCGGCGCCGCGCAGGTGATTGGCGTCGACGTGGGCCACGGCCAGCTGCACGAGCGGCTGCGCGCCGATGCGCGCGTGGTCTGCATCGAGGGCATGAACGCCCGCGCGCTGACGGCTGCTGACTTGCAGGAGGCCTGCGAGGAAGCGCTGTCCGAGCGCATCGAAGAGGCCGAGGACAACGACACCCAGCCCGTCGCGCCCTATGCCTGGATGCGCAACGGAGGCATGGTGGCCGACGACTATGACGATAGTGGCGACGCGACCGACGCCGAGATCGAGTCCTTCAAGACCGAGCGCGCCGCCAAGGCCCGCCTGGCGCAGGACCGCTCTCAGCTGCCGCGCCGCCGCCGCGCCGGGCTGGAGCAGGCCGGCACCACGCCCGCGTTCGATCTCGTCACCGGCGACCTGTCCTTCATCTCGCTCACGCTGGTGCTGCCCGCGCTGGTGCCGCTGCTCCAAAGCGGCGGCCACCTGCTGATGCTGGTCAAGCCGCAGTTCGAGCTGCAGCCCGGCCAGGTCGGCAAGGGTGGCATCGTGCGCGACGCCTCGCTCTACGCGGTGGTCGAGCAGCGCATCCGCGACTGCCTGGCCGGCCTGGGGCTGCAGGTGGCGGCCTGGCTGGATTCGCCCATCGAGGGCGGCGACGGCAACCGCGAGTTCTTCATTTACGCAAAGCAACCATGACTTTCCCGATCAGCTTCGAATTCTTCCCGCCCAAGACGCCCGAAGGCGCGGAAAAGCTGCGCGTGGTGCGCCAGCAGCTTTATGCGCGCCGGCCGCAGTTCTGCTCGGTCACCTACGGCGCCGGCGGCTCCACCCAGCAGGGCACCTTCTCGGTGGTGCAGTCCATCCTCGATGAAGGCGTCGATGCGGCCTCGCACTTCTCGTGCATAGGCGCCACCAAGGAGTCGGTGCGCGCGCAGCTCGCGCAGCTGCAGGCCATGGGCGTCAAGCGCCTGGTGGCGCTGCGCGGCGACCTGCCCAGCGGCTATGGCCTGGGCGGCGAGTTCCAGTACGCCAGCGACCTGGTGGCCTTCATCCGCGAAACGACGGGCGATGCCTTCCACATCGAGGTGGCGGCCTACCCCGAGATGCACCCCCAGGCGCGCACGCCCGAGGCCGACCTGCAGGCCTTTGCCGCCAAGGTGCGGGCGGGCGCGGACTCGGCCATCACCCAGTACTTCTTCAATGCCGCCGCGTATTTCAGATTTAAAGATGATTTACAAAAACTCGGAATTGATACACCGGTCATCCCCGGTATCATGCCCATCACCGGATCGACGCAGCTGATGCGTTTTTCCGATGCCTGCGGCGCCGAGATCCCACGCTGGATCCGGCTCAGGCTGCAGGCCTACGGAGACGATGCCGCCAGCATCCGCGCCTTCGGCCTGGATGTGGTGACCCAGATGTGCGAGGAACTGCGCCAGCGGGGCGTGCCGGGCCTGCACTTCTACACGATGAACCAAAGCGCCGCCACCCTGGCCATCTGCGAACGCCTGGGGTTGTAGTCAGTCCCCGGCGCAAGTGCGGGGCCTGCGGCACCAGCCAGAAGAAAGTGACCGCATGGGGATTGCCGCTGTGCCGCGCATCTGCCGAATCCGAACCGCCGCGGCCTGTGCCCTGGCAGCGAGCCTGCTCGTGGCCTGCACCCAGCCGCCGATACAGCCCCAGCAGGCGGCGCCCGTGGCCGCCGCCAAGCCCCCCGCACCGCCGGGCAGCCCCAAGGCTCAGCCCGCGCCCAGTGCTCCTGCCGCGGCTGCGGCAGCCGCGCCGGCGGCGCAGCCAGAGCCCGCCATGCCCGTCGAAGACCAGGCCGGGGCCTACACCGATGCCTACTCGGGCGACGGCCTGCTGCCGCCAGTGCTGCGCCCCTATGGCGGCGTGCTCGACGGGCGCAGCCTGCAGCGGCGCATTCCCGAAAGCCCCATCACCCCGCCGGAAGACTGGCGCGACAGCGACCAGCGCGGCATGGCCTCGTGGTATGGCGGGCGCTTCCATGGGCGCAAGACCGCCAGCGGCGAGCGCTTCGACCAGGGCGAGCTGACGGCCGCGCACCGCACGCTGCCCTTTGGCTCGCTGGTCTGCGTGCGCAGCACCGTCACCGGCAAGACCGTGGTGGTGCGCATCAACGACCGCGGCCCGTACAGCGACGGCCGGGTCATCGATCTGAGCCAGGCCGCCGCGCAGGAGCTGGGCATGCTCGGCCTGGGCATCAAGCCGGTGGAGATGTGGACGCTGGCCGAAGGCAAGGAGGAATGCCCGGCCTTCGTCAATGCGCGGCACCGCAAGACCCATGCCTCGGCCTCCAGCGCCGCGCGCAAGAAGGCGGTGGCCGCCAAGGCCAGGCCGCAACCGCGCAAGCGCCGCTAGGGCCTGTTCACACAAAGCACGGGGATCGCGTTGAGTCCTCTTGGGAGGGGCTGCAAGGCGCAGGCCCGCAGCAAGCTAGGCAGCTTGCAAGGGACAGCAACGCAGCAGAGCGCCCAAGAGGGCTCAACCCTTCGGGCAAGTGCGGCAGGGCCGCCACTGCGTCGTTGCGCTCCTTGTGCGGGTGGGCACACGCACGGCGTCGCGTGCCTAGCATTGACAGCCCTGTCGGGCTTGCGCGACCCCGTATTGGTGTGAACAGGCCCTAGCCCGCACCTTCCAGCGTGAAGCCGGCGTTGCTGTCCTGGCGCAGCAGCTCCACCATCTGCGGCAGCGCGGCCTTCAGCTGGGCCTGCAGCGTATACGGCGGGTTGAGCACGAACATGCCGCTCGCCGGCAGGCCGGGGCGCTTCTTCTGGCCCTGCTGGCTGCTGGATATCTTGCTCGACTTCACGGTCAGCGTGGCATGCAGCCAGCCCTTGCCGGCCTTGGTGGCCAGCGTCTTCAGGCGGCGCGGCAGCTCGTGCGCCTCGGGCCGGGGAATGATCGGGTACCAGACCGCATAGGTGCCGGTGGGAAAGCGCCTGAGCCCGTCGGCCAGCATGTCGGCCACCTTCATGTAGTCGGTCTTGATCTCGTAGCTCGGGTCGCACAGCAGCAGCGCGCGGCGCGACGGCGGCGGCAGGAATTTCTTCACGCCCTCGAAGCCGTCCTCGTGCAGCACCTGCACCTGGCGCCCGGCCTCCAGCTGCGCCACATTGCCGCTGAGCGAGCGCATGTCGGTGGGGTGCAGCTCGAACAGCTTGAGCTTGTCGTGCGGCCGCAGCTGCTGCTGCGCCAGGAACGGCGAGCCGGGGTAGGCCTGGATGCGCGGGCCGGCGTTGAAGCTGCGCACCGCATCCACATAGTCCTGCAGCAGCGGCGCGAGGTTCTCGGCCTGCTCCAGGCGCAATATGCCGTCGGCCGCCTCGCCGCTGGTGCTGGCATAGTCGCCGTCGAGCCGGTACAGCCCGGCGCCCGCGTGGGTGTCGAGCACCGCCAGCGCCGCCTCCTTTTGCGTGAGGTATTGCAAGATGGCGAGCAGCATGCTGTGCTTGAGCACATCGGCATGGTTGCCCGCATGGAAGGCATGGCGGTAGCTGAACATAGGTCGCCAATGGTACCCAGCTTGCGCAGGGCTGGCGCAAAAAACGGTTTTTTGTATAATGGCGGACTTCGCAGCGATTTCTGGACCCCGCGACGAAGAATGGAAGACTTGCGCAAAACAGCCCCAAAGCCAGGTTCCTGGCCCGTGGGCAGGTAGTTTCGGCATCCTTGTTTGCGCAAGCCGGCCATGCCCCCGCCTAAGAGGCCTCTCACCAGAAGAGGCACCGACCGCGGAAAAGGGCCCGCCAAACCTTCTTGAAAGAGAAAACTCATGTCTACATTCAGCGCAAAACCCGCTGAGGTCGTGCACGAGTGGTTTGTGATTGACGCCACCGACAAGGTGCTCGGACGTGTCGCCAGCGAAGTGGCACTCCGTCTGCGCGGCAAGCACAAAGCCATTTATACGCCTCACGTTGATACCGGCGACTTCATCGTCATCATCAACGCCTCCAAGCTCAAGGTCACCGGCACCAAGAACCTGGACAAGATCTACTATCGCCACTCGGGTTTCCCCGGCGGCATCACCGCCACCAACTTCCGCGACCTGCAGGCCAAGCACCCCGGCCGCGCGCTGGAGAAGGCTGTCAAGGGCATGCTGCCCAAGGGCCCGCTGGGCTACGCCATGATCAAGAAGCTCAAGGTGTACGGCGGCGGCGAGCATCCCCATACCGCTCAACAGCCCAAGCCGCTGGAAATCTAAGGAGTTGCAATGATTGGTGATTGGAACAATGGCACCGGCCGTCGCAAATCCAGCGTCGCCCGCGTGTTTCTGAAGAAGGGCTCCGGCAAGATCACGGTGAATGGCAAGGACATTCAGCAGTATTTCGGCCGTGAAACCTCCATCATGATCGCAAAGCAGCCCCTGGTGCTGACCGGCAATGTCGAAGCCTTCGACATCCAGGTGAACGTCCATGGCGGCGGCGAATCCGGCCAGGCCGGCGCAACCCGCCACGGCATCACCCGTGCCCTGATCGACTACGACGCAGCGCTCAAGCCCGCACTGAGTCAAGCCGGCTTCGTGACCCGCGACGCCCGTGAAGTCGAACGTAAGAAGGTCGGCCTGCACTCCGCACGCCGCGCCAAGCAGTTCTCCAAGCGTTAATACGCTGGTGCTGCACTCAAAAAACCGCCTTCGGGCGGTTTTTTTTTGCCACCGGGCCGCCTCAAGATAAAAAGCGCCCCTCTCGGAGGGGCAGCGACTCAACGCAGTGGGGAGCGTGGGGTGCCACTTTTTATCGCCGGGCCGCCCCAAGATAAAAAAGCGCCCCTCTCGGAGGGGCAGCGACCCAACGCAGTGGGGAGCGTGGGGTGCCTTTTTTTAATCTTGGCTTGCCGGCCGCGGCATGCGGGGCGGGCGGCCAAAGCCACCCGGCGCAGGGCCTGCGCGCCCGCCCGGTCCGCCCGGCCCACCGGGGGGCGGCGTGCCCCGGGCCTGGCAGACGCTGGCTTCGAGGCTGCTGCGGATGGCCAGCGTCTTGGATGCGAGCATCACGCCGCCGACATTGCGCACGTCGAACAGGTACGGCGACGGGTCCGGCTCCGCGCCCAGCACGTTGTCGGTGGCCAGCGTCGTGTCGGGCTGGCCGTGGTCGCGGTACAGCGGCGCGCTGCCGAAGATCTCGGTGTTGAGCGCGTCGGCGAACAGCAGCTGCGAGGTGAGCCAGCTCGCGGCCGCATCGCTGGGATCGTAGTTGCCCTTCAGCACGCGCAGGTGCACATGGTTGGCGCGGCCGCGGTACCAGCCGGGAAAGCAGCTGTCGAAACGCACCACGCCCTGCGCATCCGTGCGCTGCCAGCCGCGAAAGAACTGGCGCTCCACGTCGGCCTGGTCGTTGTTGCACATCTGCACGATGTGCCCCGAATAGCCGCCGGTGTGGTTGGTGTGCCAGATCTCGACGATGGCGCCCTGCACCGGGCGGCACTGCTCGTCGACGATGCGCAGCTGCACATGCATCGGCAGCCCGTCCCAGCCGTCGCTGATGTCGGAGCGCTCGGGCGACAGCGTATGGCAGGGGCCGATGGTCGCCTCGCAGGCCAGCCGACAGGTGGTTGCGGCGGCGCCGAGGAAGGGGTTGGCATTGCGCACCGCGGCCGCGATGCGTGCGGTGCCGCCCGTGGCCCAGGCCTGCGGCGCCGGGCTGCTGCTGGCGCAGCCCCCCAGCAGCCAGCTGGCGGGTAGTGCAGGCGCGGCGCCGAAAAGCCGCATCAGCGCTCTGCGCGAAATACCTCTGGCATGGGATGGGGCTATGGACAATTGCTGGAGCATGGGGCGCGTGTCTTCAGTGGCCCAGGATGATCTGGGTGATGACGCCGGTGGCGACGGCGATCAACACATAGTCCGCGCCCACCTGCACCCAGCGGTGCCCGCGTGGCGGCGCGCTCAGGTGGTGGCCGCGCCAGTCGTCCACCACATACTGCCGGCTGCGGTAGTCGGTGGGCAGGCGTTCGCCCTTGCGGAAGCGGTGATCCGGGCCCGCGCCGCGGCCGTGGTCGGGCTGGGGCATCGGCCGGCTGGCCGCGGGGCGGTGGTTGGGGGCGTGTTGCGGCTGCATTTGCGGCGCGGGCTGCCGGGCGTCGCGGCCCGGTGCGTTCATGGGGGCGCCCTGGCGCGGGTCCCTGTCGCGCATGTCCTGCGGCTGGGGCTGGGCTTGCGCCAGGCCTGCGTTGAGGCCGAAGGCGATGGCGGTGATGGCGAGTATGCTGCGTGCGTGCACGTTCGTCTTCCTTTCTCGGGTTTGTGGAAAGTATCGGTTGGCGAGCGGCCATGGCCATCCTACTGTGCCGCCATGGCCCGCATGTAAAGCGGCGTGAAGCGCAAGAAAAGCCCGGCCCGATGCCAGCGGCAGCTCCTGCTTTTGACAATCGATTGCGCAATATCCCCAATGCGAATGGCAGCAAAGCCTGGCGCCCAGCGCGGATCGGGCGGATTGCAGTAGCATCCGGGCATTGACGATGCAAGGATTTGCCCCATGACTGCCGTTGCCGAAGCCGCTCCCGCCACCGAAATGCCCGCGCCCATCATCTTCACCGACAGCGCCGCCGCCAAGGTGGCCGACCTGATCGCCGAAGAGGGCAACCCCGACCTGAAGCTGCGCGTGTTCGTGCAGGGCGGCGGCTGCTCGGGTTTCCAGTACGGTTTCACCTTCGATGAAATCACCAACGAAGACGACACGACCATGACCAAGAACGGCGTGTCGCTGCTGATCGACGCGATGAGCTACCAGTACCTGGTCGGCGCCGAGATCGACTACAAGGAAGACCTGCAGGGCGCCCAGTTCGTGATCAAGAACCCGAACGCGAGCACCACCTGCGGTTGCGGGTCGAGCTTCTCGGTGTGAGCGCACACTGGTTTCAACAAGCCGCTGTCCCCAGCGGCTTTTTCTTTTTCCTATGACTGATTCTGCTTCGCGCTCCGCCTCGTCCATGGTGCTGTGGCTGGTGGCCATCGGCTTTTTCATGCAGACGCTGGACGCCACCATCGTCAACACCGCGTTGCCCTCGATGGCGGCCAGCCTGGGCGAGAGCCCGCTGCGCATGCAGTCGGTGGTGGTGGCGTATTCGCTGGCGATGGCGATGCTGATCCCGGCCTCGGGCTGGATCGCCGACCGCTTCGGCGCCAAGCGCGTGTTCATCGGCGCGATCGTCTGCTTCGTGCTGGCATCGCTGCTGTGCGCGATGGCGCGCACGGTGGACCAACTGGTGGCCTTTCGGGTGCTCCAGGGCCTGGGTGGCGCCTTGCTGCTGCCGGTGGGGCGGCTGGTGGTGCTGCGCAGCTTTCCGCGCGAGGAGTTCCTGCAGGCGATGAGCTTCGTCGCGATCCCGGGGCTGGTGGGCCCGCTGGTCGGCCCGACGCTGGGCGGCTGGCTGGTGGAGCTGGCCTCGTGGCACTGGATCTTCCTGATCAACGTGCCGGTGGGCGCGATCGGCGTGGCCGCCGCGCTGCGCTACATGCCCACCATCGAGAGCCCGCCGGTCGACCGCTTCGACGGCGTGGGCTACGGCATGCTGGCCTTCGGCATGGTGGCGGTGTCGCTGTCGCTCGACGGCCTCTCGGGCATGGGCATGGGGCGCGCCGCGGGGCTGCTGCTGATGCTGGCGGGCCTGGCCAGCCTGGCGGCCTACTGGCTGCATGCGCTCAGGCATTCGCATCCGCTGTTTTCGCCGCAGCTGTTTTCGGTGCCCACGCTGCGCATCGGCCTGCTGGGCAATCTGTTCGCGCGGCTGGGCAGCGGCAGCATGCCGTTCCTGATCCCGCTGCTGCTGCAGGTGACCATGGACTACTCGCCGATGCAGGCCGGCATGATGATGCTGCCGACCGCGCTGTCGGGCATGGCGATGAAGAAGGCCGCGGTGGCGGTGATCAGTCGCCTCGGCTACCGCCGGGTGCTGGTGGGCAACACCCTGGCGCTGGGCGTGGTCATGGCCAGCTTTGCGCTGTCGTCGCCCGCCGAGCCGCTGGCCTTCAAGATCGCGCAGCTGGCGGTGTTCGGGGCCATCAACTCCATGCAGTTCACCGCGATGAACACGGTGACGCTCAAGGACCTGGGCAAGAGCATGGCCAGCAGCGGCAACAGCCTGCTGTCGATGGTGCAGATGGTGTCGATCGGCATGGCCGTGGCCACCGCCGGCGCGATCCTGACCGCCTTCGATGCGCACAGCGGCGCGGCCGGCGCCGGCGCGCATGCGCAGGGCGCCTTCCAGGCGACCTTCATCTGCATGGGGCTGATCACCATGCTGTCGGCGCTGATCTTCTGGCAGCTGGCACCGCAGGACGAGAACCTGCGCGGCCAGGGCAGCGACCAGCTCGACGACGCGCACGGCTGATCCCGGCCACGGCGCGGCCGGGTGGCCGTCAGGCGATTGTCAGGCGGTCGTCAGGCCGGGTAGAGCGCGCCCAGCACGCGCGCACCGCGCGCGCCGGTCACCGCCGGCAGATTGCCCGGCAGGCGCAGCAGGGCCTGGCGCGCCAGCCAGGCGAAGGCGGTGGCCTCGACCTGCAGCGGCGGCAGGCCCAGCGCCTCGGAGCCCTGCACAGCCAGGCCCGGCAGCAGCGCGGCCAGGCGCTGCATCAGATGGCGGTTGAGCGCCCCGCCGCCGCAGACCACCACGCGCTGCCCGGGCGCGGCGCCGTGGGCGAGCAGGTCCTGGGCGATGGCCTGGGCGCTGAATTCGGCCAGCGTGGCCTGTACGTCCGCTGGCGCCGCGCCGCCGCCATGGGCGGCCAGCTGGGCCTGCAGCCAGCCGGGGTGGAACAGGTCGCGCCCGGTGCTCTTGGGCGCGGGCTGGGCCAGGTAGGGCTCGGCCAGCATGGACTGCAGCAGCGGCGCCAGCACCCGGCCCGAGGCCGCCCAGCGGCCGCCTTCGTCATAGGCCCGGCCGGTGTGCTGCTGGCACCAGTAGTCCATCAGCGCATTGCCGGGGCCGCAGTCCCAGCCGCGCACGCTGTGCTCGGCATCGGTGTCGGCCAGGCGGCTGAGGTTGGAGATGCCGCCGATGTTCACCGCCCAGGCCAGCGCGCCGCTGTGGCCGAACACGCCCTGGTGGAAGGCGGGCACCAGCGGCGCGCCCTGGCCGCCGGCCGCCAGGTCGCGGCTGCGGAAATCCGCCACCACGGCGATGCCGCTCAGCTCGGCCAGCAGCGCCGGGTTGTTCAGCTGCAGCGTGTAGCCGGTGCCGTCCCACAGGCCGGGCTGGTGGCGCACGGTCTGGCCGTGGGCGCCGATGGCGGCGATGTCCGGGGCCGCGGCACCGGTGTGCAGCAGCAGTTGCCGCACCACCTGGGCATAGCTGCCGGCCAGCGCATTGGCGGCGAGCGCGGCGCGGTGCAGTTCGTTGTCGCCGGCGGTGTTCAGCGCGAGCAGCTCGGCTTTCAGGCCGGGGGCGAACGGCACCGACTCATGGCGGGCGACCAGGGGTTTTTCGCCCTCGAAGCGCACCAGCACGCCGTCCACGCCGTCGAGCGAGGTGCCCGACATCAGGCCGATAAAGAGATCTGTCATCTGCATACCCAACACAACAAAAGGCCCCGGCAAGCATGGCTCGCCGGGGCCTGGTGACTCCTGCGTTTATTCGGCGCTGGCGCCGCTGCTTTGCTCTGCGGCGTTCAGCGCCAGGCGCATGGAGGCGGCCAGCTTGTCGAAGGCCGGGCGCGCCGTGCGGCTGATGGGCTGGGCCTGGCTGCTGCTGCTGGCCACCATGGCCAGCGGGTCGCGCTGCTCGCCGCCAACACGGAACTCGAAGTGCAGGTGCGGGCCGGTGGCCCAGCCGGTCTGCCCCACCGCGCCGATTTCCTCGCCCTGGCGCACCTTCTGGCCAGGCTTGACGTCGATGCGGCTGAGGTGGGCGTAGACGGTTTCCTGGTCGTTGGCATGGTCGATGAAGACCACGTTGCCATAGCCGTTCTGCACCCCGGCGAAGCTGACGGTGCCGTCCGCCACGTTCAGCACCGGCGTGCCGCTGGGAGCGGCCAGGTCGGTGCCCTTGTGGGCCTGCCAGGTCTTGTGGATGGGGTGGATGCGCATCGCGAAGGCGCTGGTCACCTGGTAGTGGCGCAGCGGCGACGACAGGCCGCGCTCCAGGCTGTTGCCGGCGAAGTTGTAGTAGCCGCCCTTGTCCTTGGGGTCTTGCTGGAACCACACCGCCTCGTAGGTCTTGCCGGCGTTGCGCAGCTCGGCGCTCAGCAGGCGGCCGGTGCGCAGGATTTCGCCGTCGGCCTCCAGCGTTTCGTAGACCAGCGAGAAGCGCGCGCCGGGGCGCACGGCCCGGCGCAGGTCGACCTGGTCGGCCAGCGCGTCGCTGAGCTGGCTGACCACGCTTTGCGGCACGTCGGCCGCGTTGGTGGCCGAGTACAGGGTGCCGCGCACGATGCCGCCGGCCAGGCGCTGGTTCTTGATCAGCGGCACGAATTCGGTGACCACGTCGAACTTGCCGGCGCCGGGCTTGCCGTCCTGCTGGCTGCGGCTGATGGTCAGGCGCTGGAACACGTCGCTGTCGTCGGCCGCCCAGCGCACGGTGAGGCTGGCGAGCTGGTGGTCGTTGGTGGTCTCGGCGGTGACCAGGCGGCCGGTGCGGCCGATGATGGCGTTGCGCGCCTTGGCATTGCTGCGCAGGAAGGCGGAGGCCGCCGGGTCTGCCACGCCCAGGCGGCGCAGCAGGGTTTCGGGCGAGTCGCCGCTGCGCACCTGCTCGGAGCGGTAGAGCGTGAAGCCCGGGCCGTCGACCAGGTCGGCGATGGAGATGTCGGAGGCCTGCGAGGGCACGCTGTACTGCACGGTCTGCACCGGCAGGCTGGCGGCGGGTTCAAGCTGCGCCACGGCGAAGGCGGCACCGCCGCCGGTCATCAGCAGCAGGGACAGCAGGGCGGCGACGCGCCGGGGGTGCCGCTGCGCGCTGGCGGCCAGCCGGCCGAGCCAGGCCTGGCTGCTGGAAACGAGTCCGTTGTTCAAATCGTCATCCCGGTTCAATCGTCAGTGTGCCTGCCGGCCGTCTGTGGACGGCAAAAACGGCTGCAGGGCGGTGGCAGCCGTTGGCGTGCAAGCACGTAGGTGTCTGGATGCGCGTAGGACTGGTTCGTTGCGGGAGCAGTCTAAAATCCCACGCGACAATGGGCTGGAAGTATACCGGCCATCCCCGCCGTTGGGGCTAGAGAAACCCTTATGAATCAATCGACTGTTACAAATTACCCCGTCACCGACAGTGTACGGCAGGCGCTGGAGGTCTCGCTGCGCGGCGTCGACGAGCTGCTGCCCCGCGAGGAATGGGAGCGCAAGCTCGCCCGCTCGGCCGCGACCGGCGTGCCGCTCAGGGTGAAGCTGGGGCTGGATCCGACGGCGCCCGATATCCACATCGGCCACACGGTGGTGCTCAACAAGATGCGCCAGCTGCAGGACCTGGGCCACCAGGTGATCTTCCTGATCGGCGATTTCACCACGCTGATCGGCGACCCGTCGGGCCGCAACAGCACGCGCCCGCCGCTCACGCCCGAGCAGATCAAGGTCAACGCCGAGACCTACTACACCCAGGCCGCCAAGGTGCTGGATCCGGCCCGCACCGAGGTGCGCTACAACAGCGAGTGGTGCGACAAGCTGGGCGCGCGCGGCATGATCGAGCTGTCGGCCAAGTACACGGTGGCGCGCATGATGGAGCGCAACGACTTCCACCAGCGTTTCACCGATGGCAGCTCCATCAGCCTGCACGAGTTTCTCTACCCGCTGCTGCAGGGCTACGACTCGGTGGCGTTGAAGGCCGATCTGGAGCTGGGCGGCACCGACCAGAAGTTCAACCTGCTGATGGGCCGCCACCTGCAGCAGGAGTATGGCCAGGAGCCGCAGTGCGTGCTGACCATGCCGCTGCTGGTGGGGCTGGACGGCGAGCACAAGATGTCCAAGTCCAAGAACAACTACATCGGCATCACCGAGGATGCGAACACCATGTTCGCCAAGGTGCTGTCGATCTCGGACACGCTGATGTGGGACTGGTACACGCTGCTGTCCTTCAAGAGCCTGGCCGAGATCGCGCTGCTCAAGGCCGAGATCGAAGGCGGGCGCAATCCCAAGGATGCGAAGGTGATGCTGGCCAAGGAGATCACCGCGCGCTTTCACAGCGCGGCCGCGGCCGATGCGGCCGAGCAGGACTTCATGAACCGCAGCAAGGGCGGCATTCCGGACGACATCCCCGAGATCAGCCTGTCCGGCGCGCCCATCGGCATAGGCGCGTTGCTCAAGCAGGCCAACCTGGCGCCTTCCACCAGCGAGGCCAACCGCCTGATCGACGGCGGCGGCGTGCGCATCGAGGGCGGCGTGGTCAGCGACCGGGGCCTGAAGCTGGGCGCCGGCACCTATGTGCTGCAGGTGGGCAAGCGCAAGTTCGCGCGGGTTACCCTGTCCTGATCGCATTTGTCTAAAAAGAGAGCTGGCAGCGCTTGCTGTATAAGGTTTTCAGATATAAATGTATCTGAAATCATTGTATATAAAGCGCAGCAAGCTATTGTTTTTATGAATGCGTGCGGCGCAGCAGCATCGCGTCGCCATAGCTGAAGAAGCGGTAGCGCTGCTCGATCGCGTGGCGGTACAGCGCCATGACGTGCTCGTAGCCGGCAAAGGCGCTGACCAGCATCATCAGCGTGCTCTTGGGCAGGTGGAAGTTGGTGACCAGCAGGTCGACCACCTGGAACTGGAAGCCCGGCGTGATGAAGATGTCGGTATCGCCCGAGGTCTGGCCGGCGTTCCTGGCCCAGGACTCCAGCGTGCGCACCGTGGTCGTGCCCACCGCCACCACGCGGCCGCCGCGCTGGCGGCAGCGCTCCAGCGCGGCCAGCGTGGCCAGCGGCACCTCGTACCACTCGCTGTGCATGCGGTGCTCGGCCAGGTTCTCGGTCTTCACCGGCTGGAAGGTGCCGGCGCCCACGTGCAGCGTGACGCTGGCGCGCTCCACGCCGCGCTCGGCCAGCCGCGCCAGCAGCGCCTCGTCGAAATGCAGCGCTGCGGTAGGTGCGGCCACCGCGCCGGGGCGCTTGGCGAACACGGTCTGGTAGCGCGCCTCGTCCTCGGCCTGGTAGGGATCGGCGCCGTGCTGCTGCTGGCGCTCGATGTAGGGCGGCAGTGGAATGTGGCCGTGGCGCTGCATCAGCTCCCAGGGCGTTTCGCCGCCGGGGCCGTCCAGGCGCAGGCGAAACAGCGCGCCCTGCTCGTCCGGCCAGCGGCCCAGCAGCGTGGCGTCGAAGCCGCCGCCGCGGCGCCCGCCGGCCAGGTGCATCACGCCGCCGACCAACGGCTTCTTGCTGACCTTCATGTGGGCCACGACCTCGTTGCCGGCCAGCACCCGCTCGATCAGCAGCTCCAGCCGGCCGCCGCTGGCTTTTTCGCCGAACACGCGGGCCTTGACCACCTGGGTGTCGTTGAACACCAGCAGGTCGCCGGGCTGCAGCAGATCGGGCAGCTCGTAGAAACGGCGGTCGGTGGGGGCGGGGGCCTGGCCGTCGAGCAGCCGCGAGGCGCTGCGTTCGGTGGCGGGATGCTGGGCAATCAGCTCGGGGGGCAGGGCGAAATCGAAATCGCTCAGTTGGAAGGCGCGGGGCGCGGTCATCGCAAAACGCAGGCTGTACAGGCCTGGGGCAGTCACAAACAAGGGCGTGATTGTGCCACTGCCGGCTACCAGGGCAGCTCGATCACGGCGCGCAGCCCGCCGCCGCTGCGGTTGTGCAGCATCACGTCGCCGCCATGCGCCCGCACGGCGGAGCGCGCGATCGCCAGGCCCAGGCCGACGCCGTGGCCGTCGTCCATGCCGCGGGCGCTGTCCAGGCGGGTGAAGGGCTCGAACACCAGTTCGAGCTGATCGGCGGGGATGCCGGGCCCGTCATCCTCCACCACGATGCGCAGCACCCGGGCGGCGCTGTCGATCGCACTGGCGACCCGCACCTCGCCGTAGCGGGCGGCATTGTCGAGGATGTTGTGCAGCGCGCGCTTGAGGTGCACCGGGCGGCAGCGGTAGCACAGCCCGGCATCCAGGCTGGCGGTGCGGCGCACCGTGTGCCCGCGCGCGCGCTGCTCCTGCGCCACGGACTCGATCAGCGCGTCGATGGGCGCGTCCTGCGTAGGCTCCTGGCGGGCATCGTCGCGGGCGAAGTGCAGGGTTTCCTCGACCATGGCGCTCATTTCATCGAGCGTGGCGATCATGGCGCGGCGCAGGGCGTCGTCGTCGATCAGCTCGGCGCGGATGCGCAGCGAGGTCAGCGGCGTGCGCAGGTCGTGCCCCATGGCGGCGAGCATCTGGGTGCGGCCGTTGACGAAGCGGATCAGGCTCTCCTGCATCTCGTTGAAGGCCTGGGTGATCTCGCGCACGCTGCCGGGCCCGCTGGGCTGCAGGATCACGCGCTCGCCCCGGCTCACCAGCCGGGAGGCCTCGGTCAGCGCAGTCAGCGGCCGCATGATGCGCCGGCCGAAGAACCACGCGATCAGCGCCGCGGGCAGCATGCCGACGAGCAGCGAAAAGCTCAGCACGCGGTTCCAGTGCGCGGGCACCAGCGTGGGCCAGTGCCGGCTGCGCAGCCAGCGGCCGTCGGGCATGGGCACCTCGATCTCCAGCACCCATGAGTAGGTGCCGCTGAAGGTCTTCTCCAGCCAGTTGCGCCGGTCGCCTGCGGACTGGCCGGGTTCGAGGCGCTGCAGGCGGACATGCACCGGGGCTTCGGGCGGCAGCTGCAGGCGCCGGCGGATGCCGCGGGCCAGCGCCTGCTCCTGCCGGCTGGGCTCGCCGCTGGGCGCGAGCTCGGGCGTGTCGCCCAGCGAAAACTCCGAGTCCGGCAGGCTGATGTCCTTGAGCAGCAGCCTGGCGTCGTTGGCATGGCTGGCGGCCTTGTAGGCGGACAACTCGCGGGTTTCGATGGTGCGCGCCGACAGCGGGTGGATGGTGGCGTCGTCGGCGCGCCACCAGGACAGCGCCAGCACCGCCAGCAGATGCGCGAGCAGTATGGCCACCAGCCACAGCGACAGCAGCTGCGCCGACATACTGCGCCGCAGCCAGTTCATGGATGCTCGATAGCCACTTTGGCCGCCAGCATGTAGCCGTCGCCGCGCACGGTCTTGAGCAGGTGGGGGCGGCGCGAATCGGGCTCCAGCTTCTTGCGCAGGCGGCTGATCTGGCTGTCCACGCTGCGGTCGAAGGAGATGGCGTCGGCGCGCTGCGTGTAGTCCAGCAGCTGGCTGCGGGTCAGCACGCGCCCTGCGTTGTTCAGCAGCACGCGCAGCAGATGGAATTCGGAGGTGCCCAGCGCGACGACTTCGCCCTCCGGGTTGCGCAGCTCGCGCGTGCACATGTCGAGCGACCAGCCGCTGAAGAGGTAGCGGTATTCGTGCCCGTCGGGGGAGGCCATGGCCGGCTGCGGCGCCTGCAGGGGCCTGGACTTGCTGCGGCGAAGGATGGTGCGGATGCGCGCCACCAGCTCGCGGGGGTCGAAGGGCTTGACCACGTAGTCGTCGGCGCCGATCTCCAGGCCCGCGATGCGGTCGACCTGGTCCGCCATCGCGGTCAGCAGGATGACCGGTATGCCCACGTGCTCGGAGACGTAGCGGCACAGCGAGAAGCCGTTTTCATCCGGCAGCATCACGTCCAGCACGATGAGGTCGAAGCTGCGCTCCTGCAGCCGCTGGCGCATGGCGTTGCCGCCGCCCACCGCCTCGACCTCGAAGTCGTAGCGCTGCATGAAGGTCGCCAAGGGCTCGCGGATGCTGGCGTGGTCGTCCACGATGAGCAGGCTGGTACGGGTGTCCATGAAGGTAATGGAATTAATTCTTATTTGAATTCTACCCGTGCGCCAACGCTTCGGCGCACGGCGCCCTTGCGGCAGGCCGATCACCTGAGCGGCGGAGCGGGCATGCCTGTCGAGCCGCACTTGTTGCGGCGATGCAACGTGTCGTCCACGCCCGCCGCGCATCGGAAGGTGGGGGTGGATGCCGGGCCGATGGCGCGGGCAGGCCCTGGGCGCCAGGCGTGGCGCGGGTTTGCCGCCATGCGCTGCGGCGGCTTGCAAAACTTCGCCACATTTGGCCAAAGCCGCACCATACGCGCCGGGAATGATTCTCAGTCTGAGGCGTGAAGACGCGTCCAGCTGCTGCCGCCAGGGCTGCTCCGGCCGGCAGTGAAAACCAATATGACTCCAAGGAAAATGCATGCGTAAAGCCGCCCATCTTCGTGTCCACCCTCCCGCGGACCTCACCCAGGTCGCCCTGGCCGCCTGCCTGGCGCTGGCCAGCGCTGGCGCGCTGGCCCAGCAGGAAACCACCTTGAACACCGTCACCGTCACCGACACGGCCGGCGCGCCGCTCAAGGCAGAAACCGCGCCGTCGGGCAAGTTCACCGCGCCGCTGATCGATACGCCCAAGACGGTGCAGGTGATCAACGAGGAAGTGATCCGCCAGACCGGCTCGACCAGCCTGTCCGAGGCGCTGCGCACCAGCCCCGGCATCACCTTCGGCGCGGGCGAGGGCGGCAACCCGGTGGGCGACCGCCCCTTTCTGCGCGGCAGCGATGCGCAGGGCAGCATCTTCATGGATGGCATGCGCGACATCGCCGCCCGCTCGCGCGAGGTCTACAACATCGAGTCGATCGAGGTCGTCAAGGGCGCCGACTCGGCCTATGCCGGCCGTGGCGGCGCGGGCGGCAGCATCAACATGCAGACCAAGAAGGCCAGGAACGAGAATTTCATCAGCGGCGATGTGGGCCTGGGCACCGACAGCTACCGGCGCGCCACCATCGATCTGAACCGCAAGCTGGGCGACACCACCGGCTTGCGCCTGAACGCGGTGAAGCACGATGCCGACGTGCCCGGCCGCGACGGCCCGGACAACAAGCGCTGGGGCCTTGCTCCCACGCTGACCTTCGGCATGGGCACGCCCACCGAGATCACGCTGGCCTACGAACACATGCAGAGCAACGACATGCCCGACAGCGGCGTGCCCTACGCCATGGGCAACGTCAGCGCGCTCAAGTCGCCCACCTTCATCGGCCCCACCTACGGCGGCAACCGCGACAACTGGTACGGCCTGAAGGCACGCGACTTCCGCAAGGAAAAGAGCGATATGTTCACCGCCGCGATCGAGCACAAGTTCAGCGACACCAACAAGATCCGCAACGCCACGCGCTGGAGCAAGGGCACGCAGGACTATGTGTGGACGCAGCCCGACGACAGCCAGAGCAACGTCGCCAACGGCAAGGTGTGGCGCCGCATGAACTCGCGCTACTCCGAGAGCAAGACGCTGCAGAACCTGACCGAGTTCAGCGGCCAGGCCTACAGCGGTGGCATCAAGCACCAGTTCGCCATCGGGCTGGAGCTGGCGCGCGAGGAGAGCGACCTCGACAGCTACAAGATGATCGATGCCAGCGGCAAGGACATCAGCAACACCAACCAGTGCGTGAGCGGCCTGTCACCCTACATGTGCACCAGCCTCTACAGTCCCAACGGCAACGACCCGTGGACGGGCAGCATGGCGCGCAACAACAGCTTCACCTACTACAAGGCGAACACCGCCGCGCTGTACGCCTTCGACACGCTCACACTGTCGCCGCAGTGGCTGGTCAACGCCGGCCTGCGCTATGACCGCTACCGCATCCGGCAGTGGAGCGCCACCGCCGACTACGAGCACGACGACAACCTGCTGAACTACCAGCTGGGCGTGGTCTACAAGCTGCAGCCCAACGCCAGCATCTACGCCAGCACCGGCACCTCGTCCAAGCCGGGCGGCGGCGCGGTGGGCCAGGGCAGCGAGGACCAGGCGATCAACATCATCAACGCCGATGCGCTCAAGCCCGAGAAGACCCGCTCCTTCGAGCTGGGCACGAAGTGGGACGTGCTGAACCAGCAACTGTCCCTCACGGCCGCCATCTTCCGCAACCAGACCCAAAACGCCCGCATCACCGATGCGTTCGGCTCCGTCACCATGGCCGGCGAAAAGATCGTCAACGGCCTGGAGCTGGGCTTTGCCGGCCGCGTGACCAAGCAGTGGGACGTGTTCGGCGGCTACACCTACATGGACAGCGAGCAGAAGAACATGGGCTACTCGTGCCGCAGCGGTGTCTGCTCGGCCAGCGCGGCCGAGGGCCAGGCCTTCCCCAATACCCCGCGGCACAGCTTCAGCCTGTGGACGAGCTACCGGTTCACGCCGCAGCTGACCGTGGGCCTGGGCGCGTTCGGGCAAAGCCAGGTGGTCGGCGGCTATTCGTTCAGCAGCAATGGCTCGCTCATCAAGAAGGGCACGGCCGGCTACGTGCGCTACGACGCCATGGCCAGCTATGCGTTCAACAAGAACCTGGCGCTGCAGCTCAATCTCTACAACCTGACCAACAAGGTGTACTACAACATGGCCTACGCCGCCCACTATGCCGGCATGGGCCCGGGCCGCTCGGCGGTCGCGTCGCTCAAGTTCAGCTACTGACAGCTGCGCGGTTGAGCTGGCGCAAAAGCCCCGTTCGCCGCCCGGCGGCGGGGCTTTCCCGTTCTGCTACCTTTGGCTGCTGCCGCCCGCCGTCCATCAATCCCCAACCTCCGGCCCCGTTTCCGCCATGCTGCTGCGCATCCCAGCCCTGCCCACCCCCGACGAAGTCCGCACCTGCCGCCAGGCGCTGGCGCAGGCCATCCAGCTGCGCATGTGGGCCGAGGCATGAGCGCCGCCGTCAACGCACTGAACGCGCTGGGCCAGCCCGTGCTGGCGCCCCATGCGCGCATCCCGGCCGACATCGCGAGCTGCGCCGACTACGAGCGCCATGCGGTCCGGCATGTCGAGGCGCAGGCCTGGCGCCACATTCAGGGCGGCAGCGACCAGGGCCTGGCGCTGGCGCACAACCGCGCCGCGCTCGAGCGCTTGCGCCTGCTGCCCCAGCCGCTGGCCGAGCTGCGCGGCGGGCATACCCGGCTGCGGCTGCTCGGGCAGGAGCTGGCCCACCCGCTGCTGGTCGCGCCGCTGGCCTACCAGCGGCTGGTACACCCCGAGGGCGAACTCGCCAGCGTGCGCGCCGCGATGGCGCTGCGCGCCGGCTACATCGCCAGCACGCTGTCCAGCCATACGCTCGAAGAGATCGCGCAGGCGGCGCAGGCGGCGGTGCGCGAGCTCGGCCATGGCGCGCCGCTGTGGTTCCAGCTCTACAGCCAGGGCGAGCGCGAACACACGCTGGAGCTGGTGCGCCGCGCCGAGGCGGCCGGCTACCAGGCCATCGTCTGGACGGTGGATGCCGCCATCAAGCGCTCCGGCATCGTGCTGCCGCCCGGCGTGCAGGCGGCCAACCTGCGCGGCCGGCCGGGGCTGCGCCACACCACGCAGGCCGGGCAGGGCGGCATCGTGCTCGGCACGCCGCTGGCCGATGCCGCGCCCAGCCTGGCCGAGCTGCAATGGCTGCGCGGCGAAACCCGGCTGCCGCTGATCGTCAAGGGCATACTCGCGCCCGCGCAGGCAGCCGCCGCGGTGGCGCATGGTGCGGATGCCATCGTCGTCTCCAACCATGGCGGCCGGGTGCTGGACGGCGTGCCCGCGCCCATCGAGGTGCTGCCCGCGGTGCGCGCCGCAGTGCCCGCCACGCCGCTGCTGCTCGACAGCGGCATCCGCTGGGGCACCGATGCCGCCAAGGCCATGGCGCTGGGCGCCAGCGCGGTGCTCATCGGCCGGCCCGTGCTGCATGCGCTGGCCGTGGGCGGACTGGTCGGCGTGGCCCATGTGCTGCACCTGCTGCGCGCCGAGCTGGAGCTGACGCTGGCTCAGCTGGGCTGCGCGCGGCTGGAGCAGCTCTCGCCCGCGCTGCTGTGGCAGGGCCGCGGCTGACGGGATAAATGGGGAACTGTTTTTTTAGACAGTGCCCACGAACCATGGTAGCCTTGGCGCGGCGCTTTTGCCCCTGATGTTTGCCGATTGCCGCAGTGCCCGATCCATCCCATGCCACCGACGCCAAGGCCACGCGCAAGCGGGCGGCGGCTGGTGCCCCGCCAGCCAAGGCCGCCGCCAAGAACCCGGCGCAGCAGGCCCTTGCCAAGCTCGGCCTGAGCCGCGACATCGACCTGGCGCTGCACCTGCCGCTGCGCTACGAGGACGAGACCCGCATCGTGCCGATCGCCAGCGCGCGCGAGGGCAGCGTGGCGCAGATCGAGGCCACGGTCATCGCCTGCGAGGTGCAGCTGCGCCCGCGCCGCCAGCTGGTGGTGCAGGTGGAGGATGCCAGCGGCAGCTGCGAGCTGCGCTTCTTCAGCTTCTACCCCTCGCACCAGAAGGCGCTGGCGGTGGGCAATACCCTGCGCATCCGCGGCGAGGTCAAGGGCGGCTTCTGGGGCCGGCAGATGGTGCACCCGGCGTTCCGCCAGGCGGGCGGCGAGCTGCCGCAGTCGCTCACGCCGGTCTACCCCACGGTGGCCGGGCTGCCGCAGCCCTATCTGCGGCGGGCGGTCGTGGGCGGCCTCACGCGGGCCGAGCTGTCGGAGACGCTGCCGCCCGGCGTAGAGCCGCCCTACACCCGCTACTGGGGCCAGAATGCATCGCAGGCCGTGTACAGCCTGCGCGAGGCGCTCACTTTCCTGCACCACCCCACGCCCGACGTGGCGTTGGCCAGCCTGGAAGACCACAGCCATCCGGCCTGGCAGCGCCTGAAGGCCGAGGAGCTGCTGGCGCAGCAGCTGTCGCAGCTGCAAGCCAAGCGTGCGCGCGACCGGCTGCGCGCGCCGCAGCTGGCGGCGCAGCGCTCCCGGGACGGCGGGCTGAGCCTGCACGAGCAGTTCCTGGCCGCGCTGCCGTTCGCGCTCACCGGCGCGCAGCGCCGCGTGTGCGAGGAGATCGCCCGCGACCTGGCGCGCGCCGTGCCCATGCACCGGCTGCTGCAGGGCGACGTGGGCTCGGGCAAGACCATCGTGGCCGCGCTGTCGGCCATGATCGCCATCGATGCCGGCTGGCAATGCGCGCTGATGGCGCCCACCGAAATCCTGGCCGAGCAGCACTTCGCCAAGCTGGTCGGCTGGCTGGCGCCCATCCTGGCGCAGCGCGGCCTGCAGGTGGCCTGGCTGGCCGGCGCGCAGAAGAAGAAGGAGCGCGCCGCCATGCTGGCCCTGGTGGAGAGTGGCGAGGCCGCGCTGGTGGTGGGCACGCACGCGGTGATCCAGGAGCAGGTGCGCTTTGCGCGCCTGGGGCTGGCGGTGATCGACGAGCAGCACCGCTTCGGCGTGGAGCAGCGGCTGGCGCTGCGGCAAAAGCTGGCTGTACGGCCAGGGGCATCGGAGCAGGATGAGCAACGCAGCGGGCCACCCGGGGCTGTGGATGGACGCGGCGCGATATCCTGCTCCGATCCCCCTTGGGAGCCGCATTTGCTGATGATGAGCGCCACGCCCATCCCGCGCACGTTGGCGATGAGCTACTACGCCGACCTGGATGTCTCCACCATCGACGAGCTGCCGCCCGGCCGCACGCCGGTGGTCACCAAGCTGATCGCCGACAGCCGCAAGGACGAGGTGATAGAGCGCATTGCCGCGCAGGTGGCGGCCGGGCGCCAGGTGTACTGGGTGTGCCCGCTGATCGAGGAGAGCGAGGCGCTCGACCTGTCGAACGCCACCGCCACCCATGCCGACCTGAGCGAGGCGCTGCCCGGCGTCATGGTGGGGCTGCTGCATTCGCGCATGCCCACGGCCGAGAAGAAGGCGGTGATGGAGCTGTTCACCAGCGGCGCCATGGGCGTGCTGGTGTCCACCACGGTGATCGAGGTGGGCGTGGACGTGCCCAACGCCTCGCTGATGGTGATCGAGCATGCCGAGCGCTTCGGCCTGTCGCAGCTGCACCAGCTGCGCGGGCGGGTGGGGCGCGGCGCGGCCGCCTCGGCCTGCGTGCTGCTGTACTCGGTGGGCGACAGCGGCCGCCTGGGCGAGACGGCCAAGGAGCGCCTCAAGGCCATGGCGGAGACCGCCGACGGCTTCGAGATCGCGCGCCGCGACCTCGACATCCGCGGGCCGGGCGAATTCCTCGGCGCGCGCCAGTCGGGCGCGCCGCTGCTGCGCTTTGCCGACCTGGAGCGCGACGTGCAGCTGCTGGACTGGGCGCGCGAGCTGGCGCCGCAGATGCTGGACCGCTGGCCCGAGCTGGCGCGCCAGCACGTGTCGCGCTGGTTGGGCGGCAAGGCGGAGTATCTCAAGGCCTGAATCCGGGCATTGCGCTATCGAATACCAGCGAACATGTGAAAAAAATCATCGATCGCGCATTGGCATATTAGAAAAATGCATGATGGTATGCCTTAAATTGCGAACGCCTATTGCACAATAGGCGGCGACTTCGCGAGACCTCCACATGACACTGACCGAACTGAAATACATCGTTGCCGTGGCCCGGGAAAAGCATTTCGGCCGCGCGGCGGATTCTTGCTATGTTTCGCAGCCGACGCTGTCGGTGGCCATCAAGAAGCTTGAAGACGAGCTCGAGGTCAAGCTGTTCGAGCGCAGCGCATCGGAAGTATCGGTCACCACGCTGGGCGAGCAGATCGTGCGCCAGGCGCAGATCGTGCTGGACCAGGCCGCCTCCATCCGCGAGATCGCCAAGCGCGGCAAGGACCCGCTGGCCGGCGTGCTCACGCTGGGCGTCATCTACACCATCGGCCCCTACCTGCTGCCCGAGCTGGTGCGCCAGTCCATCGAGCGCACGCCGCAGATGCCGCTGATGATCCAGGAGAACATGACCGCCAAGCTGCTGGAGATGCTGCGCACCGGCGAGATCGACTGCGCCATCGTGGCCGAGCCCTTTCCCGACACCGGCCTGGCCATGGCGCCGCTGTACGACGAGCCCTTCTACGCCGCGGTGCCCAGCACCCATGCGCTGGCCACCCGCGAGAGCCTGTCGTCCAACGAACTGAAGAACGAAACCATGCTGCTGCTGGGCACGGGCCACTGCTTTCGCGACCATGTGCTCGAAGTCTGCCCCGAGTTCGCGCGCTACTCCAGCAACACCGAGGGCATCCGCCGCACCTTCGAAGGCTCGTCGCTGGAGACCATCAAGCACATGGTGGCCGCCGGCATGGGCGTGACCCTGGTGCCGCGCCTGTCGGTGCCCAAGGATGCGCTGGAAAAGGGCCTGCGCCGCCGCAAGTCCGACGAGACCCACATCCGCTTCATCCCGCTGGTGGAAGAGGGCCGCACCGAGGCGCCCAAGCGCCGCGTGGTGCTGGTGTGGCGTCGCAGCTTCACCCGCTACGAGGCGATCGCCGCGCTGCGCAATGCCATCTACGCCTGCAACCTGCCGGGCGTGACCATGCTCACTGGCTGAGCGGCTACCCGGCACACCTTGTCCAAGCCCCGGATGCGATGCGCCCCGGGGCTTTGCCATTTGTCATATTTGCCCAGCCCTTGGCTGGCATACTGTGACAAGCGTATTTCAGCAACCATTTCGATCCCGGAGGTGCACATATGGCGCAAGACAAGAAATCGCAATCCAAGGCATTCGAGTTCCCCAAGGCGGGCAAGCTGGGGGCGGCCGCGGCGCCGTCCATCAACATCGGCATCAGCGACAAGGACCGCGCCGCCATCGCCAAGGGCCTGGCGCGCCTGCTGGCCGACACCTACACCCTGTACCTGACCACGCACAACTTCCACTGGAACGTCACCGGCCCGATGTTCAACACGCTGCACACCATGTTCATGGGGCAGTACACCGAGCTGTGGAACGCGGTCGACCCGGTGGCCGAGCGCATCCGCTCGCTGGGCCACAGGGCGCCGGGCTCGTATGCCGAATTCGGCAAGCTCACCAGCCTGCCCGATGCGCCCAGCGACTCGCCCAAGGCGCTGGCCATGGTGCGCATCCTGGTCGACGGCCACGAGGCGGTGGCGCGCACCGCGCGCGAGCTGTTCCCGCTGGCCGACAAGGCCGGCGACGAGCCCACCGCCGACCTGCTCACCCAGCGCCTCACGGTGCATGAGCAAACCGCCTGGATGCTGCGCTCCTTGCTTGAAGAGTGATAGCGTAGAGGGCTTGCTGCACAAGGGCTTCGGCCCTTTTTCTTTTTATTGTGCAGGTTTGCGCCGCATTCACATGCGGACACAGTGGCGCACCGCGGCCGGCCTAGAGTGGAGCTCCCATCCCAGGAGTGACTGCAAGCATGCTGGCCGATACCTCCCGCCCCGATGCCGCCGCGGCCGCGCTGAACCGCTTCGGGCTCGGTGCGCGCGCCGACCAGGCGCCGCCCGAGCACCCGCGGCGCTGGCTGCTGCAGCAGCTGGATCGGCTGCCGCAGGCCGCCGCTGCGCGGGCGCCGCAGTTCGGCACCGAGGCGCTGGCGCAGGCATTGCTCGCGCAGCAGCGCCTGCTGCGCGACACCCCGGATCCGGCCGAGAAGATGGCCCAGCGCCAGGCGCTCAACCAGCAGGCCCGCGCCGCCTACCGGCAGGACGTGGCCGCGCGCACCGACAGCGCGCTGGCCAGCACCACGCCATGGACCGAGCACTGGGTGCATTTCTGGTCCAACCATTTCGCGCTGTCCTGCGAAAAGCCCGAGGTGCGCATGCTGGCCGGCGCGTTCGAGGACGAGGCCATCCGCCCGCATGTGCTGGGCCGCTTCGAGGACATGCTGCTGGCGGTGCAGACCCATGGCGCCATGCTGAACTACCTGGACGCAGCCTCGTCCGTCGGGCCCAACAGCCCGGCCATGCGCAAGAATCCCAGGCCGCGCGGCCTCAATGAAAACCTGGCGCGCGAGATCATGGAGCTGCACACCCTGGGCGTGCGCAGCGGTTACTCGCAGGCCGACGTGACCGAGCTGGCGCGCGCGCTGACCGGCTGGGGCGTGCCGGGCATCAGCCCGGGCAAGGGCGAGCTGGCGCTGGGCCTGGGCGCGGTCTACCGCCCCCAGCTGCACGAGCCCGGCGAACGCACGGTGTTGGGGCGCCGCTATGCCGGCACCGGCCTGGACCAGGCCCGGCAGATACTGCACGACCTGTCCACCGCGCCGGCCACCGCGCAGCATGTCAGCACCAAGATCGCGCGCCACTTCGTGGCCGACGAGCCGCCGCCCGCGCTGGTCGAGCGGCTGACCGGCGTGTGGCTGCGCAGCCGGGGCGACCTGCCCACGGTCTACCAGGCGCTGGTGGAGCACGATGCCAGCTGGAGCCCGCAGGCGCGCAAGTTCAAGACGCCATGGGAATGGCTGGTGTCCTCGGGCCGGGCGCTGGGCTGGCGGCAATGGCTGGACAAGCCGCCCGCCGACCAGCTGCTGAACCAGCTGGGCCAGCCCCTGTGGCAACCCGGCTCGCCGGCCGGCTACGACGATATCGCGGCCTCGTGGGCCGCGCCGGATGCGCTGCTGCGCCGCGCCGAGGTGGCCCAGCAGCTCGCCGCCCGCACCCGGGCCGGCGTGGACGCGCGGCGCAGCGCCGCGCTGGTGCTGCCCGGCAGCCTGGGCGAGGCCACGGCGCAGGCCATCGCGCGCGCCGAAAGCCCGGCCCAGGCGCTGGCCCTGATGCTTGTTTCACCTGAATTCCTGCGGAGGTAGCCATGGGCGCTGCATCTTCCTTTCCCTGGACCCGGCGCCGCTGGCTGCAAGGCCTGGGCCTGGCGGCCACGGCCGCGCTGGCGCCGGCCGTCAGCTTCGCGGCCGCGGCCACCGAGCGGCGCTTCGTCTTCGTCATCCAGCGCGGCGCGGCCGACGGGCTGCACACTGTGGTGCCCTATGGCGACCCGGCCTACGCCGGGCTGCGCCGCGACATCGCGGTCGATGGCGCCGCCGCGCTCAAGCTCGACGGCATGTTCGCGCTGCATCCGGCGCTGGCGCAGCTGCATGGCATGTTCCAGCAGCAGCAGGCGCTGTTCGTGCACGCGGTGGCCTCGCCCTACCATGGCAACCGCTCGCACTTCGATGCGCAGAACGTGCTCGAATCCGGCGGCACCGAGCCCTACCAGCTCAAGGACGGCTGGCTGAACCGGCTGGCCGCGCTGCTGCCCAAGGGCCTGCCCGATTCGCTGGCGCTCGCGCCCACGGTGCCGCTGGCGTTGCGCGGCGCGGTGCCGGTGGCCTCGTATGCGCCCTCGGGGCTGCGCCAGCCAGCGGACGACCTGCTGGCGCGCATCGGCCAGATGTACGAGGGCGATGCGCAGCTGCATGCGCTGTGGACCAGCGCCGGCGAGACCCGCGACATGGCGGGCAAGAGCCGCCGCCAGGACCCGGCCAGCATGGGCCAGCTCGCGGCCGGCTTTCTGCGCCGCGCCGACGGCCCGCGCATCGCCATGCTGGAGACCAATGGCTGGGACACGCATGCGGGCCAGGTGGGGCGCATGAATAGCCAGCTCAAGAACCTCGACACCTTGCTGGCCGCGCTGCGCGATGGCCTGGGGCCGCAGTGGCAGCGCACCACCGTGCTGGTCGCCACCGAGTTCGGCCGCACCGCGGCGGTCAACGGCACCGGCGGCACCGACCACGGCACGGGCGCGGTCGCCATGCTGGTGGGCGGGGCGGTGCGCGGCGGCCGCGTGCTGGCCGACTGGCCGGGCCTGCAGGCCAGGGATTTGCTGGAGGGCCGCGACCTGAAGCCGACCATGGCGCTGGATGCGGTGGTTGCCGCGGCCGCCGGCGAAAGCCTGGGGCTGGAGCCCGGCAAGGTGGCGCGCAGCCTGTTCCCCGCGATGCAGCGCAGCGCCCAGGGCTTGCCGCAAGGACTGGTGCACGCGGCCTGATCAGCCGCGCAGCAGCTCCAGCCGCTGGCGGCGCTGCTGCGCGGGCTCGCTGGCGTATTCGTTCGTCACCTGCTGCCGGCTCTTGCCGGCACCGGCTTGCGGCATCTGCGGCGGATAGGCGTTGCCGTTGAAGCGCGATGAGCCGCCCTGGCTGCGCAGCGCGGCCGCGGCCTCGGCGGCCACCTGCTCGCGGGTCTTGTCGCTCTTGAAGTGCTCGGGGTAGAGCTGCACGCCGCGCTCGTCGTTGCTGGGGTGCATGTAGCTGTCGGCCGCGGCCATGGCGGGGGCCAGCAGGGCGGCGCAGCCGAGAAGGGTGGCGAGAAGGGTATTGCGGGTCATGGAAAACTCCTGGATCGGTGGATGGATGCGGCTGGCGGGCAGGGCGCCGGGGCGCCCGCCGCAGCCTGGTATCCACTGTAGAAGTCCGCCCCCGACGCCACCCCCACCGCCCGGTGACAATGCGGTCATGCGGCGCCGTCGGCCGGCACGGCCTTGCGGTAGGCCAGCCAGTACAGCAGCGGCAGCACCAGCAGCGTGAGCATGGTGGACGAGAGGATGCCGCCGATCACCACCGTGGCCAGCGGCCGCTGCACCTCGGCGCCGGTGCCGGTGGCGATCGCCATCGGCACGAAGCCCAGCGAAGCCACCAGCGCGGTCATCAGCACCGGCCGCAGCCGCGCCAGCGCCCCTTCGGTCACCGCGTCGAGCACGCCGCGGCCCGCCTCGCGCAGCGCGCGGATGTGGGCGATCATCACCAGGCCGTTGAGCACCGCCACGCCCGACAGCGCGATGAAGCCGATGGCCGCCGAGATCGACAGCGGTATGCCGCGCAGCCACAGCGCCGCGATGCCCCCGGTGAGCGCGAACGGAATGCCGGTGAACACGATCAGCCCGTCGCGCACATTGCCGAACATCGCGAACAGCAGCACGAACACCATCAGCAGCGCCACCGGCACCACGATCTGCAGGCGCTGGCGGGCCGACTCCAGGTTCTCGAAACTGCCGCCCCAGCGCGTCCAGTAGCCGGGCGGCAGCCGCAGCGACTGCAGGCTTTGCTGCGCCTCGGCGACGAAGGAGCCGATGTCGCGCCCGCGTACGTTGGCGCTGACGACGATGCGGCGCTTGCCGTCCTCGCGGCTGACCTGGTTGGGGCCGGGCGCGATATCGAGCCGCGCCAGCGCCGACAGCGGCACGAAGCTGAGGCGGCCGTCCGGTCCGCGCGGCAGGGCCACCGGCAGCCGCGCGATGGCCTCCATGTCGGCGCGCAGCGCATCGGGCAGGCGCACCTGGATGTCGAAGCGCCGGTCGCCCTCGAACACCTTGCCGGCCTCGCGGCCGCCAAGCGCGGTAGCCAGCGTGTCCTGCACATCGCCCAGGTTCAGGCCGTGGCGCGAGGCTTTCTCGCGGTCGATCTGCACGGTGAGCATGGGCAGGCCGGTGGTCTGCTCCACCTTGACCTCGGAGGCGCCGGGGATCTTCTGCAGCAGGCCGGCAACGGTTTGCGCCGAGCTTTCGAGCACCTGCATGTCGTCGCCGAAGATCTTCACCGCCACGTCGCTGCGCACGCCCGAGATCAGCTCGTTGAAGCGCAGCTGTATCGGCTGCGAGAACTCGTAGTTGCTGCCCGGCAGCGCCTCCACCGCCTGCTGCACCGCGGCCAGCAGGTCTTCGCGCGGGCGGGCCGGGTCGGGCCAGTGCTCGCGGGCCTTGAGCATGATGTAGCCGTCCGAGATATTGGGCGGCATCGGGTCCGAGGCGATCTCGGCGGTGCCGGTGCGCGCGAACACGCGCTCGATCTCGGGAAACCCGCTCTTGAGCTTTTGCTCCAGCTGCATCTGCATGGCCAGCGACTGGCTGAGGCTGGTGCCCGGTATGCGCAGGGCCTGGATGGCGAAGTCGCCCTCGTTGAGATTGGGGGCGAACTCGCTGCCCAGGCGCGAGGCCAGCAGCAGGCTCAGCGCCACGGCCACGCCGGCGGCGGTGAGCACTACCGCCGGCGCGCGCATCACCCGCGCCAGCAGCGGCGCATAGGCGCGGCGCGCCCAGCCCATCAGCCGGTTTTCCTTCTCGGCCACCTTGCTGCCGATGAACAGGGCTATGGCCGCGGGAATGAAGGTGATGGACAGCAGCATCGCGCCGGCCAGCGCGAACACCACGGTCAGCGCCATGGGGTGGAACATCTTGCCCTCCACGCCGGTGAGCGCAAAGATCGGCAGGTACACCACCATGATGATCAGCTGGCCGAACAGCAGCGGCCGACGCGTCTCGCGGGCAGCGGCGAAGACCTCGTGCAGGCGCTCGCTGCGCGTGAGCGGCCGGCCCCTGGCGGCCTGCGCATGCGCCAGGCGCCGCACGCAGTTCTCGACGATCACCACCGCGCCGTCGATGATGATGCCGAAATCCAGCGCCCCGAGGCTCATCAGGTTGGCGCTCACGCGGTAGTGCACCATGCCGGTGAAGGTCAGCAGCATGGACAGCGGGATGATCAGCGCGGTGATGAGCGCCGCGCGCAGGTTGCCGAGAAAGAGGAACAGGATGGCCACCACCAGCGCCGCGCCTTCGACCAGGTTCTTCTTCACCGTGGCCACGGCCTTGTCCACCAGGGTGGTGCGGTCGTAGACGGTGACAGCCTTGACGCCCTCGGGCAGGCTGCGGTTGATCTGCTGCATGCGCGCATGCACCGCCTGCGAGACCTGGCGGCTGTTCTCGCCGACCAGCATGAATACCGTGCCCAGCACCACCTCGCGGCCGTTGTCGGTGGCGGCGCCAGTGCGCAGCTCGCGGCCCAGGCCCACCTCGGCCAGGTCGCGGATGCGCACTGGCTGGCCCTGGGCGCTGCCGACGATGACCTCGCGGATGTCGGCGCTGCCGCGCACCTGGCCGGGCGCGCGGATCAGGTACTGCTCGCCCTGGCGCTCGATGTAGCCCGCGCCCACGTTGGCGTTGTTGCGCTCCAGCGCGGCGACGATATCGGCCAGCGTGAAGCCGTAGGCGGCCAGTCGCGCGGGCTGGGGCGCCACCAGGTATTCCTTGGCATAGCCGCCGATGGAGTTGATCTCGGCCACGCCGGGCAGGTTGCGCAGTTGCGGCTTGATGATCCAGTCCTGGATCTCGCGCAGGTCCATGGGCGTGTAGGGCGAGCCGTCGGGCTTCTTCGCGCCTTCCTCGGCCTCCACCGTCCACAGGTAGATCTCGCCCAGGCCGGTGGAGATCGGGCCCATCGACGGCGCCACGCCCGCGGGCAGCGCGGCGCGCGCCTGCTGGATGCGCTCGCCCACCAGCTGGCGCGCGAAGTAGATGTCGGTGCCGTCCTCGAACACCACGGTCACCTGCGACAGCCCGTAGCGCGACAGCGAGCGGGTCTGCTGCAGGTGGGGCAGGCCGGCCATCGCGGTCTCGATCGGGTAGGTGACGCGCTGCTCGGTCTCCAGCGGCGAATAGCCGGCGGCATGGGTGTTGATCTGCACCTGCACATTGGTGATGTCGGGCACTGCGTCGATGGCCAGGCGCTGGTAGTTGTACAGGCCCAGGCCCGCCAGCCCGAGCACCGCGACGAGAACCAGCCAGCGCTGCTCGATGGCGAAGCGGATGATGCGTTCAAACATGGCTTGCTCCGTTGGTGCGCGCATCAATGCGCATGCTCGGCGCTGGCCTTGCCCAGCTCGGCCTTGAGCATGAAGCTGCCTTCGCCCACATAGCGCTGGCCGGGCGCGAGGCCTTGCAGCACCTCGGTGGCCGTGGCGTCGGCGCGGCCCAGGCGTACCGGCTGGGCGCGAAAGCCGCCGTCCACCGGCACGAAGACCACGCTTTGCTGCTGGTCCAGCTTCTGGATGGCCTGGGTGGCCACCGCCAGCGGCACCTGTTGCGACGAGGCGGTGAGCTCCACATTGACGAAGAGGCCGGGCCGCCACAGGCCGGCGGGGTTGGGCAGGGTGATGCGCGCCGGCGCGGTGCGCGTGTCCTGCCCGATCAGCGCGCCCACGTAGGCCACCGTGCCGCTGGCCGAGGAGTCGAAGGCGATCGCGCTGACGCTGGCCTGCTCGCCCACGCGCACGGCGGGCAGGTCGCCGGCGCTCACGCGCATCTCGGCCCAGACGCTGCGCAGGTCGGAGATGGTGAACACGGCCGTGGCTTCCTGCACCGCCTCGCCGATGGCCAGGTGCTTTTCCACCACCACGCCGTCGAAGGGCGCGCGCAGCTCGAAGCGGTTGAGCTGGCCGCCGCCCAGGCCGGCGCCAGTGGCGGCCAGCTTCTGCTGCGCGTTGGAGACCGCGATCTCCGCCTCGCGCAGCGCCTGCTCGGCCTGCAGGTAGTCCTGCCGGGCCGAGACCTTTTCTTCCCACAGCTGCTTTTCGCGCGCATGCGTGTCGCGGGCCAGCGCCAGGCGCTTTTGCGCGGCCAGCAGCTCGCTGCGCTGCTCGGATACGGCGGCGCTGCTGAGCACCGCCAGCAGCTGGCCCTTCTTCACCGCCTGGCCCAGGTCGGCGGCCACGCTCTCGGCCACGCCGGCCACGCGCGGCACCACATGGGCGGTACGGTCTTCGTTGAGGCGGATCTCGCCGGGCAGCTGCAGCGTGCTGCGCACGGTGGCGGGGCCGGCCTCGGCCAGCTTCAGGCCGGCGGCCTGCATGCGCGCCGCGTCCATGGCGATCAGGCCTGCGTGCTCGTCGTGTTCTGCGGACTCATTGTCGGGCGCGGCGGGCGGCTCCTTGGCCGCCTGGCCGTGGTGTTCTTCGTCGGCATGCCCGGCCGCTTCGGCGTGCCCGTGGCCGGCTTGCGGCGCGGCCGCGCCGCCCGCACCCGGGCGCAGGATCAGCATGGCGGCCAGCGCGCCGGCGGCCAGGATGGCGGCCACGGCGATGGCGGTGCGGCGGCTGGAGGGAGGTGGTGTGGTGTTCATGGTGCGGGGGAAAGAGGGGGCTGGCCGGAGCCGAGCAGGCGGTCGATACTGGCGGCGGCGCGGTGCGTGGCCAGCAGCTGGTTCAGGTACTGGCTGCGGGCCTCGGACCAGGTGCGCTGGGCATCGAGCACGTCGAGGTAGCCGAACTTGCCCAGCGCAAAGCCCTTGGCGGCGACTTCGTAGGCCGACTGCGCGGCCGGCAGCACCTGCCGGGAGAGCTGCTCGGCCTGCTCGCGGCTGGTCTGCAGTTGCTCGCGCGCTTCCTGCAGCTGCGCCTGCAGCACGGTGCGCACGGCCAGCAGTTCCTCTTCGGCCTGGTCGGCGCGGCGCAGGGCCTGCAGCTGGTTGCCGTAGTTGCTGTCGAACACCGGCAGCGGCACCGAGATGCCGAATACCACCTGGTTGCGGCCCACCTCCTGCGCGCGTTTGACACCCAGGCTCACGGTGGGGTCGGGCAGGCGTTTGGCGCGCTCCAGTTCGGCCGCGGCCCGGCTTTGCTCCAGCACCTGGCGGGCGCGCAGTACGGCGGGAGCCTGCTCCATCTGCTGCTGCAGCGTGGGGGCCTCGGGTACCGGTGGCAGCGCATCCATGGCACCTTCGGCATCGCCGAAGCCGGCGCTGGGCTCAGCGCCGCCGCCCCACAGCGCCTGCAACTGCTGGCGCGCCACGCGCAGGCCCGACTGGGCCTGCGACAGCTCCAGGCGCGCGCCGGATTCGGCGACGCTGGCCTTGGTTTCCTCCAGCGGCGCGCTCTTGCCGGCGGCCACGCGCCTGGCGGCAGCCGCGCGGGCGCTGGCGGCGATATCGAGGGTCTGGCGCGACAGCGCCACGCGCTGCTGCGCGGCCAGCAGGCCGAAGAAGGCGCTGCGCACCTCGGCCTGCAGCGCGGCCCGGGCGGCGGCCAGCTCGGCCCGGGCCAGGTCGCGGCCATGCTCGGCCACGCGCATGCGGGCCTCGCGCTTGCCGCCTATCTCGATCGGCTGGCTCCACTGCAGCGTGCTGGTGCGGCTGCTGCTGCGGGTGTCTTCCTGGGTATAGGAGAGTTCCGGATTCGGGCGCGCGCGGCTTTGCAGCAGGCCGCCTTCGCTGGCCGCCACTCCGTGCTGCGCCGCGCGCAGCGCGGGGCTATGCGCCAAGGCCAGGGCCTGGGCCTGCTCCAGCGACAGCGGCGGTGGCAATGGCGGTGGCAATGGCGGCGATGGGTCCGCGGGCTGCGCGGCGGCGCCCAGGGCCAGCAGCAGCGCGGCACCCAGCAGCCCGCAGCGCAGTGACGATGCATGGGACATGGAAAAAAACTCCCGGAATGGAGCGGGCACTCTAGGAAGCGGCGCGCGACGCGGCTCTGACCGGAAGATGACAAATTCGTCATCTGGCTGCACGCGGGCCGAGCGCTCGCATCGCGCACAATGCGGGCCATGAAGCTGCTGGTGATTGAAGACGAGGCCAAGCTGGCCGACTACCTGCGCAAGGGCCTGACGGAAGAGGGGTTCATCGTCGACGTTGCCCACGACGGCATCGACGGCCTGCACCTGGCGACCGAGCTGGCCTACGACCTGATCGTGCTCGACGGCATGCTGCCCGGCATCGACGGCCTGGCCGTGCTGGCGGCGCTGCGCCAGTCGCGCCAGACGCCGGTGTTGATGCTGACCGCGCGCGGCCAGGTGGAAGACCGGGTCAAGGGGCTGCAGGGCGGGGCCGACGACTATCTGGTCAAGCCCTTTGCGTTCTCGGAGCTGGTGGCCCGCATCCATGTGCTGCTGCGCCGCGGCGCGGCGGTGCAGTCCGCGCCCGAGGCCACGCTGCTGCGCCTGGCCGACCTCGAACTCGACCTGATCCGCCGCCGCGCCACGCGCGCCGGCCAGCGCCTGGAGCTGACGGCCAAGGAGTTCAACCTGCTGAGCCTGCTGCTGCGCCGCCAGGGCGAAGTGCTGTCGCGCACCGAGCTGGCCTCGCAGGTCTGGGACATGAACTTCGACAGCGAGACCAATGTGGTCGAGGTGGCGGTGCGGCGCCTGCGCCTCAAGCTCGACCAGCCCTTCTGCCAGCCGCTGCTGCACACGGTGCGCGGCATGGGCTACGTGCTGGAGTCGCGCGCGCCGTGATACCCGGCCAGGCTGGCGTTCCCCACCTGGGCCGGCGCCTGTCGCGCTGGCTGGCGCTGCAGACCATGCTGGGCCTGGGGCTGGTGTGCGTGGCGGTGTATGTGGTCATCGCGCTGACGCTGTCGCTGCGCCAGCAGGAGGCGCTGGCCCACAAGCAGCAGGCGGTGCAGCACCTGCTGGCCGAGGGGCGGGTGCTGCACGGCCCGCCGGATCTGGCGCATATGCTGGACGACTTCCTGACCGGCCACGACGAGCTGTCGCTGCGCATCTCCGATGCCCAGGGCGCGCCCATATATGAAAGCAGCCGCCGCCCGGCGGCCGGCGCGCGTGTGCTGCAGCAGCGCTTCGCGGTGTTGCTGCCAGGCTCGGCGCAGCCGGCCTGGGCCCAGCTGCTGCTGGACCGCAGCGACGACGATGCGCTGCTGCGCCACCTGGCCTGGACGCTGGGGCTGGCCGCGGTGATCGGCACGCTGCTGGTGTCGCTGGCCGGCATCTGGCTGGTGCAGCGGGGGCTGGCGCCGCTGCATTTGCTGGTGGAGCAGACGCGGCGCCTGTCGGCGCAGGACCTGCAGCGCCGGCTCGACGACACCGGCCAGCCGCAGGAGCTGCGCCCGCTGGTGGCGCAGTTCAATTCGCTGCTGGAGCGCCTGGCCGTGGCCTACCGCCAGATGGAGGCCTTCAACGCCGACGTGGCCCACGAGCTGAACACGCCGCTGGCCACGCTGATCAGCAGCAGCGAGCTGGCGCTGCGCAAGCCGCGCAGCGAGGCCGAGCTGCGCGAGGTGCTGGGCTCGAACCTGGAGGAGCTGCAGCGCATGGCGGGCATCGTGGCCGACATGCTCTTTCTCTCGAATGCCGACCGTGGCCAGGGCGCGCGCAGCGCGCGGGTGAATAGCCTGGCCGCGCTGGCGCACGAGGTGGCCGAGTTCCACGAGGCCGCGCTGCAGGAGGCCGGCGTGCAGGTGCGGGTGCGCGGCGATGCGGCCGCGATGGCCGATGCGCGCCTGCTGCGCCGGGCGCTGTCGAACCTGCTGGGCAATGCCACGCGCTATGCGGCGCCGGGCACCACCATCGCGATCGAGATCCGCGAGGACGCGGAGCGCTGCGAGGCCTGTGCGTCGCAGGTGGTGCTGGAAGTGGACAACCGGGGGCCGGGCATCGATGCCGAGCACCTGCCGCGCCTGTTCGACCGTTTCTACCGCGCAGATGCCGCGCGCCTGCAGGCCGATGGCAACCACGGCCTGGGCCTGGCGATCGTCGCGGCGATTGCGCGCCTGCATGGCGGGCGCTGCTTCGCGCGGTCGCACGATGGCGTGACGCGCATCGGCATGGAGCTGCCCAAAGGCCTTTGACCCGCGGCAGACAGGCTATGAGGCTATGCTTGCCGCACCATGGTCAGTCCTTCCTCTTCCCCTGCTTCCGTCTCGTTGTCCGAGCGCATTGCGCTGTATCTGAACCTCGTGCGCTGGGACCGCCCCGCGGGCTGGCTGGTGCTGGTGTGGCCCACGCTGGTGGCGCTGTGGGTGGCCGCGGATGGCTTTCCGGGCTGGCACCTGCTGGCCGTCTTCGTGCTGGGCACGGTGCTGATGCGCAGCAGCGGCTGCTGCATCAACGACATCGCCGACCGCAAGTACGACAAGCATGTCAAGCGCACCGCGCAGCGGCCGATCACCTCGGGCAAGGTCTCGGTCGCCGAGGCGGCGGTGCTGGGCGCAGTGCTGGCGCTGGTCTCGCTGGGCCTGGTGCTGACCACGCGCTGGGAGGCGGTGGCCTGGTCGGTGCCAGCGGTGCTGTTCACCATCCTCTACCCGTTCACCAAGCGCTTTTTCTCGATGCCGCAGGCCTTCCTGGGCATTGCCTTCAACTTCGGCGTCATCATCGCCTTTGCCGCAGTGCAGGGCCAGGTGCCGCTCACCGGCTGGCTGCTGTGGCTGGCCAATATGTGCATGGTGCTGGCCTACGACACCGAGTACGCGATGGTGGACCGCGATGACGACCTGAAGATCGGCATGCGCACCTCGGCCATCACGCTGGGGCGCTTCGACGTGGCGGGCATCATGCTGTTCTTCGCGCTGTGCTGGTGGCTGACCGCGTTTGCGCTGCGGCCCTCGGCGCTGGGCTGGCCGCTGTGGCTGGGCATGGGCGCTGCCGCGGCGCAGATGGCCTGGCACTACGGCCTGATCCGCGAGCGCACGCGCGAGGGGTGCTTCCGGGCTTTCAGCAAGAGCCACTGGATCGGCGCGGCGCTGTTCGCCGGCGTGGCGCTGGGCTTTGCGCTGAAGTGAGCGCCGCGGCTGGCGCCGCCAGGTTGATCGGCCTATGATCCGCAATGGCGGCATGTGCCGCAAAAACCAGGAGGACGATCATGTCCAGATCCTGTTCCTTGGCCACTCTGGTATTGGCCGTGCTGGGCACGGCTGCCCTGGGCGCCGCGGCCCAGAATGATGCGGGGCGCGCGGCGGGCGCGCCCTTGAAGGGCGTGGGGGTGTCGCTGGGCAAGCAGGCCGCGGCCCGCCCCGATGGCCATGGCCCGGGCAAGGATGCGGCCAAGAAGGCCCGCCAGCCGCCCGCGGGCGCCCAGCCCGCGCAGGGCGCGGCCGTCAAGTCCAAGTCGAACATCAGCAACAACTGACGAAAAAAATGACACCCCACGCTCCCCACTGCGTTGGGTCGCTGCCCCTCCAAGAGGGGCGCTTTTCATCTTGGGGCGGCCCGGCGATGAAAAATGACACCCCACGCTCCTCACTGCGTTGGGTCGCTGCCCCTCCGAGAGGGGTACTTTTATCTTGGGGCGGCCCGGCGATAAAAAAGCGGCCATCGTTTCGATGGCCGCTAACACTGGAGTCGCAGAAAAAAACCGTCAGCGAATGCGCAACGGTGTGTACATTGGCGCATTCAATCTGCAAGGATGTAAGCAGTAGTTTAATCCAAAGTGTCGAACACTGCATCGTCCGGCCCGACAAAGGCCGGAGAGCGCCAGGTGACATCGCGCATCGAGCGCGCCACCTGGTTCTCCACTCCCATCAGCACCGCGAACAGCGCCATGCGCACCGGGATGCCGTTGTCGGTCTGGCGGAAGATGGCCAGGCGCGGGTCGTGGTTCAGGTCGGTCGAGAGGTCGTTGGCGCCGGGGCGGGCATCGCGCGGCAGCGGGTGCATGATGATGGTGTCGGGCTTGCAGACCGCGTCCACCAGCGATTTCTGCACCTGGAACTCGGGCGTGTAGCCTTCGATGTTCTCGCCCTCGAAGCGCTCCTTCTGGATGCGCGTGGCGTAGACCACGTCGGCGCCCTTGAGGTCGTGCAGCGAGGTGGACACCTCCACCACATGGCCGTTCTTCGAGGCCAGCTCCACCAGGTAGGCCGGCATCTCCAGCGACGAGGGCGAGATCAGCGTGAACTTCATGCCCTTGTACAGCGACAGCAGGCGGATCAGCGAGTGCACCGTGCGGCCATACTTGAGGTCGCCCACCATGGCGATATGCGCGCCGTCCATCAGCTTGCCCAGGCGTGAGAACTCGCGCTGGATGGTGTACATGTCCAGGATGGCCTGGCTGGGGTGCTCGCCCGGGCCGTCGCCGGCGTTGATGACCGGGATGTTGGTGGCGCGCGCGAACTCGGCCACCGAGCCCTGCTCGGGGTGGCGGATCACCAGCGCGTCCACGTAGCCAGCCATCACGCGGCTGGTGTCGTAGATGGATTCGCCCTTGGCCATGGACGAGAAGGTGAAGCCGGTGGTGTCGCACACCGAGCCGCCCAGGCGGCTGAAGGCGGCGCCGAAGCTCACGCGGGTGCGGGTGCTGGCTTCGAAGAACAGGCTGCCCAGCACCGCGCCCTCGAGCACGCGGCTGACCTTGTGGCGGCGGGCGATGGGCTGCATCAGGTCGGCGATGCGGAACAGCTCCTCCAGGCTTTCGCGCTCAAGCTGGGCCACCGACAGCAGCTGCGGCCGGCCGTCGGCCGCCATGCGCTCGGCCAGCGGCCGGGCGTGCTTCTTCGCGTCCTGGCCCGAGGCCTCGCGCGACAGGATCTCGGTGACGAACTTCTGCGCCATGTCGGGCATGGCGCGGGCCTCGCCCGAGGCCTCGGGCAGCAGCCAGGTGTCGAGCGTGCGGCGGCGCACGCCCAGGCGCTCGGCAAACGCGTCGCGCGTCAGATTCAAGCGGCGCATCGCGTCGCGCAAAAAGTCCTGTTGGCTGTCCATGGAGGGTCCTTGTCGGCAAATATCGGTGAAATTATACGCTTTGCGTTAAATATTTGTGTCGTATATACGCATTGTGTTGCCGATCCGCTCTGTGTCAGACAACTTCGCCAGCTGTGCCGTTTTGTTTGCGCCGGCCGGGCGCTGGCGCTACCGTGGAGCGGTCCGGGTGGGGGGCAGGCGCCGCGGTGTCGCGGCGCGCCACGCGCGGACGTATGCGGAGGAATATCCATGGACAAGAATGTGGTGGTGCTGAGCTTCGCCGAGGCCAGCAAGGCTTACCAGGCGCTGTCGGAGCTGAAGGCTGCGGCCTTGCAGGAGCGCGTGCGGCTCGAGACGGCGGCGGTGGTCGCGCGCGAGGCCGATGGCCGCGTGGTGGTCAAGGATGCGGCCAGCGACGGCGAGATCAGCTCGGGGCCGCTGACCGGCACGCTGCTGGGCGCGCTGATCGGCCTGCTGGCGGGGCCGCTCGGTATGCTGCTGGGCGGCATGTCGGGCGCGGTGATCGGCAGCTCGGTGTCGCTGGACAAGATGCAGGATCGCCTGAGCGTGGCGGACCAGATGATGCGCGCGATGCCGGTGGGCTCGACCTCGCTGATCGCGGTGGTGCAGGAGCCCGCGGTGGAGGTGGTGAACCAGCTGGCCGCGGGCCTGCAAGGCACGGTGCTGCGCCGCCCGCTGGAGGCGGTGCAGGCCGAGGTGGATGCGCAGATCGAGGCCCACGAGGCCGCCAGCCGCGAGGCGCGCCGGGTGCTGCGCGACAAGCAGAAGGACGAATGGCAGGGCAAGTTCGACAACTGGAAAGAGGAGCTGGGCGAGGGCATCGACCGGCTGCAGGCCCGGATCTCGGATTTGTTCGGCAGCCGGAAGTCGTAAAACGATAGCTGCTGGCGCTTTGTTTTTAATGGTTTCATTATGAAAATTATCTGAAATCCATTGTTTTTAAGCGCTTGCAGCTATATTTTTTCTTCAGCGCCCGAACTCGTCGCCCAGCTCGGCCGCACGCTTTTCGGCGGCGCGCATGGCGGCGATGAAATGCTCGGCAACCTGGCTGGCGCGCATGCTCTGCAGCGCCGCATAGGTGGTGCCGCCCTTGCTGGTGACGCGCTCGCGCAGCACGGCCGGCGGCTCGCTCGACTGCGCGGCCAGCTGCGCGGCGCCGATGAAGGTGCCCACGGCGAGCTGGTGCGCCTGCTCGGGCGCCAGGCCCATGTCCGCGCCCGCCTGGGCCATGGCTTCGAGAAAGTAGAACACATAGGCCGGGCCGGAGCCCGACAGCGCGGTGACCGCATCGAGCTGCTCCTCGCGCTGCACCCACAGGTACTGGCCGGTGGTGGCGATGACCTGCTCGACCAGCTGCTTTTGCGCTGCGCTGACGCCGGCGCGCGGGAACAGCCCGGTCATGCCCAGGCCCACCAGCGCGGGGGTGTTGGGCATGGCGCGCACGATGTGTTCGCTGGCCAGCCACTGCGCCATGCTGTCCGAGCGGATGCCGGCCGCCACGCTCAGGTGCAGCGCGCGCGCGGCATGCGGCGCGACTGCGGCGGCGGCGTCCTTGAAGGTCTGCGGCTTGACGGCCCAGACCACCAGCGCGGCCTCGGCCAGCGTGGCGCCAGCGGCTTGCAGCACCTGCACGCCGAACTGCTGGCTCAGCTTCTGGCGCTGGGCCTCGAAGGGCTCGACCACGGTGATGCGCGCGGCCGGTGCGCCGCGCCGGATCAGCCCGCCGATGATGGCGCTGGCCATGTTGCCGCCGCCGATGAAGGCGATGGGCGGAAAGGAGAATGGGGTGGATTGCGGATCGGTCATGGATACGAGGGTAGAGGGCGGCCAGGCCGCATTATGGCGCGCCGCACCGCCCGGCTTCGGCCAGCGCGAGCAGCTGCGTCACCTCGGCCGGATTGAAGTTGTTGTCGCTGAGCACCAGCAGCACCCGTTCGCCGCCGGCCAGCGGCGGGCCCCAGGCCATGGCTTCGAGGTTGTCCAGCGTGGCGAGGCCGAGTGCGGCGAAGTCCAGCACCAGGGTCTTGGCCGCCACGCGGTGGTTGCCGGGGGCCAGGCGCTCAAGCGCCAGCGTGTCGCTGGCGGCATCGGGGGCCATGCGGGTGGCTATGCGGTACAGCCGGGCGCCAAAGCCGTGGCCGAGCACGTACGAGCGCTCCAGCACCAGCAGCTGGCCGGGGCCGTCGGCCAGGATCTCGCTCACGCCGTTGACCGCGGCGCGCGGCAGCAGCGGGCTGGGAGCGGCAGGCAGTGGATCGGGCTGGTAGGCGATCTGGCGCAGCGGCCGGCCGCTGGCGGCGTCGAAGGCGGTGATGCGCACCGGCGCGCCGGGCCGGGTGTGCGTGGGCAGCGGCCCGTCCTGCTGCAGCGGACCCTCCATCGCGGCCCAGACGGTGCTGCGGTCGTCGTCCAGCGCGATGCCTTCGAGGCTGAGGTTGTTGCGCGGGCCCCGGCCGGGCACGCGGGGCTGGGGCAGCTGCAGCTGCGCTGGCAGGGCCCAGCTGCGCAGCCAGCGGCCGTCGGGCCGCATTTCGTTGAGCTCGGGGCCGAAGCCGCGCGCGAAGTCGCCCTCGCTGCTCCATAGCAGGCGGCCGGCGCCGGGCAGCAGGCGCAGCGCTTCCGGGTCGGGCACGGCCAGCTGCGGCTGGGCGGCGCGGGCACTGGCGTACGGCTGGCCGAGCGGGTTGCGCAGCGGCTGCATGCCGGTGAGCGCGAACGCATGCAGGCCGGCGGCGTCGTAGCGGATGCGGGCGGTGTACAGGCGCGCCGGGTCGTGGGCCGAGCGGTCGTCGCTGAGCAGGTAGTACTGCTCGCGCGCCGCGTCGTAGTCGATGGCCGAGAGGCCGCCGACCGTGGTGCCGGCGAACACGGTGTCGTGGCCCCAGCGGATTTCGCCGAGCAGGCGCCAGGCGCTGCCGTCGGCGGCGCAGAAGCTGGCCGGCGGCTGCGGCGCGCTGGCGCAGCCGGCCAGCCACAGCGCTGTCATCAAGGCCGCCCACAATCGAGCCGGGGTCGGGGCATGGCTGGGCGGGCGCCCGGGGGCGCGGGTGGGGCGGGGAGCAGGGGCTGGCATGGCGTATGGCGGAGTCGGGTGATCCCCTATTGTTCACATTTACCCGGTTATGCAACGGATGGCCGCCCCCTATGATTCCAGGCACTTCGGCGCGGGCATGTGGCCAGCGCCGCATGCAATAGGAGGAGAGTCTGTCATGACTACGAATGTGAAGAAATGGTCGGCTGAATTCATCGGCACTTTCTGGCTGACCTTTGGCGGTTGCGGCAGCGCGGTGCTGGCCGCGGCGTTTCCGAACGTGGGCATCGGCCTGCTGGGCGTGTCGCTGGCCTTCGGCCTGACGGTGCTGACCGGCGCCTATGCGCTCGGGCCGGTGTCGGGCGGGCATTTCAATCCGGCGGTGTCGGTGGGGCTGGCGGTGGGCGGGCGCTTCAAGGCGTCGGAGCTGCCGGGCTACATCATCGCCCAGGTGCTGGGCGCGATCGCGGCCGGCGCGGTGCTGTACGTGATTGCCACCGGCAAGGCGGGCGCCGACATCGGCGGCTTCGCCACCAACGGCTATGGCGAGCATTCGCCTGGCGGCTACTCGATGGCCGCCGCCGCGGTGGCCGAGATCGTGCTGACCGCGATCTTCGTGATCGTGATCCTGGGCGCGACCGCCAAGCGGGCCGCCGGCGGCTTTGCCGGCCTGGCCATCGGCCTGTGCCTGACGCTGATCCACCTGATCTCGATCCCGGTGACCAACACCTCGGTGAACCCGGCGCGCAGCACCGGCGTGGCGCTGTTCGGCCCGTCGATCGCCACGGCCCAGCTGTGGTTCTTCTGGCTCATGCCCATCGTGGGCGCCATCATCGGCGCGGTCATCTACCGGGCGCTGCTGGCCGACGAGCAGGACTGAGCTGGCGGCGCCGCTCGCGGCGTGGCCCAGGCACCAGGCATGCACCGCAAGGTGCATGCCTTTTGTTTTGTCAGTCTGCGGTCGCCTGGCGCACCGCATGCTCCCATTGCTGCATCAGCGCCTCGGCGCGCGTGCGCTCCAGCGTGGGGTGGAAGCGCCGCTCGGCCTGCCACAGCCGGGCGATCTCGTCGGTGCCGGCGTAGACGCCGCTGGACAGGCCGGCGAGGAAGGCGGCGCCCAGCGCGGTGGTTTCCACGCAGGCCGGGCGCACCACCGGTATGCCCAGCAGGTCGGCCTGGAACTGCATCAGCAGGTCGTTGACGCAGGCGCCGCCATCCACGCGCAGCTCGCTCACCGGGCGGCCGCCGGCAGCAGCGGCGTCACGGCTCATCGCGGTGAGCAGCGCGGCGCTCTGGTAGGCGATGGATTCGAGCGCCGCGCGGGCGATGTGGGCCAGCGTGGTGCCGCGGGTGATGCCGGCGATGGTGCCGCGCGCATCGGGCTTCCAGTAGGGCGCGCCCAGGCCGGTGAAGGCCGGCACCACCATCACGCCGCCCGAGTCGGGCACGCTCTCGGCCAGCTGCTGCACCTGGCCGCTGTGCTCGATGGCACGCAGCCCGTCGCGCAGCCACTGCACCACCGCGCCGCCGACGAAGACGCTTCCCTCCAGGGCATAGGCCGGCGCAGCGGTGGGCTGTGCCGCAGCGGTGGTCAACAGGCCGTTGGCCGAGGTCTGGAACACGCTGCCCGTATGCATCAGCATGAAGCAGCCCGTGCCATAGGTGTTCTTGGCCATGCCGGCCGAAAAGCAGGCCTGGCCGAAGAGGGCGCTTTGCTGGTCGCCCGCCACGCCGCCGATGGCGATCTCTCCACCCAGCACTTCGGCCGCCGTGCGGCCGAAGTCCGAGGCCGAAGGCAGCACCTCGGGCATGAGCGCGCGCGGAATGTCTAGCAGCGCCAGCAGATCGTCGTCCCACTGGTTGGTGTGGACGTTGAACAGCATGGTGCGGCTGGCGTTGGACACATCGGTCACATGGCGGCGTCCGCCCGTGAGCTGCCAGATCAGCCAGCTGTCCACGGTGCCGAAGGCCAGCTCGCCGCGCTCGGCCGCCGCGCGTGCGCCGTTGACGTTGTCCAGGATCCAGCGCAGCTTGGTGCCCGAGAAATAGGCATCGATCAGCAGGCCGGTCTTGCTTTGGATGGTGTCGGCATGGCCTGCCTCGCGCAGCTGGGCGCACAGCGGCTCGGCGCGGCGGTCCTGCCAGACGATGGCATGGTGCACCGGCTCGCCGGTGGCGCGGCTCCACAGCACCGTGGTTTCGCGCTGGTTGGTGATGCCCAGGGCACGCACGTCGGCGGCGCTGATGCCGGCCTGGGCCAGCGCCGCGCGCGCGGTGGCGAGCTGGGTGCGCCAGATCTCGCGCGGGTCGTGCTCGACCCAGCCGGGGCGCGGATAGATCTGCGGCAGCTCCATCTGGGCCTGGGCCACCGGGCGGGCCTGGGCATCGAAGACGATGCTGCGCGAACTGGAGGTGCCCTGGTCCAGGGCGAGCAGGTAGGTCATGGTGCGATGTCTATGAAAAAGAGAGCTGCTAGCGCTTGTTTTTACTGGGTTTCAAGGTAAAAGTATTATGAAACCAAGAATGGATAGGCGCCAAAAGCTCCTGTTTTTGATCAGTCGGCAACGATGCACTGCACGCCGGCTTCGCCCAGCAGCGCCGGAAACGGCTCGGGCGGCGGCAGGTCGGTGAACAGGCGCTGGATCTGGCTCAGCCGCGCCAGCTCCACCATGGCCTGGCGGTGGAACTTGCTGTGGTCGGCGGCCAGCCAGACCTCGCGCGCATGGTCGATGATGGTCTGTGCCACCTTGACCTCGCGGTAGTCGAAGTCGCGCAGCGAGCCATCGGGCTCGATGCCCGAGATGCCGATGAGCGCGATGTCCACCCGGAACTGGCGGATGAAGTCCACCGCCGCCTCGCCGACGATGCCGCGGTCGCGCGTGCGCACCACGCCGCCGGCCACGATCACCTCGCACTCGGGGTTGCCGCTCAGGATCGCGGCCACGTTGAGGTTGTTGGTCAGCACGCGCAGGCCGCGGTGGTTCAGCAGCGCGCGGGCGACGGCTTCGGTGGTGGTGCCGATGTTCAGGATCAGCGAGCAGTCGTTGGGCACCTGGGCCGCGACCGCGCGGGCAATGCGCGCCTTGCCTTCGGCATGCAGGTTCTCGCGCTGGGTGTGGGCCAGGTTCTCCACGGTGGAGCTGGGCATGCGCACGCCGCCATGGAAGCGCATGACCAGGCCTTGCTCGGCCAGCCGCTGCACGTCGCGGCGCACGGTCTGCAGGGTCACGCCGAGCGTCTCGGCGAGCTGTTCCACGGTGACGGACTGGCGCAGCCGCACCTCATCGAGCAGCTGCAGTTGGCGGGGATTGGTATTCACGCGGGTTCGAACGCTCCTGAAAGATCACTGTAAACGAACAAAAAAAGAAAGCATTCAGGGTAAACCTGTATTCAAAACGATCAAAAAAGAACAAAAATGAACTAAATCGAAGCGGCTCCCACCGCTTCGCAGCTACAACAGGGCAGCCCTTCGATGGGTTGGGAGACACGGCGATGGAGTTGGTTCTGGATCGCATCACCAAGCGGGTGGGGGCCGAGACGTGGCTGCACAGCATGGATATGGCGCTGCGCAGCGGCGCCGTGACCGTGCTGCTGGGCGCCACCCAGGCCGGCAAGACCAGCCTGATGCGCATTATGGCGGGCCTGGATGCGCCCAGCACCGGCCAGGTGCGGGTCGATGGCCGGGACGTGACCGGCATGCCGGTGCGCGAGCGCAACGTGGCCATGGTCTACCAGCAGTTCATCAACTATCCCTCGCTCACCGTGGCCGAGAACATCGCCTCGCCACTCAAGCTGCGCGGCGAAAAGAACCTGGAGCAGCGCGTGCGCGAACTGGCCGGGCGGCTGCACATCGAGATGTTCCTCGACCGCTATCCGGCCGAGCTCTCGGGCGGCCAGCAGCAGCGCGTGGCGCTGGCGCGGGCGCTGGCCAAGGGCGCGCCGCTGATGCTGCTGGACGAACCGCTGGTCAACCTCGACTACAAGCTGCGCGAGGAGTTGCGCGAAGAGCTGTCGCAATTGTTCGCGGCCGGCGATTCCACCGTGGTCTATGCCACCACCGAGCCAGGCGAGGCGCTGCTGCTGGGCGGTTACACCGCGGTGCTGGATGCCGGCGAGCTGCTGCAGTACGGGCCCACGGCCGAGGTCTTCCATGCGCCGAATTCGCTGCGCGTGGCGCGCGCCTTCAGCGACCCGCCGATGAACCTGCTGGCCGCCGAGGCCGCGCCGGGCGGCCTGCGCCTGCCCGACGGCACGGCGCTGCCGTTGCCCGGTGCGCCGCAGGGCGGCGGCGCCGCGACCCTGGGGCTGCGCGCCAATGCGCTGCGCCTGCAGTCCCGGCCGGGCGACGTGGCCGTATCCGGCCGGGCCCTGTTGGCCGAGATCTCGGGCTCGGACACCTTCGTGCACGCGGCCACGCCCTGGGGCGAGCTGGTGGCGCAGGTCACCGGCGTGCACTACATCGAGCTGGGCAGCGCGGTGACGCTGTACCTGAACCCGGCGCAGGCCTATGTCTTCGGCGCCGACGGCGCCCTGGCGCTGGCGCCGGCGCGCACCGGGAGGATCTGAATGGCCCGCATAGAACTCGATCTCGCGCATTCGTACCGGCCCAACCCGCGGCAGGACAGCGACTATGCGCTGCTGCCGCTGAGCATGGCTTTCGACGACGGCGGCGCCTATGCGCTGCTGGGGCCGTCGGGCTGCGGCAAGTCCACCATGCTCAACATCATGTCGGGCCTGCTCGTGCCTTCGCAGGGCAAGGTGCTGTTCGATGGCCGCGACGTAACGCGCGCCACGCCGCAGCAGCGCAACATCGCCCAGGTGTTCCAGTTCCCGGTGATCTACGACACCATGACCGTGGCCGAGAACCTGGCCTTTCCGCTGAAGAACCGCGGGGTGCCCGAGGCGCGCATCCGCCAGCGCGTGGGCCAGATCGCCGAGATGCTGGAGATGAGCGGGCAGCTGGGCCAGCGCGCGGCCGGCCTGTCGGCCGATGCCAAGCAGAAGATCTCGCTGGGCCGCGGCCTGGTGCGCGAGGACGTGGCGGCGGTGCTGTTCGACGAGCCGCTCACCGTGATCGATCCGCACCTCAAGTGGCAGCTGCGGCGCAAGCTCAAGCAGATCCACCATGAGCTCAAGCTCACGCTGATCTATGTGACGCACGACCAGGTGGAGGCGCTGACCTTCGCCGACCGGGTGGTGGTGATGACGCGCGGCCGCGCGGTGCAGGTGGGCACGCCGGGCGAGCTGTTCGAGCGCCCGCGCCATGCCTTCGTGGGCCATTTCATCGGCTCGCCGGGCATGAACTTCCTGCCGGCCGAGGCGCGCGCGGGCTTTCTGGACATCGCCGGGCGGCGCGTGCCCGCGCCGCGCGAGCTGCCGGCCGGCAGCCTGCAGGTGGGCGTGCGGCCCGAATACCTGGCGCTGGCGGGCGAGGGCGCGCCGGGCGCCTTGCCCTGCCGCGTGCTGCGCGTGCAGGACGTGGGCACCTACCAGATGCTGACGGCCGAGGTGGCCGGCGACGTGCAGGGCCATGTGCTCAAGGCGCGCTGCGCCAGCGAGCAGCGCTTGCCCGCGGTGGGCGAGAGCGTGTGGCTGCAGGTGCTGGGCGGGCACACCTGCTTCTACCAGAACGAGGAGCTTTTGCCATGAGCAGCACCAACAGCGCAAGCACCAAGCCGGTCAACCAGAAGGCCTGGTTCCTGATCCTGCCGGTGATCCTGTGCGTGGCCTTCTCGGCCATCCTGCCCTTGATGACGGTGGTGAACTACTCGGTGCAGGACATCATCTCGCCCGAGCGCCGCGTCTTCGTCGGCACCGAATGGTTCGCGGCGGTGATGCGCGACGAGGAGCTGCACGGCGCGCTGTGGCGCCAGATCGGCTTCTCGCTGGCGGTGCTGGCGGTGGAGATACCGCTGGGCATACTGCTCGCGCTGGCCATGCCGGCCAAGGGCTGGAAGTCCTCGGCGGTGCTGGTGGTGGTGGCGCTGTCGCTGCTGATCCCGTGGAACGTGGTCGGCACCATCTGGCAGATCTACGGCCGCGCCGACATCGGCCTGCTGGGCGCGGCGCTGAACGCGCTGGGCCTGGACTACAGCTACACCGGCAATGCCACGCACGCCTGGCTCACCGTGCTGGCGATGGATGTGTGGCACTGGACGCCGCTGGTCGCGCTGCTGTGCTATGCCGGGCTGCGCTCCATCCCCGATGCCTACTACCAGGCGGCGCGCATCGACGGTGCGAGCAAGTTCGCGGTGTTCCGCTACATCCAGCTGCCCAAGATGCGCGGCGTGCTGATGATCGCGGTGCTGCTGCGCTTCATGGACAGCTTCATGATCTACACCGAGCCCTTCGTGCTCACCGGCGGCGGGCCGGGCAATGCGACCACCTTCCTGAGCCAGTACCTCACGCAAAAGGCCGTGGGCCAGTTCGACCTGGGGCCGGCCGCCGCGTTCTCGCTGATCTATTTCCTCATCATCCTGCTGCTGTGCTTCATCCTCTACAACTGGATGCAGCGCGTGGGCACGGCAGACAAACAAGGAGCCGGCCATGAATGAGCCCCGCTTCCACAAGCGCACGCTGTTCCTGATCGCCTACCTGGTCTTCGCGGTGCTGCCCATCTACTGGATGGTCAACATGAGCTTCAAGACCAACGAGGAGATCCTGTCGAGCTTCTCGCTGTGGCCCCAGCATTTCACCTGGGACAACTACAAGACCATCTTCACCGACGAGAGCTGGTACTCGGGCTACATCAACAGCCTGATCTACGTGGCCATCAACACCGTGATCTCGATCTCCGTGGCGCTGCCCGCCGCCTATGCGTTCTCGCGCTACCAATTCCTCGGCGACAAGCATGTGTTCTTCTGGCTGCTGACCAACCGCATGACGCCGCCGGCCGTGTTCCTGCTGCCCTTCTTCCAGCTCTACACCACCGTGGGGCTGATGGACACGCACATCGCCGTGGCCCTGGCCCACCTGCTGTTCAACGTGCCGCTGGCCGTCTGGATCCTGGAGGGCTTCATGAGCGGCATCCCGCGCGAGATCGACGAGACGGCCTATATCGACGGCTACTCCTTCCCGCGCTTTTTCCTCACCATCTTCCTGCCGCTGATCAAGGCCGGCGTGGGCGTGGCGGCTTTCTTCTGCTTCATGTTCAGCTGGGTCGAGCTGCTGCTGGCGCGCACGCTGACCAGCGTCAACGCCAAGCCCATCGTGGCGACCATGACGCGCACGGTCTCGGCCTCGGGCATGGACTGGGCCACGCTGGCCGCGGCCGGCGTGCTGACCATCGTGCCGGGCGCGATCGTGATCTGGTTCGTGCGGCACTACATCGCAAAAGGTTTTGCGATGGGTCGCGTTTAAGGGTTTAAGGGAGAAGCGCCATGTTCGACTGGATGGCCTGGACCACGCCGGTGGCGGTGTTCTTTACCTGCATCGTGCTCATGCTGATCGGCATGACGGTGTGGGAGATCAAGTCTCCCACCACGCTGCGCAAGGGCTTTTTGCCGATCGCCACCACGCGCGGCGACCGGCTCTTCATCGGCCTGCTCACGGCCGCCTACATCAACCTGGCCTGGGTGGGCCTGGGCGAGAAGATGGCGCAATGGTTCTCGCTGGAGACCGAGCCCTCGGTGTGGCTCAGCTTCGCGCTGTCCATGCTGGTGCTGGCGCTGGTGCTGCGCAAGGGCTGAAGCATCGAGGGTCAAGGCGCCGGCCCGATCCTCCCCCGGAGGCCGGCGCTGTAACGCAGAAGGGGAGTTCCCTATGAGGAGACAGCAATGAAGATGCAGTTCAAGGCGATCGCATTCGCCGCCGCGGCCCTGGCTTTGGGGCAGGCCACGTGGGCCGGCGAGGCCGAGGCCAAGAAGTGGATCGACAGCGAGTTCCAGCCTTCCACACTCACCAAGGACCAGCAGGCGGCCGAGATGAAATGGTTCATCGATGCCGCCAAGAAGCTGCAGGCCAAGGGCGTGAAGGAGATCTCGGTGGTCTCCGAAACCATCACCACGCACGAGTATGAAAGCAAGGTGCTGGCCAAGGCCTTCAGCGAGATCACCGGCATCCAGGTCAAGCACGACCTGATCCAGGAAGGCGACGTGGTCGAGAAGCTGCAGACCTCGATGCAGTCGGGCAAGTCCATCTACGACGGCTGGATCAGCGACTCCGACCTGATCGGCACGCACTACCGCTACGGCAAGATCATGAACCTGACCGACTACATGGCCGGCCCGGGCAAGGAATGGACCAACCCCGGCCTTGACGTCAAGGACTTCATCGGCACCAGCTTCACCACCGCGCCCGACGGCAAGCTCTACCAGCTGCCCGACCAGCAGTTCGCCAACCTCTACTGGTTCCGCGCCGACCTGTTCGCGCGCAAGGATCTGCAGGACAAGTTCAAGGCCAAGTACGGCTACGAGTTGGGCGTGCCGCAGAACTGGAGCGCCTACGAGGACATCGCCGAATTCTTCTCCAGCGACGTCAAGCAGATCGACGGCAAGCCCATCTATGGCCACATGGACTACGGCAAGAAGGACCCCTCGCTGGGCTGGCGCTTCACCGATGCCTGGCTGTCCATGGCCGGCAGCGCCGACAAGGGCATCCCCAACGGCATGCCGGTGGACGAATGGGGCATCCGCGTGGCCGACGACAAGTGCACGCCGGTCGGCGCCTCGGTCTCGCGCGGCGGCGCCACCAACTCGCCCGCGGCGGTCTATGCGCTCACCAAGTACGTGGACTGGATGAAGAAATACGCGCCCAAGGAAGCCATGGGCATGACCTTCGGCGAATCCGGCCCGGTGCCGGCGCAGGGCCAGATCGCGCAGCAGATCTTCTGGTACACCGCCTTCACCGCCGACATGACCAAGGCCGGCCTGCCGGTGGTCAATGCCGACGGCACGCCCAAGTGGCGCATGGCGCCCGGCCCGCACGGCCCGTACTGGAAGGACGGCATGCAAAACGGCTACCAGGACGTGGGCTCGTGGACCTTCTTCAAGGACCATGACGCGAACCGCACCGCCGCCGCCTGGCTGTATGCCCAGTTCGTCACCGCCAAGACCACTTCGCTGAAGAAGTCCATCCAGGGCCTGACCTTCATCCGCGACTCCGACATCCGCAGCGACTTCTTCACCAAGAACGCCAACAAGTACGGCGGCCTGATCGAGTTCTACCGCAGCCCGGCGCGCGTCGCCTGGACGCCCACCGGCACCAACGTGCCCGACTACCCCAAGCTCGCCCAGCTGTGGTGGAAGAACGTGGCCGAGGCGGTGACCGGCGAGAAGACCCCGCAGAAAGCCATGGACAACCTGGCTGACGAGATGGACAACGTGATGGCCCGCCTGCAGCGCGCCGGCATGGCCCACTGCGCGCCCAAGCTCAACCCCAAGGGCGACCCCGCCAAGTGGCTCAGCGACCAGCACGCACCGTGGAAGAAGGTGGCCAACGAGAAGCCCAAGGGCGAAACCATCGCCTATGACACCCTGCTGCAGGCCTGGAAGGACGGCAAGGTGCGCTGATACCGATTCGCCTGCGAACCGGTATGAAGCCCTCACCCCGGCCCTGCGGCCGGGGTGCCGAGAGTCCGATCCGGGCTCTCCGAAATCCTAGTGAAAACCCTAGGATTGACATGAAAGCGTGGACAATTGCAAGCCATGACGACAACCGAATCCTCTGCCCCCCTGCCCACCGCGCGCGCCGAGCTGATGGCCCGGCTGGCCGAGCCCGGGACCTACGACCTCGCGGTGATCGGCGGCGGCGCGACCGGCCTGGGCGTGGCGCTGGATGCGGCCGCCCGGGGCTTCTCGGTGGTGCTGCTGGAGTCGCATGACTTTGCCAAGGGCACCTCGTCGCGCGCGACCAAGCTGGTGCACGGTGGGGTGCGCTACCTGGCCCAGGGCAATATCTCGCTGGTGCGCGAGGCGCTGCACGAGCGCTCCACGCTGCTGCACAACGCGCCGCACATCGCGCAGCCGCTGGCCTTCGTGATGCCCTCGTACAAGCTGCTGGACACGCCCTTCTACGGCATCGGCCTCAAGATGTACGACGCGCTCGCCGGCAAGGCGGGCCTGGGCAGCACCCAGTTCCTGAGCGCCTGCAAGACCCGCGAGCTGCTGCCCACGGTGCGGCAGCGCGGGCTCAAGGGCGGCGTCAAGTACTGGGATGGCCAGTTCGACGATGCCCGGCTGGCGCTGGCGCTGGCGCGCACCGCGGCGCGGCGCGGCGCGCTGCTGCTGAACTACTGCCCGGTCACCCGGCTGATCCACGACAACGGCCGCGTGGCCGGCCTGGTCTGCCAGGACCAGTACAGCGGCCGCAGCTACGAGGTGCGGGCGCGCTGCGTGGTCAACGCCACCGGCCCGTGGGTGGACGCGCTGCGCGAGATGGACGGCGCCGAATCCGGCCGCGCCACCCGCCCCATCGTCGCGCCCAGCCAGGGCGTGCATGTGGTGGTGGACCGCGACTTCCTGCCCAGCGACCATGCGCTGCTGGTGCCCAAGACCGCCGACGGCCGGGTGCTGTTCGCGGTGCCCTGGCTGGGCAAGGTCATCCTTGGCACCACCGACACGCCGCGCCATGACCTGGCGCGCGAGCCCGAGCCTTTCCAGGCGGAGCTGGACTTCATCCTCACCGAGGCCGGCCATTACCTGAGCCGGCGCCCCGCCATGACCGACGTGCGCAGCATGTGGGTCGGGCTGCGCCCGCTGGTCAAGCCCCAGGGCGAGGATGGCGAGAACACCAAGGGCCTGAGCCGCGAGCACACGGTGCTGACCAGCGCCTCGGGCATGGTCACCGTGACCGGCGGCAAGTGGACCACCTACCGCGCCATGGCCGAGGATGTGCTGGACACCTGCTTCACGGCCGGCGCCTTGCCCCGGCGCGCCGGCGGCGCCACCGTGCACCTGCCACTGGTGGGCGCGCCGCTGGGCGGGCAGGCGCAGCACAGCATGCACATGCCCCAGGGCCTGCATTCCTATGGCAGCGAGGCGGCTGTGCTCAACGCGCTGCCCGGCGCCGACCACTGGTTGGCCGACGGCCTGAGCGAGGCCATGGTGCGCTTTGCCGCGCGCCACGAATACGCCCGCACGGTGGAAGACATGCTGGCGCGGCGCTCGCGCCTGCTCTTCCTCGACGCGCGCCGAGCCGCCGCCGTGGCGCCGCAGGTGGCCGCCATCCTGCAGCAGGAGCTGGGTCTGGACGATGTGGGCCTGCCGGCGTTTTTGGCGCTGGCGCAACAGTACGCCGGCCAGAAGGCGCAATGAGGCATCCTCGGGGGATAGGGGCTTGACCCAGTCGCCCATCTTTGCGATAATCATGAGCTTCGCATTAATTTCTGCGGCGGCTATGGCTATGGAGCTTGTTGCTCTTGCCCTGGCTTTGCAGTGAGGCGTGCGGAAATTCTGCCCAGGTGAAGCACCGCGTGGTTGCGGTGTGGACGACGGGCCCAAGACTGACTGGCTGCTGGCAGCTCATGAAGAAGTTCATTCTTTTGGGCTGTCCGGTCCTGCTGGTGCAAGTTGGGAAATATTGAAATGATCCAGACAGAATCTCGACTAGAGGTTGCCGACAACACCGGCGCGAAGTCTGTCCAGTGCATCAAGGTGCTGGGCGGTTCGCATCGTCGCTATGCGAGTGTGGGTGACATCATCAAGGTGAGCGTGAAAGAAGCCGCTCCGCGTGGCCGCGTCAAAAAGGGCGAGGTCTACAGCGCGGTTGTGGTGCGTACGGCAAAAGGCATTCGCCGCGCCGACGGATCGCTCGTGAAGTTCGACGGCAACGCCGCAGTGTTGCTCAACGCCAAGCTGGAGCCTATCGGCACCCGCATCTTCGGCCCCGTGACGCGCGAGCTGCGTACCGAGCGCTTCATGAAGATCGTGTCCCTGGCACCCGAAGTTCTTTGAGGACAGCACCATGAACAAGATTCGCAAAGGCGACGAAGTGGTCGTGCTGACCGGGCGCGACAAGGGCAAGCGCGGCGTGGTGACGCTGCGCTCCGACGACTCCCACCTGGTGATCGAAGGCATCAACCTCGTGAAGAAGCACGTCAAGCCGAACCCCATGAAGGGCACCACCGGCGGCATCGTGGAAAAGGCCATGCCCATCCACCAGTCCAACGTGGCTATTTTCAACGCGGCGACCGGCAAGGCCGACCGCGTGGGCATCAAGGTCCAGGCCGACGGCACGCGTACCCGCGTGTTCAAGTCCAATGGCGCCGAAATCAAGGCTGCCTAAGGAGTAACACATGGCACGACTGCAAAAACAATACCGTGAGCAAATCGCTCCCGAACTGATGAAGAAGTTCGGCTACACCTCTCCGATGCAGGTTCCGCGTCTGACCAAGATCACCCTGAACATGGGCGTGAGCGAGGCGGTGGCCGACAAGAAGGTGATGGACAACGCTGTTGCCGACCTGACCAAGATCGCCGGCCAAAAGCCCGTGGTGACCAAGGCCAAGAAGGCTATCGCCGGCTTCAAGATCCGCGAAGGCCAGGCCATCGGCTGCATGGTGACCCTGCGTGGCGTCCAGATGTATGAATTCCTGGACCGCTTCGTGACCGTTGCCCTGCCCCGCGTGCGCGACTTCCGTGGTATCTCGGGCCGCTCGTTCGACGGCCGCGGCAACTACAACGTCGGCGTGAAAGAGCAGATCATTTTCCCTGAGATCGAGTACGACAAGGTCGATGCACTGCGTGGTCTCAACATCAGCATTACGACGACTGCGCAGACTGACGATGAGTGCAAGGCACTCCTGCAGGCTTTCCGCTTCCCGTTCAAGAACTGAGGTGATGCATGGCTAAAGTAGCATTGATCCAGCGCGAACTGAAGCGCGAAAAGCTGGCAGCCAAGTTCGCTGCCAAGTATGCAGAGCTGAAGACGGCTTCCAAGAACGCCAAGCTGAGCGAAGAAGAGCGCGATGCCGCACGCCAGGCGCTGCAGCAGCTGCCCCGCAACGCGAACCCCACCCGTCAGCGCAACCGTTGCGAGATCACGGGCCGTCCGCGTGGCACCTTCCGTCAATTCGGTCTGGGCCGCGCCAAGATCCGTGAGCTGGCTTTCAACGGCGACATCCCCGGTGTCACCAAGGCCAGCTGGTAAGCAGTCAGGAGATTAAACATGAGCATGAGTGATCCTATCGCTGACTTGCTGACCCGCATTCGCAATGCACAAATGGTGTCCAAGGCCACCGTGTCGGTGCCGTCTTCCAAGGTGAAGGTTGCCATCGCCAAGGTGCTGCAGGACGAGGGTTACATCGACGGCTTCGAAGTGAAGACCGAAGATGGCAAGTCTGAACTCGCAATTACCTTGAAGTACTACGCTGGCCGTCCGGTGATCGAGCGCATCGAGCGCGTGAGCCGCCCCGGTCTGCGTGTCTACAAGGGCTGCGATGCCATCCCGCAGGTCATGAATGGCCTGGGCGTTGCCATCGTCACCACCCCCAAGGGCGTGATGACGGATCGCAAGGCGCGTGCTGCCGGTGTCGGCGGCGAAGTGCTTTGCTACGTGGCTTAACCGTGGCATTGAAGGAGAAATACTGAAATGTCCCGAGTTGCAAAAATGCCGGTGAGCATCCCCCAAGGTGTGGATGTCTCCATCAAGGAAGACCAGATCAGCGTCAAGGGCTCCGGCGGCACGCTGAGCCTGGCGCCCAACGCCCTGGTCAAGGTGTCCAGCGCCGACGGCAAGCTGTCGTTCGAACCCGCGAACGACTCGCGCGAAGCCAATGCCATGAGCGGCACCATGCGCCAGCTGGTGAACAACATGGTGGTGGGCGTGAGCAAGGGCTTCGAGAAGAAGCTGTCGCTGGTGGGCGTGGGCTACAAGGCCGCTGCCTCCGGCAGCAAGCTGAACCTGAACGTGGGTTACTCGCATCCCGTGAACTTCGAGATGCCCGCAGGCATCGCCGTGGCATGCCCGACCCCGACCGAAATCGTGATCAAGGGTGCTGATCGCCAACGCGTGGGCCAACTGGCCGCCGAGATCCGCGCCGTCCGTCCTCCCGAGCCTTACAAGGGCAAGGGCATCCGTTATTCGGATGAAAAGGTCGTGATCAAAGAGACCAAGAAGAAGTAAGGAGCTGCATGATGTTGAACAAGAAATCGCAGCGTCTTCGTCGTTCCCTGCAGACCCGCTACCGCATTGCCGAGCAAGGCGTGGCGCGTCTGACCGTGAACCGTACGAACCTCCATATCTACGCTACCGTGATTTCCGGCGACGGAACCAAGGTGCTGGCCACTGCTTCCACGCTGGAAGCCGAGGTGCGCAGCAGCCTGGGCGCAGCCGGCAAGGGTGGCAATGCCGCCGCGGCCCAGATCATTGGCAAGCGCATCGCCGAGAAGGCGAAAGCTGCCGGTGTCGAGAAGGTTGCATTCGATCGCGCAGGCTTTGCATACCACGGCCGCGTCAAGGCACTGGCAGACGCAGCCCGCGAAGCCGGCCTGCAGTTCTAAGCGGAGTGGATAGAAATGGCAAAGTTTACCCCCAAGGTGCAAGACGAAGGTCGTGACGACGGTCTGCGCGAAAAGATGATCGCGGTCAACCGCGTGACCAAGGTCGTGAAGGGTGGCCGTATCCTCGGCTTCGCAGCACTGACCGTGGTCGGCGACGGTGATGGCCGCGTGGGCATGGGCAAGGGCAAGTCCAAGGAAGTGCCGGCTGCCGTGCAGAAGGCCATGGAAGAAGCCCGCCGCAACATGATCAAGGTGTCGCTGAAGAACGGCTCCATCCACCACCAGGTGATGGGCCACCACGGCGCCGCCAACGTCATGCTGGCTCCTGCTCCCAAGGGTACCGGCATCATCGCCGGTGGCCCGATGCGCGCAGTTTTCGAAGTGCTGGGTATCACCGACATCGTGGCCAAGAGCCACGGTTCGTCCAACCCCTACAACATGGTTCGCGCCACTTTCGACGCTTTGAACAACTCCACGACCCCTTCGGAAGTGGCAGCAAAGCGTGGCAAGTCGGTGGAAGACCTGTTCGCCTGATTGGAGTCTTCACAATGACGACGCAACAAACTGTCAAGGTCCAATTGGTGCGTAGCCCGATTGGCACCAAGCAAGACCACCGCGCCACGGTGCGCGGTCTGGGCCTGCGCAAGCTCAATAGCGTGAGCGAACTGAAGGACACCCCCGAAGTGCGCGGCATGATCAACAAGATCAGTTATCTGGTCAAGGTGCTCTGAAAGGATTGATGATGGAACTCAATAGCATCAAGCCTGCAGCAGGTGCCAAGCACGCCAAGCGCCGCGTGGGCCGTGGCATCGGCTCCGGCCTGGGCAAGACCGCAGGCCGCGGCCACAAGGGCCAGAAGTCGCGTTCGGGCGGCTACCACAAGGTGGGCTTCGAAGGCGGTCAAATGCCTCTGCAGCGCCGTCTGCCCAAGCGCGGCTTCAAGTCCGCTTCGCTCAAGTTCAACGCCGAGGTGACTCTGGCGGCGCTGGAAAGCCTCGGCCTGGCCGAAGTCGATCTGGCTGCGCTGAAGCAGGCTGGCCTGGTGGGTCAGTTGGCCAAGGTGGTCAAGGTGGTCAAGAGCGGTTCGCTCAGCAAGGCTGTCAAGCTCAACGGCATCGGCGCTACCGCCGGCGCCAAGGCTGTGATCGAAGCTGCTGGCGGCAGCATCGCCTAACCCTTTCTGAAAGAAGACATCAGTGGCTACGAGCAACGCAACGATTGCAAAGACCGGCAAGTACGGCGATCTGCGCAAGCGCCTGGTTTTCCTGCTGCTGGCGTTGGTGGTGTACCGCATCGGGGCTCATATCCCGGTGCCGGGCATCGATCCGACCCAGCTGCAGCAATTGTTCAATAGCCAACAAGGTGGGATTCTCAACCTGTTCAACATGTTCTCGGGCGGGGCGCTGTCGCGCTTCACCGTGTTCGCGCTGGGGATCATGCCGTATATCTCGGCATCGATCATCATGCAGCTGATGACCTATGTGGTCCCCAGCTTTGAACAGATGAAGAAGGAAGGTGAAGCGGGCCGCCGCAAGATCACCCAGTACACCCGTTACGGTGCGCTGGCGCTGGCGCTCTTCCAATCGCTCGGCATTGCCGTGGCGCTGGAAGGCACGGCCGGTCTGGTGCTGAATCCGGGCTTCGGGTTCCGCATGACCTCCGTGGTCAGCCTGACCGCAGGTACCATGTTCCTGATGTGGCTGGGTGAGCAGATCACCGAGCGTGGTCTGGGCAACGGTATCTCGATCCTGATCTTCTCGGGTATCGCTGCGGGCCTGCCCGGCTCGATCGGCGGACTGCTGGAACTGGTGCGCACGGGTGCGATGAGCATCCTGGCCGCGATCTTCATCGTGCTCGTGGTGGCTGGCGTGACGTATTTCGTCGTGTTCGTCGAACGCGGGCAGCGCAAGATCCTGGTGAACTATGCGCGCCGCCAGGTGGGCAACAAGGTGTATGGCGGCCAGTCTTCGCACTTGCCGCTGAAGCTGAACATGGCCGGGGTCATCCCGCCGATCTTCGCTTCGTCCATCATCCTGCTGCCGGCCACCGTGGCAAACTGGTTCAGCACTGGCGAGTCGATGCGCTGGCTGAAGGACATTGCAGGTACGCTGACCCCCGGCCAGCCGATCTATGTGATGCTCTATGCAGCCGCGATCATCTTCTTCTGCTTCTTCTATACCGCCTTGGTCTTCAACAGTCGCGAGACTGCGGACAACCTGAAGAAGAGTGGTGCGTTTATTCCCGGTATCCGACCAGGGGATCAGACTGCACGGTATATTGACAAGATTTTGGTCCGTTTGACGCTTGCGGGTGCTATCTACATCACCTTCGTGTGTCTGCTGCCAGAGTTCTTGATCCTGAAGTACAACGTTCCGTTCTATTTCGGTGGCACTTCCTTGTTGATCATTGTGGTGGTGACCATGGACTTCATGGCCCAGGTCCAGAACTACATGATGTCTCAGCAATACGAGTCGCTTCTGAAGAAGGCGAACTTCAAGGCCTCGCCCAAAGCTTGAGGCGAGTAGCTGAGACCCAAAGGAAAGTGTGCCCTCCAGCCAGTTCGGGGCCTTTGACAAGGAATGCCGCCGGCAGGCTGGAGCGGATGGAAGTTTTAGGAGAATGACATGAGAGTTTCGGCTTCGGTAAAGAAAATTTGCCGCAACTGCAAGATCATCCGCCGCAAAGGCATCGTGCGCGTGATCTGCACCGACCAGCGCCATAAGCAGCGCCAAGGTTGATTGAAAGTATTAGAGGACTAATATGGCACGTATTGCTGGTATTAACATCCCGCCGCACAAGCATGCTGAAATCGGCCTGACCGCCATCTTTGGCATCGGTCGTACCACGGCACGCAAGATCTGCGACGCCTGCGGCATCGAGTATTCCAAGAAGATCAAGGATCTGACGGACGGCGATCTGGAAAAGATCCGCGACCAGTTGGCTCCGCTGACGCTGGAAGGCGACCTGCGTCGTGAAACCACGATGAACATCAAGCGCCTGATGGACATCGGCTGCTATCGAGGCTTTCGCCATCGTCGCGGCCTGCCCATGCGCGGTCAGCGCACCCGCACCAATGCCCGTACCCGCAAAGGTCCGCGCAAGGGCGCAGCGGCACTGAAGAAATAAGGGAATTAGATCGCTATGGCAAAGTCTCCTGCAAGCAACGCAGCCTCGCGCGTTCGCAAGAAGGTCCGCAAGAACATTTCGGACGGTATTGCGCACGTTCACGCTTCGTTCAACAACACCATCATCACCATCACCGACCGCCAGGGCAACGCCCTGTCGTGGGCTTCGTCGGGTGGCCAGGGCTTCAAGGGTTCGCGCAAGTCGACGCCTTTCGCTGCCCAGGTGGCTTCCGAAGTGGCCGGCCGCGCCGCGATGGAACAAGGTATCAAGAACCTGGACGTCGAGATCAAGGGCCCCGGCCCGGGTCGCGAGTCCTCGGTGCGCGCCCTCGGCGCGCTGGGTATCCGCATCACCTCCATCTCGGACGTGACGCCGGTCCCGCACAACGGCTGCCGCCCTCAAAAGCGCCGTCGTATCTAATTCATCCATAAGCCCACCGCCGCCTGTGCTGACCAGCGCCGGCGGCTCCCGCAATGTTTGCGGCAGATGACACAAGGAAGATCAAGTGGCACGTTACATCGGCCCCAAGGCCAAACTCTCCCGCCGTGAAGGCACCGACCTGTTCCTGAAGAGCGCCCGCCGCTCGATCTCGGACAAGGCCAAGTTCGACACCAAGCCCGGCCAGCACGGCCGCACCTCCGGCTCGCGCACCTCCGACTACGGCCTGCAGCTGCGTGAAAAGCAGAAGGTCAAGCGCATGTACGGCGTGCTGGAAAAGCAATTCCGCCGCTACTTCGAGGAAGCCGACCGCCGCCGCGGCAACACCGGTGCGAACCTGCTGTCGCTGCTGGAATGCCGCCTGGACAACGTGGTGTACCGCATGGGCTTCGGCTCGACCCGCGCCGAGGCTCGCCAGCTGGTGTCCCACAAGGCCATCGTGGTGAACGGCCAGGCCGTGAACATCCCTTCCTACCTGGTGAAGGAAGGCGACGTGGTTGCCGTGCGCGAAAAGTCCAAGAAGCAGGCCCGCATCATCGAGGCGCTGCAACTGGCGCAGCAGGTCGGCATGCCGGCATGGGTGGAAGTGAGTGCGGACAAGGTCGAAGGCACCTTCAAGAAGGCGCCGGACCGCGATGAGTTCGGTTCCGACATCAACGAATCGCTGATCGTCGAACTGTATTCTCGTTAATTCCCCTGTCGTTTCGACTGCAGAGGTACCTGTTCCAGAACCGCGAGGCATCGCGGTTCTGGCGCTTCACCAGCCTTACCGGTGTAACGAGCCGGGGGTATTGAGAGGAAGTTTTGCATGCAAACCAATTTGCTGAAGCCCAAGACCATCAACGTAGAGCAGCTCGGCCACAATCGCGCCAAGGTGGAGCTCGAGCCCTTTGAGCGTGGATATGGCCATACGCTGGGCAATGCGCTGCGCCGCGTGCTGCTGTCGTCCATGGTGGGCTATGCAGCGACCGAAGTCACCATTGCAGGCGTTTTGCATGAGTACTCGTCGATCGACGGCGTGCAGGAGGACGTGGTCAACATCCTGCTGAACCTCAAGGGCGTGGTGTTCAAGCTCCACAACCGCGACGAGGTGACGCTCTCGCTGCGCAAGGACGGCGAAGGCGTGGTCACGGCGGCTGACATCCAGACGCCCCACGATGTGGAGATCATCAATCCCGAGCATGTGATTGCCCATCTGTCGCAAGGCGGCAAGCTGGACATGCAGATCAAGGTCGAGAAGGGCCGTGGCTACGTGCCGGGCAATGTGCGCCACTACGGCGACGAGTCGACCAAGTCGATCGGCCGCATCGTGCTGGACGCATCGTTCTCGCCGGTCAAGCGCGTGAGCTACACCGTGGAAAGCGCCCGTGTGGAGCAGCGCACCGACCTGGACAAGCTGGTGCTCGAGATCGAGACCAACGGCGCCATCGCCGCCGAGGATGCGGTCCGCTCGTCGGCCAAGATCCTGGTGGAGCAACTGGCGGTGTTCGCGCAGCTGGAAGGTGGCGCGCTCGACGTGTTCGACCAGCCGGGCAGCAACCGCAGCAACGCCACCTTCGATCCGATCTTGCTGCGTCCGGTGGACGAGCTCGAGTTGACGGTGCGTTCCGCGAACTGCCTGAAGGCCGAGAACATCTACTACATCGGCGACCTGATCCAGCGCACCGAGAACGAGCTGCTCAAGACCCCGAACCTGGGCCGCAAGTCGCTCAACGAGATCAAGGAAGTGCTGGCCTCGCGCGGCCTGACCTTGGGCATGAAGCTCGAGAACTGGCCGCCGGCTGGCTTGGAAAAGCGTTAAACGCTACAATAGCGGGTTCCGCAGTTTTGCGGAACAGTGCATTGGGCAGTACCTGATACGGCTGCCCGATTTAATTAAAGTGAAGGAAAAAGCACCATGCGTCACGGAAATGGACTCCGTAAACTGAACCGTACCAGCGCTCACCGCAAGGCGATGCTGCAGAACATGATGAACTCGCTCATCGAGCACGAGGCCATCAAGACCACGGTCCCCAAGGCCAAGGAACTGCGCCGCGTGATCGAGCCCATGATCACCCTGGCCAAGACCGACTCGGTGGCCAACCGCCGCCTGGCTTTCAACCGCCTGCGCAACCGCGACAACGTGACCAAGCTGTTCAACGTGCTGGGCCCCCGTTCGGCCAACCGTCCCGGTGGCTACACCCGCATCCTGAAGATGGGCTTCCGCGTGGGCGACAACGCCCCGATGGCCTATGTCGAGTTGGTGGACCGCGCTGAAGAAGCTGCGGCCGAAGGCGCAGCCGAGTAAGAGCCGCTAACACAACCCTTGATACGTTGTTGCTTCGCCTTGTCGTACTACCCGTACTGCCTGCGGCTTCGCGCCTCGTCTCAACCGCAAATCTTCGATTTGCTGGGTTGTGTTAGCAGCTCAAAGCCTCTGCCGCATGCACGAAAGCCCACTTCGGTGGGCTTTCGTCTTTCTTGCGGGGCCATCTTTTATAAAGTGAGATGGTTTTTCATATGGAGGTCATCTTTGGCGTATAATCCGTATCGCGCGATGGAGCAGTCTGGTAGCTCGTTGGGCTCATAACCCAAAGGTCGGA
>NZ_JBMDII010000030.1:0-60028 GCF_057808605.1 Comamonas sp. FG99
CGGCCCGGCGGCAAAAAAGGGCCCCCACGCTTGCCCACTGCGTGTGGCCGCTGCCTCCCGAGGGGGCGCTTTTTGCCTTGGGGCGGCCCGGCGGCAAAAAAGGCCCCCCACGCTTGCTCGCTGCGTGTGGCCGCTGACCCCGGCGGCACCGCGCGCTCAGCGCTGCGCAGGTTCCTGGCGCGACTCTTCGAGATGCTCCATGAAGGTGCTGCCCGTGTAGCGGGAGCGGAACAGGCCGGCCTCCACCAGGCGCGGCACCAGTTGCTCCAGCACGCAATGCAGCGACTCGACGGAGCCGCCGGGCGCGGCCAGGAAGCCGTCAATGGCGCCGGCGGCGCTCCACTCGGTGATCTGCGCGACGGCATCGTCCACCGTGCCGACCACCTGCCAGTGCGCGGCCGAGAGGATTTCAGGGCGCTGCAGCAGTTCGTCGATGCGCAACGACTCGCGCCCCATCAGGCGCCTGAGCAGGCCCGCATGCGTGCGGCTGGACGGGGTCGCCACGGGCGGCGGCAGGTCGGCCGCGGTGATCGGCCGGTCTGCGGGCCAGTCCGTCAGGTCCAGGCCGACCAAGGCCTTGATCGATGCCAGCTTGCGGCCCCTGTCCACCCGGCCGTGCGTCTGCTGGAACATCTCCCGGGCCTGCTCGCGGGTGTCGGCCAGGTACAGGCTCAGGCCGGGCAGCAGGCGCACATCCTGCGCCTGGCGGCCATGGCGCTGGGCGCGCCGGGACAGGTCGCGGCGCAGCTCCAGCGCCGCGTCCAGGTCGGGCGTGGGGGCGAAGACGATGTCCGCCACCGATGCCGCGAAGTCCCGCCCGGTGCTGGACGCGCCCGCCTGCACCAGCGGAATGCGCGGGCCGCCGAAAGCCGGCAGGTTCAGCGGGCCGCGCACCTTCAGGTGCGGGCCCTCATGGTCTATGGGGTGCACCAGCGAGGCATCGGCATAGCGGCCGCTGTCCCGGTCGATCTTCAAGGCCTCGTTGGGAAAGCTGGCCCACAGCCGGCGCACCACCTCGGTATATTCCGCGGCCCGCGCATAGCGTTCGTCGGCATCGGGCATGGCCTTCAGGCCGAAGTTCTCGTGGCCCTGCAGGGCCGTGACGATGTTCCAGCCGGCGCGCCCGTTGCTGATCCAGTGCAGCGACTGGAGCTGGCGCGCCACCGCATAGGGCGGGAAAAACGTGGTCGAGACCGTGGTCACCAGGCCGATGCGCGAGGTCTCGCGCGCCAGCGCGGCCATCAGCACTGTGGGGTCCAGGCTGGCGAAGCCCGCGCCCGTCTCCAGCACCTCCATGGGCAGAAAGCTCACGTCGGGGCGGAAGACGAAGTCCAGCTGCGCGGCCTCGGCGCGCCGGGCCAGGTCCAGCGCGAAGTCGCTGGAGTACAGCCCTTCGATGTTGCTGCCGGGCCTGCGCCATGCGTCTCCGCTCAGCCAGGTGGGGGCCAGCGAAAGGCCGATGTGCAGGGGTTTGCGGGGTGTCATGTGGGGTGTCTTTCCTCTCTCAGAACGTTCCGCGCACGCCCACGCCTATCATGCGCGGCGCGGTCATGCTGGCCTCGATGCCGCCGATGCCGCGGTTTTGCTGCAGGTAGGTGGGCGAACGCCGGTCGAAGACGTTCTTGATATAGCCGTACAGCTGCACATGCGCGCTGTACGCATAGCTCATGCGCAGGTCGGCGAGGGTGTTGGAGCCGACCACGTAGGCGCGGGTATTGGCGGTATCGGAGTAGTAGCCGTCCAGGTGGCGCACCTGGCCCGAAACGTTGAAGCGGGGGGTGACGTCCCAGCTCACGCCCAGGCTCAGCGTGTAGCCCGGCGAGCGGGCGAAGCGGTTGTGCTCGTAGCCGGGGTTGCTGCTTATCTCCTCGATGCGGGTGCGCAGCACGCCGGCGCCGGCCTTGATCCGCAGGTTGTCCAGCGCGCGGTAGTCGGCGCCCAGCTCGAAGCCGTAGGCATGGGCCTTCTCGGCATTGATGGTGTAGGACTGGGCCACGCCCGGGGAGATGACCACGGGGATGTTGTACTGCGCATCCCGCATGTCCATGTAGAACAGGTTGGTGTTGAGCATCAGCCTGTCACCGAGCAGGCTGGCGCGGCTGAAGAGTTCGTAGTTCCAGACCGATTCCTTCTTGAAGTAGGCCCATTGCCGGCTGGTGAGGTTCAGCGACACCCCGCCCGGGTTGTAGCCGCGGCTGACCAGGCCGCCCACCGTCCAGCGCGGCGTGGCGGCATAGGCCAGCGACAGCTTGGGCAGCAGCGCCGAGAAGGTTTTCGTGTAGTCGAGGGCGGTGGGGGCCAGCACCGAGGTGCCGTCGCGCACCACCTCGTCGCGCTGGTAGCGCAGGCCGCTGCTCAGGGTCCAGCGCTCGGCCAGGCGCCAGTTCAGCTCGCCGAAGACGCCCAGGTTCTTCTTCGTGTCATCGAAGGCGGACAGGCCGCGCAGCAGCAGGCTCTCGTCCGTGCCGGTGCGGGCGTAGTAGACGCCGCCGAAGCCGCTCAGGCGGTCCTTGTCGTTGCCCACCAGGGCGCGGAACTCGTTGGAGACATTGTTCTGGCGGATATCGGCATCGCCCTCGCCGGGAATGCCGGTGTAGCGCTGCACCGATGAGCGCGAGTACTGGGTCTGGTTGACCAGGCGCACGCCGTTGCCCAGCTCGTAGCTCAGGTCAAGAATGCCGGTGTCGGTCTTCTGCTTCCAGCTGGGCATGGTCGTCGTCCAGTGCTGCAGGGCGCTGAACGGCTCGGAGGCGGCCTCCTGGCTGGGGCGGTTGCTGTCGTTGTGCGAATAGGTGAGCTTGGCCTCCAGGCCGGGGATGCGGCTGGGCAGCCACAGCAGTTTGAGGCGTGCGTTCAGCGCGCGGAAATCCTGGTCGGCCTGGCCCCGCTGGAACTGCGGATTGTGGTAGTCGATGAAGGTGTCGCGCCCCGAGTAGTCCACGGCCAGGCGCGCGGCCAGCTCCTCGCCCACAGGGCCTGAGATGGCGACGGACGCACGGCGCGAGTGGTAGTTGCCCGCCTCCAGCTGGTAGGCGGCCTCGGGCTTGAAGCTCGGGTCCTTGGTGTTCACGACGATGGCGCCCGCGATCGCATTGGCGCCCTGCGAGGTGGTCTGCGGGCCGCGGTACACCTCGATGCTCTCCACGTCCCAGACCGAGGTCGCGCCGAAGAACATCTCGTTGTAGTTGAGGTAGTGGCCGTCCAGGTTGATGGTGGCGCGCGGCACCGTGCCGCCCCAGAAAACGTTCTGGCCGTTGTTGGGGCCCTGCGTGTCCTGCCCGCGGATGATGGGCGCGCCCACCGTGTCGGTGTAGACCACGTTGGGCACATCGTGCAGCACCTCGTGGACCGAGGCGTTGCCACTCTCCTCCTTGGCCAGGTCCTTGCCGGCCTTGACCGATACCGAGGAGGCCGTGTCCTTGAGTTCACGCCTGACCTTTTCGCCGCTGACCACGACCGCGTCGAGCGTGGCGGATTCCCCCCCGGAATCCGACACACCCTGGGCAAAGGCGCCGGCCGGCGCCATCAGGGTAGAGAGTGCAACAGCGCCCGCCCGAAACGAGCGCCTGCGATGGAAATACAGCTTCACAGCATCTTCCTTTAGTGAGAATGATTCTTGTTTTTTCATGGTACAGCATGGCGCGACAAAATTCCACCATGAGGAATACATTCCCGTATGCGGAAGCAAGAAAAACGCTCAAAGCATGTCGGCTCCCGCCCGGCGAAGCCGCTATCATCAACAGCGGCGGCGCCCGCGCGCCCACCTGCGATGCGCCTGGTACAGGCAAGAAAGTCCAGCCCTTGAAAAAAACAACACCCCAGACAACCGCCGGCGAGAAGCGCTCCGGCACCATCCAGTCGGTCTCCATCGCCACCCGGTTCCTCATGGTCCTGGCCAACGCCGAAAGCGAGCTGGCGCTGGGCGAGGTGGCCCGGCGAACGGGAACGGGCGGCTCCACGGCCCACCGCTACCTGCAAAGCCTGGTCAAGGAAGGCCTGGCGAAACAGGACCCGGCCAGCGGCCTCTATGACCTGGGCAGCGCGGCGCTGAGCATCGGCATCGGCGCGCTCAAGCGCGTGGATGCGGTGGAAATCGCGGCCCAGCGCATGAAGGCGCTGACGCACAGCCACGCGCTCAGCGGCGGCGTGGCCATCTGGACCGACCGCGGGCCCACCCTGGTGCGCTGGTACCGCAGCGCCTATTTTTCGATCAACCCGCTGGCGCTGGGCGACATCCTGCCCCTGGACAACACGGCCTGCGGCCTGGTGTTCCAGGCCTTTCTGCCCAAGGCCACCATCGACGCCGCGCGCCGCCAGCAGCCCGCCCATTTCCGTGGCAAGCCGCCCGCCAAGGCCGTGCTCGACGAAGTGCGCGAGCGCTGCTGGTGCGAGCTGACCAGCCACCTGCTGTCCAACGTCACGGGCCAGGCGGCGCCGGTGTTCGACGCGCAGCATGAAATCGTCTGCGCGGTCACCACCGTCTCCGACCTGGGCCAGCTCAAGTCGCCGGAAGACCGGGTCGCGCTGCTGCGCGAAGCCAGCCTGATCAACCAGGCCACGGGCGGCCGCGCATTCGAGCCGTAGGGCCTCATGGCCCTGCCGTGGCAGGCACGCCCTTGCGCCCCCTGGGCACCACCAGGGGCGTGCCGGTCACGGGATCGGGAATGATCACCGCCGGCAGGCCGAACACCTCCTGCACCAGCTGCTCGGTAAAGATCGCCCCGGGCTCGCCCTGGGCAACGATGCGCCCGTCGCGCATGGCGATCAGGTGCGAGGCGTAGCGGCATGCCTGGTTGAGGTCGTGCAGCACCGCGACCACGGTGCGGCCGGCGCGGTTGAGCTCCGCCAGCAGCTCCAGCAGCTCGATCTGGTGGGCAATGTCCAGGAAGGTCGTGGGCTCGTCCAGCAGCAGGATGGGCGTCTGCTGCGCCAGCACCATCGCAATCCACACGCGCTGTCGCTGGCCGCCCGAGAGCTCATCCAGCAAGCGGCCCGACAGTGCCGCCACATCGGTGGCCTGCATGGCCTCGGCCACGGCCTGCTCGTCGGCATCCGTCCACTGCTTCAGGAAGGACTGGTGGGGATAGCGCCCGCGCGCCACCAGGTCCGCCACCGTGATGCCCTCGGGCGCCATGGCGCTTTGCGGCAGCAGGCCCAGGCGCCGCGCCACCTCCTTGGCAGGCCATTGCGCGATATGCCTGCCATCCAGAATGACCTCTCCCGCCACTGGCGCCAGCAGCCGCGACAGCGCGCGCAGCAGCGTGGACTTGCCGCAGGCGTTGGGCCCCACGATGACGGCAAAGGAACCATCGGGAACGGCCAGGGACAGGCCCTGAGAAATCGTGCGTTCGCCGTAGCGCAGCGTCACGGCATCGGCACTCAGTCGATGCGTCATCGGCACTCATGCCCCACAAGCAATAGGTTCTTCAGCGCTGCCATTGTGGAACGCATTCTACAATGAGGAATACCCCAAGGCGCCCCGCGGCGCCCGGCCCCGTCCCGCTCAAACCGATATGAACAGACTCCAACTTGCCGCCCTGGGCGCTGTCGCCGTGGCATCCGTGCTGGCCCTGATGGCGCTCGCGCCACGCACCGCCGCCCGCGAGGAAAGCGCCACACCACAGGCCGTGCTGCCCCAGCGCATCGTATCCACATCGCCCAGCGTGACCGGCATTTTGCTGGCCATCGATGCGCCCGTGGTGGCCAGCGCCGCCACCACGCCCAGCCGGCTGACCGACGGCAAGGGCTTTTTCTCGCAATGGGCCCACGTTGCCGACCAGCGCGGCGTGCAGGTGCTCTACCGCAACCTGCAATTCGACATCGAGGCGGCCATAGGCGCGAATCCGGATTTGCTGGTGGCCTCCGCCACCGGGGCCGACAGCGTGGCCCAGCACCGCGCCGAACTGCAGGCGCAGGGCGTGCCCATGGTGGTGGTCGACTACTCCAGCCAGTCCTGGCAGGACATCGCTACCGAGCTGGGCCGCATCACCGGCCGCACCAGGCAGGCGGCCGAAGCGATTGCCCGCTTCGATGCCTACGTTGCCCAGGCCGCCGCATCCATCACGCCGCCCGCCAGGCCGGTCAGCATCGTCGCCTACAACCTGGCCGGCAGCTACTCCATCGGCCGCGCCGCTAGCCCGCACGCACGGCTGCTGGCCGCGCTGGGCTTCAAGGTGGAGGGCCTGCCGCCCGCGCTGGCCCCGCAGGTCACCCGCTCGTCCGACTTCGAATTCATCTCCCGAGAAAACCTCTCGGCCGCCATCACTGGCGACTCCGTCTTCCTGCTCGGCGCTTCGCAGGGCGATGTCCAGGCCTTCCTGGACGACCCGCTGCTGGCCAACCTGCCCGCCGTGGCCGGCCGGCGCGTCTATGCGCTGGGGCCGAGTTCGTTTCGCATCGACTACTACTCCGGGCAGCAGATGGTCGATGCCGTGGCCAGCCATTTCCGCTGAGCCATGCGCGCACCAGTCCAAGGCGCGGTGGTTCGCAAGCGCCGCCTGGGCCTGGCCGGCGGCCTGCTGGCGCTGGGCCTGATCGCCGTGCTCAGCATCACCGTGGGCTCGCGCGACATTGCCCTGGGCGACATCCTCAGGGCGCTGCGCGCACCGGACCTGGGCGACGACCGGCACCTGGTGGTGAGCCTGCTGCGCCTGCCGCGTACCGTGGTCGCCATCCTGGCCGGCATGGCGCTGGGCGTTGCCGGCGCGCTCATGCAGGCCGTGACCCGCAATCCGCTGGCCGAACCGGGCCTGCTGGGCGTCAACGCCGGCGCGGCGCTGGCCGTCCTCATCGGCATGACGGCCTTCGGGCTGACCACCGTGACCCAGTATGTCTGGTGCGCCTTTGCGGGCGCGGGTCTGGCCGGCGCGGCCGTCTTCGCGTTCGGCCAATCGCGGGGCGCGGGCGCGCAGCCCGTGCGCCTGGTGCTGGCCGGGGCCGGGCTGTCCGTCATGCTCACCTCCAGCGCGGGCATCATCCTGCTCAATGCGCCCCCCGAAGTCTTTGACGGCTTCCGGCACTGGGCGGCCGGCTCCCTGGAGGGCAGCAGCTATGCCAGCGCCACCGTGCTGGCCGCCGCCGTGGCCGTGGGGCTGGTGGCGGCCTGGGCCATCGTGGGCCAGCTCAACGCCATGGCGCTGGGCCATGACGTGGGCCAGGCGCTGGGCGTGAATGTGCGCGCCACCGCGCAACTGGCCTGCCTGGCGGTCATGCTGCTGGCCGGAGCGGCCACGGCGGCGGTGGGCCCCATCGCCTTCGTGGGACTGGTCGCCCCGCATCTTGCGCGCCTCTCGTCCGGTCCCGACTACCGCTGGATACTGCCGCTGTCCGCGCTCTACGCGGCGGTGCTGCTGCTGGGGGCCGATGTGCTGGGCCGCGTCGTCGCGGCGCCCGCCGAAGTGGCCGCGGGCATCGTCGCCTGCCTGCTCGGCGGGCCGTTCTTTGTCTGGGTGGCGTGCAGATACCGCTTGAGCAGGCTATGAAGACATCCCTGAAAGCCTCGGTAGTGCGCTGGGGCCCGTATGCGCTGCGCTGGCGTCCCAGGCCGCTGGCCGTGGGCATGGGGCTGGTGGCGCTGGCCCTGGTGCTGGGCGTGCTGCTGCTGGGCACGGGAAGCCTGTCGCTGGGCCCGGCCGAAGTGCTGGACAGCCTGCTGGGCACGGGCGCCCACCCCGCCGCCGAGCGCATCGTGCTGCGCGTGCGGCTGCCGCGCGTGCTCACGGCGGTCTTCGTGGGTGCGGCGCTGGGCATGGCCGGCGCCATTTTCCAGTCCGTCTCCCGCAACGCGCTGGGCTCGCCGGACGTGATCGGCTTCACCACGGGTGCGGCCAGCGGGGCGATTGCGCTGATCGTGCTGGGCGACGCCGGGCCGCTGTGGACCTCGCTGGCCGCCGTGCTGTCGGGCATGGCCACGGCGGCGGTCGTGCTGGCGCTGTCCGGCGGCCGGCGCGCGGCCGGGGGCTACCGGCTGGTGCTGGTGGGCATAGGCGTGGGGGCCACGCTCTCGGGCCTGAACACCATCCTGCTGGTCATGGGCGATCTGGACCGGGCCGTCTCGGCCCAGCGCTGGCTGGCCGGCTCGCTCAGCGCGCGGACCTGGGCCCATGTCGTGCCGGCCGCGCTGGGCTTCGTCGCCATCGTGCCGGTCGTGCTGTGGTGCGCCCGCCGCATCAACCTGCTGGAGCTGGGCGACGACGCCGCCACCCAGCTGGGAGTCCACGTGCCGCGCACGCGGCTCATCATGGTGATGGCCGCCGTGGCCCTGACCGCCATCGCCACGGCGGCGGCGGGGCCCATCGCCTTCATCGCGCTGGCCGCTCCCCAGGTGGCCCGGCGCCTGGGCCTGTCGCCCGATGTGCCCCTGTTCACGGGCGCGGCCATGGGGGCGGTGCTGCTGCTGGCGGCCGACCTGCTCAGCCAGTGGGCGCCGGTGCGCCTGCATCTGCCCATAGGGTTGGTGACGGGCCTGCTGGGCGGGGTCTATCTGCTGTGGCTGTTGTTTCGCACACGCAGGGGTTAGGCAAATCCACGCCAGGCCGGGGAAGATTGACAATAATCATCGGACCCGCCTCTTTATTCGCCTGCAACCATGGCCCATTCCCTGATCGCCCCCCGCTTCCTCCCCCCTTGGCGCCAAGCCGGCCGGGCCATGCTGCTGCTCATGCTCTTGCTGCTTGGCGGCTGCGCCAGCCGGCTGCCCACACAGGTGCAGCGGCCCGTGTCCACCGCCGTGCAGCCCTCCGGCAGCACCGCCCTGGGCCAGCTCGTCGCCAGCCGCAAGCAGCGCGAGAACCAGGCCGGCGACGAGGCCTCGGGCTTTGCGCTGCTGACCGGGCCGCAGTCGGCCTACGGCAGCCGGCTGGCGCTGGTCGAGGCCGCGCAGCAGACGCTGGACCTGCAGTACTACGCCATCCATGCCGATGCCAGCACCGAGCGGCTGCTGCTGGGCATCGTGGCCGCGGCGCGGCGCGGCGTGCGGGTGCGGGTGCTGCTCGATGATTTCCACAGCACCGGGCGCAATGCGCAGGTGATGCGGCTGGCCTTCGTGCCGGGCATAGAGATGCGCATGTTCAACCCGCTGGTGGGCAGCCGCGATTCGGGCCTGAGCCGCATCTGGAGCGCCGCCACCGACTTCCAGCGCGCCCAGCAGCGCATGCACAACAAGCTCTTCCTGGCCGACAACCTGGTGGGCGTGATGGGTGGCCGCAACCTGGGCGACGCGTATTTCGGCAATGCCGAGAATTCCAACTTCCTCGATGCCGACCTGCTGGCCGCCGGCCCCATCGTGCAGGATCTGTCCAGGAGCTTCGACAGCTACTGGAACAATGCCCGCGCCTACCCGGTGCAGTCGCTGATCGAGCGCCAGGAGCTGGATGCGATGCGCCAGTCCTTCGCCGCGCGCGAGGCCGGTGAGGCCGGTGATACCGGCGCCGATGGCGCCGCGCCGTCTGGCGGCCCGCGCCCCACCCCGCCCGATGGCGAGCCCCGCCCCGACAGCCGCCAGCCCCCCTCCGCCGAGCAACGTGCCCGCGCCTGGGACATGCGGGCCACCGAGCTGGACACCCTGCCCCTGGTCTGGGCCCGCGCGGTGATGCTGGCCGACCAGCCCAGCAAGATCCCGGCGGTGGATTCCGACGGCGTGACCGATCCGCTCAGCGCCAGCAAGGGCACGCTGGCCAGCGCCCAACTCGCCCGCATCAACATGCCTCGCAGCGCGCTGGCCGCAGCAGGCAAGCCAGCCAGCGGTGCAGCGGCCGGCGATTCGGTGGTCGAGGGCCTCGTACACCTGATCGGCTATGCCCGCCAGGATCTGCTCATCGTCTCGCCCTACTTCGTGCCGGGCAGCGACATGCTGGCCGCCTTCCAGGCCGCGCGCGAGCGCGGCGTGCGCATCCGTATCCTCACCAATTCGCTGTCGTCCAACGATGCGCCGGTGGCCCACGTGGGCTATGCCCGCTACCGCGAGGCGCTGCTGCGCAGCGGGGTGGAGCTGTACGAGCTGGTCAGCGACAGCAGCACGCTGCGCGCCGCGCTCGGCGTGGGCAGCGGCGCCACGGCGACGGCCGGCTCGCGGCTGATGCTGCATTCCAAGCTGCTGGTGGTGGACGGACAGATCCTCGTCGTCGGCTCGATGAACCTGGACCAGCGCTCGCAGTTGCAAAACACCGAGATCGCGGTGCTGGTGCGCAGCCGCAAGCTCTCGGCGCAGACCTCCGAGCAGATCGAGAAAGGTCTGGCGCTGGGCGCCTGGCATGTGGTGCTGGAGGACGGCGCGCTGCGCTGGAAGGCGCCGCCCCAAAGCGACGAAAGCGACCAGACCCACGAGCCCGACACCAGCCTGCCGCTGCGCCTGCTGCTCAGGCTGATCGGGCCGTTCGCGCCCGATGAATTGCTTTGAATAAAATAGTAGCTGTCAGCGCTTGCTACATGGTGTTTTCAAATACAAAACTATCTGAAATATCCATATAGCAAGCGCTAGCAGCTCATATTTTTGATAACTCCAGCAACCACGCGCTGATGGCGCGCTGATCGGTCATCACCCGCACGTGCTGGTAGGCCGCCTCGGCCTCGGGGTAGGCGCGGCGCAGCAGGTTCAGCCATTGCTTGAGGCGCCCGGCCCGCTGGCGCGGCTCCAGGCCGGCGCAGACCAGCTCCCAAAAGCGCTGCAGCGCCGGCAGCAGCTCGGGCCAGGCCAGGGCGCGACAGCCGGCCGGTGCAGGCTGGCCATTGCGCTCGGCGACCGCGGCGCGGATGCGCCAGGCCAGGCCCGGGTCGGCCACGATGCCGCGGCCCAGCATCAAATCGGTACAGCCCGATTCGGCCTGGCAGCGCAGCGCGTCCGCCACCGTCCAGATCTCGCCATTGGCGACCACGGGTATGCGCACCGCCTCGCGCACGCGGGCGATCTGGTCCCAGTAGGCGGGCGGGCGGTAGCCGTCGAGCTTGGTGCGGCCATGCACCACCAGCTCCTCGGCGCCGCTCTCGGCCATGGCCAGCGCGCAGTCCAGCATCAGCGCCCGGTCGTTGAAGCCCAGCCGCATCTTGGCGCTGACCGGCATGCCCGCCGGCACCGCCCGGCGCACCGCGGCCACCACCGCGCGGATGGCCTCGGGCTCGCGCAGCAGCGAGGCGCCGCCGCCATGGCGGTTGACCACCTTGGCCGGGCAGCCGAAGTTCAGATCTATCCCCTCGGGCGCGAGCCGCGCCAGGTTCGCTGCATTGTCGGCCATGCTCGCCGGGTCGGAGCCCAGCAGCTGCGCGCGCACCGGCGTGCCGGCCGCGGTCCGGCTGCCCTGCAGCAGCTCGGGCATGGTGCGCAAATAAACCTTGTCGGGCAGCACGCTGCCGGTGATGCGGATGAACTCGGACACGCAGCGGTCCGCGCCGCCGATGGCGGTGAGCACATCGCGCAGCACGAAGTCGAGCAGGCCCTCCATCGGGGCAAGCAGCAGGCGCATGTTCAGGCCGCTGCGGCCAGCCGCCACAGCGAGGTCAGCTCGGCCGAGCGGGCCGCGTGCAGCGGATCGCCGGGCTCGAAAGCCTTGCCGTGGCGCGGGCGGATGTCGAGCCGGCCCGCCACCCTGAGCCCGGCCGCCGCGAACCAGCCCAGCAGCTCGCCCCGGCTGCGCAGGCCCAGGTGCTCGGCCAGGTCGGACAGCACCAGCCAGGCCTCGCCGCCAGGCAGCAGGTGCGCGGCAGCGCCGGCCAGGAAACCGCGCAGCATCGCGCTGCCCTCGTCGTACACCGCCCGCTCCACCGGCGCGCTGGCGCGGGCCGGCACCCAGGGCGGGTTGCACAGCAGCAGCGCCGCGCGCCCTTCGGGGAACAGATCCGCCTCTTGCAGCCGCACCTGCCGCGCCACGCCCAGGCGCTGCAGGTTGTCCTGCGCGCAGGCCAGCGCACGCGCATCCATGTCGGTGGCCACCACCTGCCGCACGCCGCTGCGCGCCAGCAGCACCGCCAGCACGCCGGTGCCGGTGCCGATATCGAAGGCCAGCGGCTGCTGGCGCAGCGCCGCGGGCAGCGGCTGCGCCAGGGCCTGGGCCACCAGATCGACATACTCGCCGCGCACCGGCGAGAACACGCCATAGTGCGGGTGGATGCGCGCATAGGCGCCCGGCGGCTGTGCCAGCGCCGGTATCTCCACGCCGCGCCGGCGCCATTCGTAGGCGCCCACCAGCGCCTGCAGCTCGCGCAGCGACACGAGCTGGGGCTGGCCGTCGGACTCTCCCCAGGCCTGGGCGCAGGCCTCGGCCACCTCGGGCGCGCGGCGCAGGTCCAGGCGGTAGCCGCCATCGAGCTCCAGCAGCAGCATCGACAGCACCCGCGCGCGCTGCGCCTGCAGCTGGCGATGCTGGTGAAAGCGCTGCGCCATCGCCGGCGTGCCCAGCGCAGCTGCCTGGCCCTGGCCGCCCGCCGCCTTCTTCTTGGCCGACTGCGCCGCGGTGCGGTCCAGGCGGCGCGCCAGCGCGCTGAGCAGCTGGCGGGCATTGTGGTAGTCGCCGCGCCACAGCAGCGCCGTGCCCTCGCAGGCCAGGCGGTAGGCGGCATCGGCCGTCATGCGATCGTCGGCCGGCACCACGCGCCGGGGCGGCGCGCTGCCGCGCTCGCTGCGCCAGCGGGCGCTGCGCGGGGCGCCGGCCTCGGTCCAGGCGATGGGGGGCACTTCTGTCATGCGGTGTCCGGAAAAAACAAAAGGCCGCAATCCAACGGCCTTCGGGATGGGTTTGGCAAAGGGCCTCAGGCCTTGTGCATCAGCGGGCGCGCCATGCGGATTTCCTCGATTTTGACGGCCCCGAAGGTGGCGGTCTTGGCGGTGGACATTTCGCGCTTGAAGCCGGCCAGCTCATGGAAGCGCAGCGCGCGCTCGTTGCGCAGCGGCACCCAGGCGGTCACGCTGGTGCAACCCTCTTCGGCCAGGCCGTCGCGCGCGGCATCCCACAGGGCCACGCCCACGCCGGTATTCCAATGGGTGGGCGCCGCATAGATGGCCCAGATCTCGCCGGTGGTGGGGCGGGTCTTGGCATCGCGCGAACGGTCGAAGCCCACAAAGCCCACGATCTTGTCGTTTTCAATGGCCACCTGCACCTGCGGCTCGCAGTACTCGATGGCCTCGCGCCAGTAGGCCTGGCGCTTTTCGACGGTGGACAGGGATTTCAGCTGGTCATCGGGAAGAATACCGCGGTAGGACTCCACCGCCGCGGCGGCATGGATCTGGGCAATTGCCTTGGCATCACGAAGCGTTGCAGCACGCACTTGAATACTGTTGTTCGTCGACATGAGAAACCGAAATCAAAAAAAACGATGAATGAAGCCAAATGCGCACACCAGACGTCGTACACTGCCGACGACAGCCGCCCATGCCGGTCCTTTGCCGGACTCGCCCGGGCCTGCGGACATGCAAGCGCTGCGCAGCGGATGCTCAACGCCAAGCCTTGCAAGCCCACAGCCCCTACCCCAAGGCGCCCTACGCAAGCGGCACAGGCAGTTCATCCACGAACGAGCCGATGGCTTTGAAAAAAGGCGTATGGAGTAAGCGGCGCGCAGAATACACGCTGCGGAGGTGTTCACACGAAAGCCTGTGATTGTCGCACTCCTGACACGTTTTGGGTAGTCCCCAAGCATGCTGTGGGGCTAGTCGCGCCAGACTTTGCAAGCGCGCCGATTTGCGCTAGGCGTTTACCCTAGTACCCCCTCCCACCTGACAGCCAGCACACATCGGCAGCCAAAGAAAAACCCGGCCGCGGCCGGGTTCGATCCGTGGGCAGGAGCCCAAGTGTCAACGAATGTCGCGGGCTTCCACGTCGGTCACATCGCCGGCCATCACCGCGGCAGGGCCGCGCATGCCGGAATGGGCCGCAGGCGCATGGCCGGGGGCGCTCGCCCTCCAGCGGGCGGTATTGCGGTACACGGTGGTCCAGCCCGCTTGCGGAAACGTGCGAAACGCAAACGGCGCCACCGGCCGCCCCGTCAGCTTGGCCCACAGCAGGCGCCCGCACCACAGCAGCGCCATCAGCGCGGCCACCACCAGAAGGCTGGCCAAAAACACCAGCCCCATTGCCAGGCCCACCAAGCGGATGGTCCAACGCACTATGCCAGCGAACAATTCGTTCAAAGTACTTCCTTTCCAAGGGAGCCGGCTGCACCGGCCCCGGGTTTCATGTCACGCGTATGACCACACAAGCATAGCGCAGCGCAATGCTTGTGCGGCCTGCGTGGTTAAGCGGTTTGCACCGCGTCGCCGAAGTGGAACTCGCCCGGCGCGCGCACCGGATCGACGCTGACCGGGATCGTGCTCTTGGGCGGGTACCTGCCTTCGAGCAGCAACCGGGACAGCGGGTTCTCGATGCGCTGCTGGATGGCGCGCTTGAGCGGCCGCGCGCCAAACACCGGATCGAAGCCCACCTTGGCCAGCTCGGCCAGCGCGGGCTCGCCCACCTGCAGATGCAGCTCCATCTTGGCCAGGCGCTGCTCCAGCTGGCGCAGCTGGATGCGGGCGATGGCTTCGATGTTCTTGGCATCCAGGCCATGGAAGACCACGGTTTCGTCGATGCGGTTGAGGAACTCGGGGCGGAAGTAATTCTTCAGCTCCCCCCAGACCGCCTCCTTCACCTCGTCGTAGGGCTGGCCCACCATCGCCTGGATCAGCTGCGAGCCGATGTTGCTGGTCATCACGATCACCGTGTTCTTGAAGTCCACGGTACGGCCCTGGCCGTCGGTCAGGCGGCCGTCGTCAAGCACCTGCAGCAGCACGTTGAACACGTCGGGGTGGGCCTTCTCTACCTCGTCGAGCAGGATCACGCTGTAGGGCTTGCGGCGCACGGCCTCGGTCAGGTAGCCGCCTTCGTCGTAGCCCACATAGCCCGGGGGCGCGCCGATCAGCCGCGACACCGAGTGCTTTTCCATGAACTCGCTCATGTCGATGCGGATCAGATGCTCCTCGCTGTCGAACAGAAAGCCCGCCAGCGCCTTGCACAGCTCGGTCTTGCCCACGCCCGTGGGGCCGAGGAACAGGAACGAACCCGTGGGCCGGTTCGGATCGGACAGGCCCGAGCGCGAGCGGCGGATCGCGTTGGAGACGGCGGAGATCGCCTCGTCCTGCCCCACCACGCGCTCGTGCAGCCGGCCTTCCATGTGCAGCAGCTTGTCTTTCTCGCCCTGCATCATCTTGGCCACCGGAATGCCGGTGGCACGGCTCACCACCTCGGCGATCTCTTCGGCGCCGACCTGGGTGCGCAGCAGCTTGTGTCCCTTGCCCGGCGCCTTTTCGCGCTCGCTCTCGCTGTCCTGGGCTTCCTTGAGCTGCTTTTCCAGCGCCGGCAGCTTGCCGTACTGCAGCTCGGCCACCTTGTTGAAGTCGCCCTTGCGGGTGGCTTCCTGGATCTGGAACTTGAGCTGTTCGAGGTCCTTGCGGATCTGCTCGGAGCCCTGGGCGCTGGCCTTCTCGGCCTTCCAGATCTCCTCCAGGTCGGCGTATTCGCGCTCCACCTTGGCCAGGTCATCCTCGATCAGCGCCAGGCGCTTTTGCGAGGCTTCGTCGGTCTCCTTCTTCATCGCCTCGCGCTCGATCTTGAGCTGGATCATGCGGCGCTCCAGCTTGTCCATGACCTCGGGCTTGGAGTCGATCTCGATCTTGATCTTGGCCGCGGCCTCGTCGATCAGGTCGATCGCCTTGTCGGGCAGGAAGCGGTCGGTGATGTAGCGGTGGCTGAGCTCGGCCGCGGCCACGATGGCCGGGTCGGTGATGTCCACGCCGTGGTGGGCCTCGTACTTCTCCTGCAGGCCGCGCAGGATGGCGATGGTGTCCTCCACGCTGGGCTCGTCGACCAGCACCTTCTGGAAGCGCCGCTCCAGCGCCGCATCCTTCTCGATGTACTTGCGGTATTCGTCGAGCGTGGTCGCGCCGATGCAGTGCAGCTCGCCGCGCGACAGCGCGGGCTTGAGCATGTTGCCGGCATCCATGGCGCCCTCGGCCTTGCCGGCGCCCACCATGGTGTGGATCTCGTCGATGAAGAGGATGATGCGGCCGTCGTCCTGCGCCACCTCCTTGAGCACGGACTTCAGGCGCTCCTCGAAGTCGCCGCGGTACTTGGCGCCGGCCAGCAGGCCCGCCATGTCCAGCACCAGCACCTTCTTGTCGCGCAGGGTGTCGGGCACCTCGCCGGCGACGATGCGCTGGGCCAGGCCCTCGACGATGGCGGTCTTGCCCACGCCGGGCTCGCCGATCAGCACCGGGTTGTTCTTGCTGCGGCGCTGCAGCACCTGGATGGTGCGGCGGATCTCGTCGTCGCGGCCGATCACCGGATCGAGCTTGCCCTGGCGGGCACGCTCGGTCAGGTCCAGCGTGTACTTCTTCAGCGCCTCGCGCTGGCTTTCGCCATCGGCGCTGTCCATGGTCTGGCCGCCGCGCACCGCGTCAATGGCGGCCTCCAGCGCCTTGCGGGAGAGCCCCGCCTCGCGGGCCAGGCGGCCAGCCTCGCCTTTGTCGTCGGTCAGCGCCAGCAGGAACAGCTCGCTGGCATAGAACTGGTCGCCACGCTTGATGGCCTCCTTCTCGGTGGCCTGCAGCACGCGCTGCAGCTCGGGGCCCACGGTGACCTGGTCCTGCCCCTGCACCTGGGGCAGGCGCTTGACCGCGTTTTCCGCGGCTGCCGCCAGCGCATTCACATTGACGCCGGCGCGCTGCAGCAGCGCATTGGGGCCGTCGCTCTGGCGCAGCATGGCCGTCAGCACGTGCAGCGGCTCGATATAGGCGTTGTCGTTGCCCAGGGCCAGCGACTGGGCATCGGCCAGCGCTTCCTGGAATTTGGTGGTGAGTTTGTCGATTCGCATGGTGATTTCTTTCGCTCCTGTTATCAGAGTCACTGCGTTCTATTTGACAGCCGAGCGCCCATTTTCAAGAGCCCCTGCCGCACAAGCAATACACAGAGGTACCAGCCGGTTGCGCTGAATCAAGTCAACGGGCGTGCGTGTCGATGGCAGGCTTTGCCAGCATGTGCATCACGAGCCGGATGAGCACATCCTTGTGCGCAGGGTCGGACTCAGCCACCAGCAAAGCGAGAGCGGCCAAGCCTACGTCGTTGATGACGGGCTGTCCATCCGCGCCCAGCAAGCGCCCGTTGCGATGCAAGAAATCGACGAACAGGAAAGCGCCGCTACGCTTGTTGCCATCGGCAAAAGGGTGATTCTTGATGACGAAATACAGCAAATGGGCAGCTTTCGCCTCAATGCTAGGGTAGGCGGGCTCGCCAAACACGCTCTGGTCAAGGTTACCCAACAGGGCTGGCAAGCCATCGCCGCGCTCCAGCGCAAACAACTCGGTGGCCTCGCCGCGCTGCATCAGGCTGGCCCGCAGGTGGTCAACGCCATGCGTGCCTCTATCACGCTGGGCAACTGGCCTCCGGGTTGAGTGGAGGGTTCGGCCAGCAGGCCTTCATCGTAGCGTTGCAACCACAAGAAGGTGTGGGTGTAGCGGGTAACGATATCGACCAACCCTCGGCCCGTATCGGCACTGAGTTCTGGCGCTTGCGCCGCCTTGCGCACCAGTTCGAGCGCGGCCTGCAGTTCTGCCGCGTTGCTGTGCAGCCGCTGGCGATTGATGGTGTAGCCGCGCGTGAGATGTTCGCGTAGCAGGCACGTGGCCCACTGGCGAAAGCGGGTTCCTTGCTTGGAATTGACCCGATACCCCACGGAAAGAATGGCGTCCAGGTTGTAGTGGTCGACTTGATAGGTCTTGCCATCAGCCGCAGTAGTTGCATTTTTTGCAACTACTGCGGAACGCTCCAACTCGCCTTCATGGAATACATTGCGCAGGTGGCGCGAAATGACGGATTTGTCGCGCCCGAACAGGTCCGCTATTTGCAGAAGGCTCAGCCATACCGTTTCGTGCTTGAGCTGAACGGTGATTTCCCCGCCATCGCTTTGGTAGATCGCAACCTCATCCACTGCTTGCTCCCCCGGCTTTTTCCTCCCAGCGCGCCAGCGCCACATCATCGCTCACCCGGGCATCGACCCAGCGGGCGCCTTCGGGCGTCTGCTCCTTCTTCCAGAACGGCGCCTGGGTCTTGAGGTAGTCCATCAGGTATTCGCAGGCCAGAAAGCTCTGCCCGCGGTGCGCGGACGACACCGCCACCAGCACGATCTGCGCCTCGGGCGCCAGCAGGCCCACGCGGTGGATCACGCGGGCGCCGAATATCTCGAAGCGCTGGCGCGCCTGCTCCACGATACCGGCGATGGACTTCTCCGTCATGCCCGGGTAGTGCTCCAGCTCCATCGAGGTCACGGTGCTGCCGCCCCCCGCCGCCGCCGGGCCGCCCCAAGGCAAGGGTGCCCCCTCGGGGGGCAGCGAGGACACGCCTGTGCCGAGCGTGGGGGCACTGTTTCTGTCGCGCACCGTGCCGACGAAGCAGCACACCGCGCCGATGCGCGCATCGCCCGCGCGCAGCGCCGCCAGCTCCTGGCTCACGTCGAAGTCGGCGGTCTGGATGGCGATATGGGAATGGAACATGGCAAGTCAAAAAAAGCGCTACAAGCCCTAGTATGACCCGGTCTGCGGCACACTATGCAGCTCTTATCTCCACTCCCACCATGGCCACCCAGACCTTCAGCGCCCACGGCTACCTGCTCTACCCCAACCCACGCAACCAGCACCGCGTGGTGTTCGAGTTCCACCTCTTCGTGCCACATCCCTATGCGATCATCGACATCCCGGCGATGGACCTGCAGGGCAAGACCAGCGTCTTCGCCGCCTGCCGCGAGTCGGACAAGAAGATGGGCCAGGTCGTGACCTTCGAGCTGGAATCGGATCTGGCCCGGTTCGAGAAGCGCTTCACACCATGAGCCCGACGAATCTCGGCCCCCGCAGCTCCTGTCTTTTGAATCGATACCGTGTCCTCCGATAGCCAGCTCTTCGTTCCCGACTCCTTCATCGCGCTCTATGCCGAGCGCCACGGCCGCCTGCGCGTGCCGCTGCGCGAGCTGCAGGCCCGCTACGAGCTGTGCGAAGACCTGGCCACCGCGCTGGTGGAGCAGGCGCAGGCGCTGTACATGCAAAGCGCGCCGTCCGAGCCGGCCATCCTGCTCAGCATCCACCAGGGCCTGGCCGGCGCGGATTCCGGCGTGGGCGCGGCCGAGGCACGCTGGATCGTGCTGAGGCTGGCCGAATTGCTGGGCTGGCAAGCGCCGGCCCTGCCCTGCGCAGAGGGCTGACCGCCCCGCCAGCGCAACTCACAGCGAGGCGACCAGCTCGCGCAGGCGCGCCGCCTGCAGGATACGCCAGCAACGCCGGCCACCGCTGATCCAGCCCTGCCCGCGCCACTCGGCCAGAATGCGGCTGAGGGTTTCGGCGCGGATGCCCAGATGCGCCGCCAGATGGTGCTGGGTCGTGGGCAGCTCCAGGCTTTCGCCCTGCCTGCCCGACTGGTCCAGCAGATAGGCCGCCAGCCGCTGCGGGGCATTGCTGCGCGTGAGCCAATCCACCTCGTTCACACGCCGGTACAGCCGCAGGCTCAAGGATTCGAGCAGGCGCAGCGCCAGTGGCGGGTAGCGCTCGCAGGCCGCATGCCATGCGCCGCGCGGAATGCGCCAGACCACGGTGGCGCCCCGGGCCCGCGCGGTCATCGGGTACAGGCCATGCGGCATGAACATGGCCGCCTCGGCCACCAGCTGGCCCGGGCCGAAGCAATGCAGCATGCGCTCTTCTCCGGCCGCATCGTAGCGCAGCACTTCGACCGCGCCTTGCTCCACCAGCAGGCAGTGCCTGGCCCTGTCGCCCTCGAAGAACAGCGTCTCGCCATCGCCATGTGCGCGCCGCGCAGCCGCCTGCGCCAGCTCGCCGGCCAGCGCCGGCGCCAGCCCGTCAACCAGTGCATGGGCGGCGAGCAGCCCATGCACCGCCGCCCGCTCGCCAACCCGCTTGACAAAAGTCATTTGCGATCCCTTCCGCATGCAGCATGCTCCACAAATACGAATGAATCTTATTAAACATTTTTACTCCCATGCAGCAACCGTCACTTCCCCGCCTGCGCCACACCCTGCTGCTCCATGCGCTTGCAGCCCTGCCCTGGAGCCTGGCGCAAGCCGCCGACGAAAAGCCGCATGAGCTGCCGCCCGTGACCGTGCGCGCCTCCGGCGAAGGCGCGCAGGCGGATGCCGCGCCGCTGCGCCCATCGGTCCCGGCCGAGCGCGAGCGCCTGGCGCGCGTGCCCGGCGGCACCAACCTCGCCACGCCGCAGCAGGAGACACGGCTGGCCACGCTGCGCGATGCGCTGGACTACCAGCCCGGTATTGTGATCCAGGACTTTTTCGGCGCCACCGACCAGCCCCGGCTGTCGATTCGCGGCTCGGGCATCCAGAGCAATCCGGTCAACCGCGGCGTGCTGCTGCTGCAGGACGGGCTGCCGCTCAACGAAGCCGACGGCTCGTTCATCATCGGCCTGGTGGAGCCGCGCAACGCAGCCCTGGTGAGCGCCCGCCGCGGCGCCAACACCCTCACGCCCGGCGCGACCACCCTCGGCGGCGAGCTGGACTTCCAGTCGCTCACCGGCGCCGACGAGCGCGGCCGCGTGCGGGCCGAAGCCGGCAGCTTCGGCCGCCGCGCGCTGCAGGGCGCCATCGGCCTGCAGGGCACGCAGTGGGATGCGCGCCTGAGCGTCAGCGGCGACCGCTTCGACGGCTGGCGCCACCACTCGGCCTCGCGGCGCGAGGCGCTGCACGCCAATTTCGGCTTCCAGGGTCCGGACGGCTTCGAGAACCGCAGCTATTTCTCCTGGACCGACCTGGACTTCGAGATCCCCAGCGTCGTGCCCAAGGAGCGGGTGCGCTCCGATCCGCGCGGCGTGATGGGCGACGGCAATACCCCGCAGGACCAGCTGCTCAACGTCTACCGGCGCGATCCGCGCCGCGAGGCCCGCCAGTGGCGCCTGGCCAACCGCTCGCGCTGGGGCGACGACGCGCTGCGCCAGGAGCTGGGCGTCTACTGGCAGGACACGCACGACCTGTTCAACAACCAGACCAGCTACACCATCACCCACAGCCGCACCGCCGGCGCCCAATGGCAGGCCAGCGGGCAAAGCAGCGAATCGCTGGCCTGGCGCGCGGCACTCGGCTGGTCGCGCAGCCGCATGGAGCGCGGCCTGGATGCCACCAGCCCGGCCAACGGAGCCCCGATGCAGCGCTTCGGCGCCTACGGCCTCAACGCCGACAACCTGCAGGCGCAGCTGGGTGCCGACTGGCGCCTGGCGCAGGCCTGGGCGCTGTCGGGCCAGCTCGGCTGGAGCCGCCAGTCGCGCGATGCGGACAGCCGCCTGGACGGCCGCGCGCTCGAGCAGCGCTGGACCTTCGCCACGCCCAAGCTGGGCGTGGTCTGGACACCGGCGCCAGCCACGCGCTGGTGGGCCAACCTGAGCCGCAGCCAGGAAGCGCCGACCTTCTGGGAAATCGTCTCGGCCACCGTGGCGCCCAACGCCCCCGCCGCGGCCAGCAGCGCGCTGGTGCCGCTACGCCTGCAGCGCGCCACCACCTTCGAGCTCGGCGGCCAGGGCCGCTGGGGCGAGGGTGTACGCGCGCTGCACTGGAGCGTGGCCGCCTACCGCAGCCAGGTGGCCGACGAACTCATGAGCACCACCGACGAAAGCGGCATCCGCATCGGCACCTTCAACTACGCCGGCGGCACGCGCCACCAGGGCGTGGAGGCCGGCCTGTCGGGCAGCTGGCCGCTGGGCGATGCAGCGCACGCCGGCGCACTCGACTGGCGCGCCTCGTGGACCTACAGCGACTTCCGCTTCAAGCAAGGCGCCTATGCCGGCAACCGCATCGCCGGCGTGCCGCGCCACCTGATCAATGCCGAGCTGCTGTGGCGCCTGGCCGCCGGCCCGGGCGTCTGGCGTTTCGGCCCCAACCTGCGCTGGATGCCCAGCGCCACGCCCACCGACCATGCCAACACCGCCGGCAGCGAACAGGACGCCTATGCGCTGCTGGGCCTGAAGCTCGAATACAAGCGCGGCCCCTGGAGCACCTACCTGCAGGCCGACAACCTGAGCAACCGGCGCTATGCGAGCAGCTACGCGATCCGCAACCAGGCCACGGCCGCGCAGCCGGGCTACCTGCCGGGCCTGGGCCGCAGCCTCGCCGCGGGCCTGAGCTACCAGTTCTGAAGGCGGAAGACATGCAAACCCCCACCCCGCTTGCGCATCGCCGGGCAGTGATCCGCGCCCTGGGCGCCGGCATGGCCGCCGCCGCCCTACCGGCGGCGCACGGCGCCATGCCCTTGCCACGCCTCGTGCTCGCCGGCCCGCCCGCCATCGTCTCGGCGCCCTTGATCCACATGGCCGAGACGCAGGCGCTGGCCGGTATTGCCGGGCGCACCGAATTTGCCTCCTGGCGCGATCCCGACCAGCTGCGCGCGCTGGCCCTGGGCCGCAAGGCCGATGTGCTGGCCATGCCGAGCAACGTGGCTGCCAACCTCTACAACCGCGGCGCCGGCCTCACGCTGCTCAACATCGCCACCTGGGGTGCGCTGTGGATCGTCAGCCGCGACGGCATGCGCCGCACGCTGGCCGACTTTCGCGGCGAAGAGATCGCCGTGCCTTTCCGCGGCGACATGCCCGATCTGATGCTGCAGCTGCTCGCCGCCCAGCAGGGCCTGGACGCGCGGCGCGACTTCCGGCTGCGCTACCTGCCCACCCCGATGGAGGCGATGCAGCTGCTCGTCACACGCCGGGTGCGCCATGCGCTGCTGTCCGAGCCCGCGGTGTCGATGGCGCTGCGCAAGACGCAGTCGCTGCCCGTCGGCTTCATCGCACCGCAACTGCACCGCGGTGCCGACCTGCAGCAGGAATGGGGCCGCGTCTTCCAGCGCGCGCCGCGCATCCCGCAGGCCGGCATCGCCGCCGTGGGCCCCGTGCGCGAGCAGCCCACGGCGCTCGCCGCGGTGGCCGAGGCCTATGCCCGCTCCAGCGCCTGGTGCCGCGCCAACCCGCAGGAGTGCGGCCGCATGGTGGCCGCGCGCATCGAGCTGCTGAGCCCCGAGGCGGTGGCCGATGCCATCGCCGCCAGCCAGCTCGAAGCCGTGCCGGCGCAGCAGGCCCGCGCCGACATCGATTTCTTCTTTCAGCAGCTGCTCAGGCGCGATGCCGCGCTGCTTGGCGGCCGGCTGCCCGACTCCGGCTTCTTCCACTCCCCCATCCCCCAGGCGGCGCCCGCGCGCAGCCATGGCGGGCTCAACCTGCAAGGACTGCCATGCTCCATACTCACCTGAACTTTCGCCTGATCCAGCTCTGCGCCGCCACCGCCCTGCTCACCATCCCGCCCGGCGCCACGGCGCAGGCCGCCGGCGCGGCCTTCACCCTCACGCCGCAGCAGCTCTCCTGGCAGGACGGCAAGACCACGCAGCGCCTGGACCTGCATGCCGACCCCGCCTACCGCGTCGTCACGCGGCGCGTGCGCATCGCGCCCGGCACCGACCTGCCGCCGCATGGGCATGCCAGCGGCTACCGCATCGTCACCGTGGTCAGCGGCACGCTGCTGCTGGGCTTCGGCGACCGCTTCGACGAGGCAGCGCTCAAGCCCCTGCCGCCGGGCAGCGTGTTCTCCGAGCCCGCGGGCCACCAGCATTTCGCGCGCACCCAGGCCGAGCCGGTGGTGCTGCAGCTCACCGAGATAGCCGCGCCAGCCCGGGGAGCGCAGTAAATGCGGCTGGCCTGGCGCCTGCTGCGCGGCATGCCGGCCTACCTCTGGAGCGGCTGGGGCGCGGCCGCGAGCCTGCTGCTGGCGGCGCTGTGGGAGCTGGGCGCGGGCTTCTACGGCCCGCTGATCCTGCCCGGCCCGCTGGCCACCTTCGCCACGCTGCGCGGCCTGCTGGCATCGGGCGCCGCCTGGCCCGAGCTGGCGACGACAGCGCGGCGCGCGCTCGGCGGCCTGCTGCTCGCGGGCGGCGCGGGCAGCGCGCTCGGCCTGCTCGCGGGCCTGTCGATGACCGCCTCGATGCTCGCCCGCCCCTGGGTCACGCTGCTGCTGGGCATGCCGCCCATCGCCTGGCTGGTGCTGGCCATGCTGTGGTTCGGCGCGGGCGACGGCACCCCCGTGTTCACCGTGTTCGTGGCCTGCCTGCCGGTGGTCTTCATCGGCGCGCTGCAGGGCACGCGCACGCTGGACCACCACCTCAGGGACGTGGCGCGCGCCTACCGCCTGCCCTGGCGCATGCGCCTTGCAGACCTGTACCTGCCGCATGTGGCGGCCTACCTGTTCCCGGCCTGGATCACCGCGCTCGGCTCGTCATGGAAGGTGGCGGTGATGGCCGAGCTGCTGGCCACCAGCGACGGCGTGGGCGCGGCGCTGGCGGTGACGCGCTCGCAGCTGGACACGAGCGCATCGCTGGCCTGGATCTGCGCGGTGGTGGGCAGCCTGCTGGTGCTCGAATACGCGCTGCTGGAGCCCATCAAGCGCGAGCTGGAGCGCTGGCGCGGGGCTGGCGCATGAATGCGCCGCCTGTATCGCTGCGGGTGCGCGGCCTGCACCACGCCTACGGCCCCACGCCGGTGCTCGCGGGCATCGACCTTGAGCTGCCCACCGGCCGCATGGTGGCACTGCTCGGGCCATCCGGCTGCGGCAAGACCACGCTGCTGCACCTGTGCGCCGGCTTGCTCGCACCCAGGCAGGGCAGCATCGAGCAGCCGCTCTCGCCGGCCGCGGTGATGTTCCAGCAGCCGCGCCTGCTGCCCTGGATGAGCACGCTGGACAATATTGCGCTGGGCCTGAAGGCGCAGAGCCTGGGCCGCGCCGAACGCCATCGCCGCGCCACCGGGACGGCGCTGGCGCTGGGCCTGCCCCAGGCGGCGCTCGCGCAGTTCCCGGCCGAGCTTTCGGGCGGCATGCAAAGCCGCGCCGCGCTGGCCCGGGCCCTGGCGCTCGAGCCCGCGCTGCTGCTGATGGACGAGCCTTTCGCCGCCCTCGACGTAGGCCTGCGCAGCCAGCTGCAGCATCTGCTGCTCGTGCGCCAGGCCGAGCGGCCCATGGCCGTGCTGCTCATCACCCACGACCCGATGGAAGCCATGCGCCTGGCCGACACCGTGCTGGTGATGGCCGCCGCGCCCGGGCGCATCGTGGCGCGCTATGAGCCGCCGGGCGCTGCGCTGGCGCGCAGCGAAGCGCTGGTGTTGCGCTGCGCGGCCGAGCTGCTACAGCAACCGCCGGTGCGCGCGGCCTTCGGCCTGCCCGAGGCAGCCCCATGCTGAGCCCTGCGCGCCCGCGCGAGCCGCACCCCGTATGGACCTGTGGCATGCGGCCCTTTTTCCTGCTCGCGCTGGCCTCGGCCATCGTGCTGCCGGCGCTGTGGGGCGCCATGCTGGGCGCGGGCCTCGCGCCGCCGCCGGTAGCGGGCGGGCCGGTGGTGTGGCATGCGCACGAGCTGATCTTCGGCTTCGCCCTGGCGGCGGTGGCGGGTTTCGCGCTCACCGCGGTGCCGGAGTTCACCGGCTGCGCAGGCGCCACGCCCGCGCAGCTGCGAGCGCTCACAGGCCTGTGGCTGCTGGGGCGGCTGGGCTTTTGGGGCTCGGCCGTCAGCGGCAGCGCGGGCCTGTGGCTCGCCGCGGCCGCGCACACCGGCCTGCTGCTGGGCCTGGCCGCGCTGCTGGCGCGGCCGCTGTGGGCCCCGGCCGGCCGGCGCCACATGGCGTTCTGGTGGGGGCTGCTCGCACTGGCCACCAGTGTCGCGGGCTTCTATGCCGACGCGCTGCGCGGCCTACCGCCCCTGCGCTGGCTGCATGTGGCACTGGGGGTGCTGATGCTGCTCATCGTGGCGGCCATGAGCCGCATCTCGATGCGCATCGTCAACCGCGCCATCGATCAGCTGCCGCCCGGCGCCGCGCCCCATGTCGAGCCCTATGTCGCGCGCCCGCCGCGACGCCACCTGGCGGCGCTGTGCATCGCGCTGTACACCCTGGCCGAGTTCGCCCAGCCGGGCAGCCACCTCGCCGGCTGGCTGGCGCTGGCCGCCTGCGCCGCGGTCTTGCACCTGATGGGCGATTGGCATGTGGGCCGCGCGCTGCTGCAGCGCTGGCCGCTGATGCTCTATGCGGCATATGCCTGCATGGCGCTGGGCTACGGCCTGCTCGGCTGGTCGCAGCTCGGGGGCCCTGCCGGCCCGGGTGCCGGGCGGCACCTGCTGGCCATGGGCGCCATGGGCCTGGCCATCTTCGCAGTGATCGCCATTGCCGCACGCGCGCATTGCGGCCTGCCGCCCGATCAGGGGCCATGGCTGCCCGCGGCCGCCATGCTCCTGCTGGCCGCCGCTGCGCTGCGCGCCGCCGCGGCCTGGGCCGGCGGCACGGCCTGGCTGGTGGCGGCCAGCCTGTGCTGGTGCCTGGCCTTTGCGCTGCTGCTGTGGCGCATCGGCCCGCCCATGTGGCGCGCACGCACCGATGGACGCAGCGGCTGCTATGGACCGGCATAGCAGGCCGGCCTGATGGCATGCGTCCAGCGGCGCCTTGCGCTATACTGCCGCGCATGCTTTCGCCCGCTCTCCACCGCCAGCAGCCCTGCGCCACCCGCGCAGCAGCAGCGTGCGCGGCGGCAGCCAAAGCCAAAAAATCCCAGCTCGTCTGACCGGAGCTGCGGTTCCGTCCAGATGAGCGACGGAATCCGGCAGCCGGCAAGCACAGACCTTCCCCCTTTTCTTTCTCGCAGCCCTGTCTCCGCGCCCGTCCTGGCTGGATCGGTCGGTCATCACTGTGTTTGAAGGAAAACCATGTCTGTTGCGACTCTTTCTGATTTCTCCGGCCTGTGGATACCGCTGGTCACGCCCTTCGGCGCCGACGGTGCCATCGACCATGCGGCACTGCAATCGCTGGTGGCCCGGCTGGCCGGCAGCGGCATCGCCGGCATCGTGGCCTGCGGCACCACCGGCGAGGCCGCGGCGCTGTCCGACGCCGAGCAGGACGAGGTGCTCGATGCCGTGCTGCAAACGGCGCGGTCGGCCGCGCCCGGGCTGCAGGTGGCGATGGGACTGTCGGGCTACCACCTGGGCCATGTGCTGGAGCGCGTGCGCAGCTGGAAGACGCGCGCGCTGGCCGGCGTGCTGGTGGCGCCGCCGCACTACATCCGCCCCTGCCAGCAGGGGCTGCGGCAGTGGTTCGAGGCGATTGCCGAGGCCAGCGCCCATCCGCTGATCGTCTACGACATTCCCTACCGCAGCGCCACCACGCTAGAGCTGGCCACGCTGCTGGCGCTGGCCGGGCACCCGAACATCCGCGCCATCAAGGACTGCGGCGGCGATGCCGCCAAGACCCAGGCCCTGATCGCCGACGGCCGACTGCAGGTGCTGGCCGGCGAAGACGCGCACATCCTCGCCACGCTGGCGCTGGGCGGCCACGGCGCCATCGCCGCCAGCGCGCACTGGCAGCCGCAGGGCTTCGTCGCCATGATGCAGCGCGTGGCCGCCGGCGACCTGCCCGGCGCCCGCCGCCTGTGGCAGACGCTGCGGCCAGTGGCCGAAGCCTGTTTTGCCGAACCCAACCCGGCGCCGATCAAGGCCCTGCTGGCCGCGCAGGGCCTGATGCAGCCGCAGCTGCGCGCACCGATGCAGGCCGCAAGCCAGGCCTGCGCCGTGCACATCGCCGCACTGGCGGCGGCGCAGGAGCGAGGGCTTGCCCATAGATGACTATGCGCTGCGCCGCGCTTCGCGCATCCATCCGCATGGCGGGGTCAGCGCGCGGGGGGGATTGATGGAGGCTCAGCCGCCGGTGACCGGCGGGAAGAACGCGACCTCGGCCCGGTCGGCCAGGGCCGTGTCTTCGCTGCACAGGGCCTGGTCCAGCGCCACGCGCACCGCCTTGCCGCGCGCCAGCGCGTCGGCATAGGCGCCGCCGCGGGCGATCAGCTCGTCGCGCAGCGCGCCCAGCGTGGCGGCCTGGGTGGCCAGCGCCTCACTGCCGGTGCCCAGCGCCTCGCGGATCGAGGCGAAATAGCGCACGGTGATGTTTGCCGTCGTCATGCCAGCAGCTCCGCAAATGGAATGAAGCGCACCGTATCGCCGCAGCGTATCGCGGTACCGCCGGGGTTGTCGATCAGGCCGTCGCCCCAGACCACCGAGGTCAGCACGCCGGAGCTCTGGTTCGGATAAAGGTCGAGCCCATCGCCGGCATTGCGGCGCACGCGCAGGAACTCCTGACGCTTGTCGGGCCGCGCCCATTCGAAATCGGCACGCATCGCCACGCGCGGCGCCTCCAGCCGCGCCGCGCCTTGCAGCCGCAGCACGAACGGGCGCACCAGCAGCAAGAAGGTGACGAAGCTCGATACCGGATTGCCCGGCAGCCCGATGAAGTGCGCCTTGCCCACGCTGCCGTAGGCAAACGGCTTGCCGGGCTTGATGGCCAGCTGCCACAGGTGCAGCTGGCCCAGCGCCTGCACCGCGGGCTTGATATGGTCTTCCTCGCCCACCGATACGCCGCCGCTGGTCAGCACCAGATCGAAGCCGGCCCCCGCCTCGCGCAGCGCCGCCACGGTGGCCTCGCGCGAATCGGGCACATTGCCCATGTCATGCACTTCGCAGCCCAGGCGCACCAGCAGCGTGCGCAGGAAAAAGCGGTTGCTGTTGTAGATGCTGCCGGGGCGCATGTGCTGCGGCGCCACCTCGCCGGGCATGATGAGCTCGTCGCCGGTGGACAGCAGGGCCACCCGGGGTCGGCGCGCCACCAGCAGCTGCGCGCGGCCCACGCTGGCCGCCTGGCCCAGCTCGGCCGGCGTGAGGCGGGTGCCGGCGGCCAGGATCTCGGCGCCGCGGCTGATGTCCTCGCCCGAGCGGCGCACATTCTGGCCCGCGGCCACGGCGGCATTGAAGGCCACCGAACCATCGGGCCGGGCCGTGGTGTCTTCCTGCATCACCACCGCATCGGCACCGGGCGGGATGGGCGCGCCGGTGAAAATGCGCGCCGCCGTGCCCGCGGCCAGCGGCTGGCCGTTGTCGCCGGCGGCAATGCGCTGGCTCACCGGCAGCGCCACGCCGAGATGCGCGATGTCGCTGCTGCGCACCGCATAGCCGTCCATGGCGCTGTTGTCCTGCGGCGGCACCTGCATCTCGGCGCGGATGGATTCGGCCAGCACGCGGCCGTCGGCCTCGTGGGTGGGCAGCTGCTCGGGCTGCGCCAGCGGCACGGCATAGGCCAGCAGCTCTTCCCAGGCCTGCTGCAGCGGCTTCAGCGGTGGGCGGGTAGGGTTCGACATATCTTCCTTTCAGGCGACATCGGGCGGGGTGTAGGCAAATGCGTCGGCCCGCTCCAGCAGCCAGCGCAGCACGGCCTGCGGGTCGTCAATGGGCAGCAGCGGCAGGGAAACCGCCAGATCGAGATCCGTCACCACGGCCTGCACGCCCGCATCCTGCGGGTACAGCGCCGGGCGGTCATGCGACAGTGCCGCACCGCGCCGGATCTCCAGCTTGGGCAGGTCGCTATGCTTGAAGCCCTCGACCAGCACCCAGTTCACCGACGCATCGAGCTGCGCGACCAGCTGGTGCACCTCGGGCTCGCGCGGGGCCTGGTTCTCGCGCATCAGCACGGTACGCATGTCGGATGCGGCCAGCACCTCCAGCGCTCCGGCCTCGCGGTGGCGCCAGGTGTCCTTGCCGGGGGTATCGATATCGAAGCGGTGGTGCGTGTGCTTGATGACCGACACCCGCAGCCCCCGCTGGCGCAGCAGCGGAATCAGCCGCTCGATCAGGGTGGTTTTGCCGCTGCCCGAATAGCCCGCAAAGCACACCACATGCATGTCTCGCTCCCTTATTGAGAGCTGCCAGCACTTGACTGGCAAGCGCTACAGCCGTTTTTACTTCAAATCAATCGCAGTGCGCGGCAATGTACTGCTTGACCTGCTGCACATCGGCAGGCAGCACGGTCACGCGCTTGGGCAGCGATTCTATGCCTTCGAACTGGACCGGGCGATCGGGCGCGCGGCCCAGCGCCTCTTCGATGGTTTCGGCGAACTTGATGGGCAGCGCGGTCTCCAGCACGATCATCGGCACGCCGGGCTTGAGGTGCTCGCGCGCCACCTTCACGCCGTCGGCGGTGTGGGTGTCGATCATCTGGCCGAAACGCTGGTAGGTGTCCTTGATGGTGGCCAGGCGGTCGGCATGGCTGCTCTTGCCGCTGGCAAAGCCGTAGCGCGCGGCGGCATCCTTGAATGCCGGGTCCTGGCTCAGGTCGAACAGCCCTTGGCGGCCCACGCCGTTGGCGAACAAATCGTTGGTGCGGGCGGCATCGCGGCCCACCAGGTCGAACACGAAGCGCTCGAAATTGCTAGCCTTGGAGATGTCCATCGACGGACTGGAGGTTTCGTAGGTATGGGCCGCGCCGCGCACGCGGTACACGCCGGTGCGGAAGAACTCATCGAGCACGTCGTTCTCGTTGGTGGCCACGATCAGCTGGTCGATCGGCAGCCCCATCTGGCGCGCCACATGGCCGGCGCAGATGTTGCCGAAGTTGCCGCTGGGCACGGTGAAGCTGACCTTCTCGGCATCGGTCTTCGTGGCCTGCAGGTAGCCCGCGAAGTAGTAGACGACCTGGGCCAGCAGGCGGGCCCAGTTGATCGAGTTGACGGTGCCGATCTTGTACTTGGCCTTGAAGGCATGGTCGTTGGAGACGGCCTTGACGATGTCCTGGCAGTCGTCGAACACGCCTTCGATCGCCAGGTTGTGGATGTTCTCGTCTTGCAGGCTGAACATCTGGGCCTGCTGGAACGGGCTCATGCGGCCGTGCGGGCTGGTCATGAACACGCGCACGCCCTGCTTGCCGCGCATGGCGTACTCGGCGGCGCTGCCGGTGTCGCCGCTGGTGGCGCCCAGGATGTTGAGCTGCTCGCCGCGGCGCCCCAGCTCGTACTCGAACAGGTTGCCCAGCAGCTGCATGGCCATGTCCTTGAAGGCCAGCGTGGGGCCGTTGGACAGCGCCTCGACCAGCAGGCCGCCTTCGAGCTGGCGCACCGGGGTGATCGCCTCGGTGCCGAAGACTGCCCGGGTATAGGTCTTGGCGCAGATCGCGCGCAGCTCGGCAGCCGGGATATCGTCGATGTACAGCGACAGGATCTCGAAGGCCAGCGCCGCATAGCCCTGGCTGGCATAGATGCCGCGCAGCTCGCCCAGGCGGGCCGCGCCGATCCGCGGATAGCTCTCGGGCAGGTACAGGCCGCCATCGGGGGCCAGGCCTTCGAGCAGGATGTCACAGAAGCGCTTGCGGTCGGGGTGGCCGCGGGTGGAGAGGTAGTTCATGGTTTTCTCATGCCTTGGGCACATCGGCCCAGGGGTTGGCGAGCGTGAGGCCCGTGTCTTCAAAATGGCGGATGTTGCGGGTAAGCAAGGGAAGCCCGTGTGTCACGGCAGTCGCAGCGATCAGCAGATCCAGATCGGCTTGCGGGCGACCCACGGCCTGGCAGAATGCGCGCAAACGGCTCCAAGTGCGCCAGACTGCCTCGTCGGTTGGCAAGATCCTGCCTTCAAAGTCGCTGCAAAGCTGATCGAACCACAGTTGCAGGCGGTTGCGTCTGCTGCCCTGCGCCAGCCGCTCCAAGCCGAACTGAATTTCCCCTATCGTCACCGCACACAGAAGGCATTCACCGCTGTGAGAGCGCAGCCACTGCTGCACCGCCGCGCTGGGCGCCGGCTTGGTCAGCTCTGAAACGACGCAGGTGTCCAGCAGCCAAGCCATGGCGCTCACTCGCCCAAGGGGCCGAGTGGCTTGATGCTGCCGCGCTCAATTAGCTCGGCAAAGCCATCGACCTTGGGTGCGCTGAGCAGGAACTCGACAAAGCCATCATCGGCGCGCGGCGCCGCGTCAGCCTTTTCAGGCACCACCGCCACCACGCGCACCACCGGCTTGCCGTGGCGCGTGACGGTTTGCGGCCCTTCGTGAAGGGCCTTGTCGATGACTTCGCCGAAGCGGCTCTTCGCTTCCTGGACTTGCCAGACTGCGGACATGGCGGCCTCCGTTTTCAGGAAATTCTGACCATAATTTTAGCCAGAGTCAGCTCAGCCCTTCCTTGCGGATGCGGGTGATCGGCGCCAGCACCGAGGGCAGGCCCTGGATCTGCGCCAGCGCGGCGTCCATCTCGCCTTCGCGGGTATCGTGGGTGAGGATGATCAGGTCGGTCTGCGCCGAGCCTTCGCCGCCGACATCGCCGGCCTCGCGCTGCAGCAGGGCATCGATGCTGATGCCGGCACCCGCCAGGATGCCGGTGACCTTGGCCAGCACGCCGGCCTCGTCGGCCACGCGCAGGCGCAGGTAGTAGCTGGTGACGATCTCGGACATCGGCAGAATCGGCAGCTCGCCCGCTGCCTCGGCCAGCGTGCTGGACTGGAAGGCCAGCGGCGGCACATGGTGCGCCTCGTCGGCGCCCTGCAGGCGGGCGATGTCCACCAGGTCGGCGATCACCGCGCTGGCGGTGGGCTCGGAGCCCGCGCCCTTGCCGTAGTACAGCGTGGTGCCCACGGCATCGCCATGCACCACCACCGCGTTCATCGCGCCTTCCACGTTGGCGATCAGGCGCTTGGCCGGCACCAGCGAGGGGTGCACGCGCAACTCGATGCCCTTGTCGCCGCGCTTGGCGATGCCCAGCAGCTTGATGCGGTAGCCCAGCTGCTCGGCATAGCGGATGTCGGCCGCCGCCAGGCGGGTGATGCCTTCCACATAGGCCTTGTCGAACTGCACCGGAATGCCGAAGGCGATGGCGCTGATCAGCGTGGCCTTGTGCGCGGCATCCACGCCCTCGATGTCGAAGGTGGGGTCGGCCTCGGCATAGCCCAGGCGCTGCGCCTCCTTGAGCACCACCTCGAAGTCCAGGCCCTTGTCGCGCATCTCGGACAGGATGAAGTTGGTCGTGCCGTTGATGATGCCGGCCACCCACTGGATGCGGTTGGCGGTCAGGCCCTCGCGCAGCGCCTTGATGATCGGGATGCCACCGGCCACGGCCGCCTCGTAGGCCACGATCACGCCCTTGGCGGCGGCGGCCTTGAAGATCTCGGTGCCGTGCACCGCCAGCAGCGCCTTGTTGGCGGTCACCACGTGCTTGCCGGCGGCGATCGCCTCCAGCACCAGCTGCTTGGCGATGCCGTAGCCGCCGATCAGCTCGATCACCACATCGATGTCGGGGTTGGCGATCAGCGCGCGCGCATCGTTCACCACCTGCACCGTGTCGCCGACCACGGCGCGGGCGCGGGCCTCGTCCAGGTCAGCCACCATGGTGACGGCAATGTCGCGGCCCGCGCGGCGACGGATCTCGTCGTGGTTGCGACGCAGCACGTTGAAAACGCCGCTGCCTACCGTACCGATGCCCAACAGGCCGACTTGGAGGGATTTCATATCAGATTACCAGTCAAACAAGGCTTTAGCGCCCTACCCATGGGCGCCATCAGCTATTAAAAAACAAGTATCAGGCCACGGCCTTGCTGGCGTGGCGCTGCCGGTAGTTGGCCAGGAAGCCGGCCAGGCGGTTGATGGCCTCGCGCAGATCGTCCTCGTGCGGCAGGAACACGATGCGGAAATGCTGGTTGTCCGGGAAGTTGAAGCCCGAGCCCTGCACCAGCATCACCCGCGTGGCGCGCAGCACTTCCATGAAAAACTGGCGGTCGTCGGCGATCGGGTACATGTCCGGGTCGAGCCGCGGGAACATGTACAGCGCCGCCTGCGGCTTGACACAGCTGACGCCCGGGATCTTGGTGATCAGCTCGTAGGCCAGGTCGCGCTGGCGGCGCAGGCGCCCGCCTTCCTTGACCAGGTCGTTGATGCTCTGGTAGCCGCCCAGCGCGGTCTGGATGGCCCATTGGCCCGGCACGTTGGAGCCGAGCTTGAGGTTGGCCAGCATGTTCAGGCCCTCGATGTAGTCGCGCGCCCGCGCCTTGTCGCCCGACACCACCATCCAGCCGGCGCGAAAGCCACAGGAGCGGTAGGCCTTGGACAGCGAGTTGAAGGTGAGCGTCAGCACATCGGTGGACAGCGAGGCCATCGCGGTGTGCTTCACGCCTTCGTACAGCACCTTGTCGTACACCTCGTCCACCAGCAGCACCAGCTCGTGCTCGCGCGCCAGCTGCACGATGCCGCGCAGCAGCTCGTCGCTGTACAGCGCGCCGGTGGGGTTGTTGGGGTTGATCACCACGATGCCGCGGGTGCGCGGCGTGATCTTGGCGCGCATGTCGGCCAGATCGGGCATCCAGCCATTGGCCTCGTCGCACACGTAGTGCACCGGCACGCCGCCCGAGAGGCTGGTGGCCGCGGTCCACAGCGGATAGTCCGGCGAGGGCAGCAGCAGCTCGTCGCCATCGTTGAGCAGCGCGTTGGTGGCCATCACGATCAGCTCGCTGGCGCCGTTGCCCAGGTAGATGTCCTCCAGCGTCACGCCGGCAATGCCCTGCTGCTGGGTGTAGTGCATCACCGCCTTGCGCGCGGCGAAGATGCCCTTGCTGTCCGAATAGCCGGCGGAATCGGGCAGGTTGCGGGCCATGTCCTGCACCACCTCTTCCGGCGGATCGAAGCCGAAGGGCGCCATGTTGCCGATGTTCAGCTTGATGATCTTCTGCCCCTCGTCCTCCATCTGCTTGGCCGCGTCCACGATGGGGCCCCGGACATCGTAGAGAACGTTGCTCAGCTTGGCAGACTTGTGGATCGACTTCATGGCGGGAACCAGTGTTTCAAAATGGGTGAAACCTATAATTTGACCACAGTTCCCGCGCGGCCCCATGAAAGCGCCCGCATTCACCGCCAAGCGCCCTCAAAGACATGAAGTTCCAACCCGACAAATCCGACACCAAGACCATCACCGCCTACGGCCCAGGCTGGATCGCGGTCGACCAGGAGAAGTTCACGCACAGCATCGTGCTCAGCTCGCTCGGCGAGCTGCGCGACTGGAATTGCAGCCGTTTCGAAGCGTTGGGGCCGGAGCATTTCGCGCTGCTGACCGAATTCGGCGTGGAGACCGTGATCTTCGGCAGCGGCCAGCGGCTGCGCTTTCCGCCGCCGGCCTGGCTGGCGCCGCTGATGGGCCGGCGCCTGGGCCTGGAGACCATGGACACGCAGGCGGCCTGCCGCACCTACAACATCCTGGCCGGCGAGGGCCGCAAGGTGCTGCTGGCTGCATTACTCGAGACCGCCCTATAACCCCTACGCCATAGTTTTGACATATCAGGGGGGTTAGATAAATATCGCGTTTCGCGCTAAAATAGCGGTCTGCGGTCGAAGGCCCTCATAACAATAACATATTCCCCATCTCCTTCGGCCTGTTCACGACCATTCTGGAGCAAATGAAGCGCTATGGCAGTTGTTGTCAACAAAACCCTCCCCGAATTCGAGGCTCAGGCGACCGGAGGTGTGAAAGTCTCCAACCTGTCCCACCAGGGACAAATCGTGGTGCTCTACTTCTACCCGAAGGACAACACCCCGGGCTGCACGACCGAGGCCATGCAGTTTCGTGACAAGTATGCCGACTTCGTCAAGGCGGGCGCCGCCGTGTTCGGCGTCTCGCGCGACAACATGAAGTCGCACGACGACTTCAAGGCCAAGCTTGAGCTGCCCTTCGAGCTGATCGCCGACACCGAGGAAAAGATGTGCCACATGTTCGGCGTGGTCAAGAACAAGATCATGTACGGCAAGAAGGTCAAGGGCATCGAGCGCAGCACCTTCCTGGTCAGCCCCGAAGGCATCCTGGAGCAGGAGTGGCGCGGCCTCAAGGTGCCGGGCCACGTCGAGGACGTGCTCAAGGCCGTCAAGGCCATGAAGGCCGCGCAGAAGAAGGCCGCATAAGCCTGGCCGCGCCCTCGCCGGCCCACCCCAAGGCGCGCTTCGGCGCGCTTTTGTTTTGGTGACCGGCATATGGCAATCCGATGACATTCCGGCGACCTGGAGTGTGCATAATGAAACCATGCGATTGAGCGTGGCGAGCATGTGTTTCCAGCAAAAACCAAGGCTATCTTGCGGGCAGGATAGCCTTTTGTGTTGCTGGGCTCCCGTGCCGCCGCAGCTCCATCCGATGTCTTCCCTACCGAAGTAAAGGCCCGAATTCATGCCCTTGCCTCCCGCCCCCACCAAGCGCGCCGCCCGCCTGTCTCCGGCCGGCTACGACAAGGCCGCTGCCAAGGCCAAGGCCGCCAACCTGGCCAAAGTGCTGGACTCCAGCGACGAAGGCGTGGCCGAGGTACCGCCCGCGGCGGCCAGCGTGGCCGCCGCGCCCACCCCTGCCGCCAAGGCCCCGGTGGCCAAGGCCGCCGCCCCCAGGAACAGCACCCGCCCGCGCGCCAAGGCCGCGGCGCCGCAACCGCAGCCGCCGTCCACCCTGCAGGCCACTTCGGCCAGCGCACCCGCCAAGGCTCCCAAGGCCGGGGGCCATGCCACCGTGCCCAAGCTGTTTGTGCTCGACACCAATGTGCTGCTGCATGACCCGACCAGCCTGTTCCGCTTCGAGGAGCACGACATCTTCCTGCCGATGATCGTGCTTGAGGAGCTGGACGCCCACAAGAAGGGCATGACCGAGGTGGCCCGCAATGGCCGCCAGGCCAGCCGCACGCTGGACGCGCTGGTCGCCACGCAGGCCTCGGCGGCGCTGGACCAGGGCATACGCCTTGATGCCACCGGCCAGCGCGGCGCCACCGGACACCTGTTCTTCCAGACCGAGCCGCTGAGCTACGAGCTGCCGGGCAGCCTGCCGCAGGGCAAGGCCGACAACCAGATCCTCGGCGTGGTCGATGCGCTGCGCACGCGCTATCCGACGCGCCAGGTGGTGCTGGTGTCCAAGGACATCAACATGCGCGTCAAGGCGCGCGCGCTGGGCCTGGAGGCCGAGGACTACCAGAACGACAAGACCCTGGAAGACGGCGACATGCTGTACGGCGGCATGCTGGCGCTGCCGCCCGACTTCTGGAGCAAGGTGGGCAAGAAGGTGGAGAGCTGGCAGTCCGGCCCCGCCACGCGCTACCGGCTGAGCGGCCCGTTCACGCAAGACCTGCACATCAACCAGTTCGTCTACTACGAGGCGCCAGGCGAGAACAGCCTGCATGCGCGCGTGATCGAGATCCGCGACAAGACCGCGGTGCTGGAGACGCTCAAGGACTACGGCCACCAGAAGAACAATGTCTGGGGCGTCACGGCACGCAACCGCGAGCAGAACTTCGCGCTCAACCTGCTGATGGACCCGGACGTGGACTTCGTCACGCTGGCCGGCACCGCCGGCACCGGCAAGACGCTGATGGCGCTGGCCGCCGGCCTGACCCAGGTGCTGGACGAGCGCCGCTACACCGAGATCATCATGACCCGCGCCACCGTGAGCGTGGGCGAGGACATCGGCTTTCTGCCCGGCACCGAGGAAGAGAAGATGGGCCCGTGGATGGGCGCGCTCGACGACAACCTCGAATTCCTGGCCAAGGGCGACGGCGGCAATGCCGGCGAGTGGGGCCGCGCCGCGACCAACGAGCTGATCCGCAGCCGCATCAAGATCAAGAGCATGAACTTCATGCGCGGCCGCACCTTCTTGAACAAGTACGTCATCATCGACGAGGCGCAGAACCTGACGCCCAAGCAGATGAAGACCTTGATCACCCGCGCCGGCCCCGGCTCCAAGATCATCTGCATGGGCAACCTGGCGCAGATCGACACACCCTACCTGACCGAAGGCTCCTCGGGCCTGACCTATGTGGTGGACCGCTTCAAGGGCTGGCCGCACAGCGGCCACGTCACGCTGGCGCGCGGCGAACGCTCGCGCCTGGCCGACTTTGCCAGCGAAGTGCTGTAAACCAGAAACTCCTAAAACAATAGCTACCAGCGCTTACTACATAAGCGCTGGCAGCTTTTTTTATTTGAAATTCGTCAAGCACCCGTGCCGCGGATCTGGTCCAGGCTGCGCGCGGGCGTGATCGCCTGCGGGTCGAGCTTGCAGTGCAGCAGCACCGGCAGCCGGTGCTCGGCGGCCCAGGCGCGCAGCGCTGCCAGCGCGGGGGCAAAGTCCTCGGTCCGCGCCACCAGCGCGCCCTTGCCGCCGAAGGCGTTGGCATAGGCCACGAAGTCTGGGTTGTGCAGCTCGGTGCCGCTCACGCGGTTGGGGTAGTCGCGCTCCTGGTGCATGCGGATGGTGCCGTACATGCCGTTGTCGATCAGCACCACGATCACCGGCAGCCGGTATTGCACCGCGGTGGCGAACTCCTGGCCGTGCATCAGGAAGTCGCCGTCGCCGGCAAAGCAGACAAAGGTCTGCTGCGGCCGCAGGCGCTGCCCGCCCACCGCCGCCGGAAAGCCATAGCCCATGCTGCCGCTGGTGGGCGCGAGCTGCGTGCCATAGTGCGTGAACGGCCAGAAGCGGTGCACCCAGGTGGCGAAGTTGCCCGCGCCGTTGCAAAACACCGCATCCGCCGGCAGCACCTCGCGCAGGTGCTGCATCACCGCGCCCATTTGCAGCGCGCCCGGCACCCGGATCGGCGCCGGATCGCTCCAGGCCAGGTAGTCATCATGCGCCGCCTTCGGCCCGGCCTGGCGGGTCGCGGAAGGCGCCGGCACATCGGCCTGTGTCACCGCCTGCGCCAGCGCGGCGCAGAACGCATCGGGCGCGGCCACCACGGCCTGCTCGGCCTGGTAGACGCGGCCCAGCTCGTCCGGGTCGGGGTGCACATGGATCAGTGGCTGCTTCGGCGTGGGAATGTCCAGCAGGGTATAGCCCTGCGACGGCACCTCGGACAGGCGCCCGCCCAGCAGCAGCACCAGGTCGGCATTGCGGATGCGCTCGGCCAGCCTGGGGTTGATGCCCAGGCCCACGTCGCCCGCATAGCAGGGGTGGTTGGCCGGGAACAGCATCTGCCGGCGGAACGAACAAGCCACCGGCACGCCCAGCCGCTCGGCCGCGGCCGCCAGGTCGGCCTGGGCCTGCGCGCTCCAGCGCGAGCCGCCGGCGATGATGATGGGCCGCTCGGCCGCGGCCAGCCGCTGCACCACCTGCCGCACATCGGCCGGCGCCGGGGCGGCGCTGGCGGGCTGGTAGGGGCGCGCATCGGCCACGCCTGAGGTTTCGCGCAGCATGTCTTCGGGCAGCGCGATCACCACCGGGCCGGGGCGGCCGCTGGTGGCCACCGCAAAGGCGCGGGCGATGATCTCGGGCACGCGGCGCACGTCGTCGATCTCGGTCGCCCACTTGACCATGGGGCCGAACACCGCGCGGTAGTTCAGCTCCTGGAAGGCCTCGCGGTCGCGCGCGGCGCGCTCGATCTGGCCCACGAACAGAATCATCGGCGTCGAATCCTGCATGGCAATGTGCAGGCCCGCCGACGCATTGGTCGCCCCCGGACCGCGGGTGACGAAGCAGATGCCGGGCCGCCCCGTGAGCTTGCCCTGGGCCTCGGCCATCATGCAGGCGCCGCCCTCCTGGCGGCAGACGGTCACCTCGATGGGCGCGTCGTGCAGCGCATCGAGCACCGCCAGAAAGCTCTCGCCCGGCACGGTGAAGAGCTGCTGCACGCCGTGCAAGCGCAGCTGGTCCACCACCAGCTGGCCGCCGCTGCGGGCCTGGTTGTTAGCGGATTCCGTCATCGCCTTGTCTCCCTGTCAAACGTCGAAGCGCACGCCTTGCGCCAGCGGCAGCGCGCCGCTGTAATTGATGGTGTTGGTCGCGCGGCGCATATAGCCCTTCCACGCGTCGGAGCCGGACTCGCGCCCGCCCCCGGTTTCCTTCTCGCCGCCGAAGGCGCCGCCGATCTCCGCGCCCGAGGTGCCGATATTGACATTGGCGATGCCGCAATCGCTGCCCGCAGGCGACATGAAGCGCTCCGCATCCGACAGGCTGGCGGTGAAGATGGCCGACGACAGCCCCTGCGGCACCGCGTTCTGCAGCGCGATGGCCTCGTCGACACCACCGTTGTGGCCGCCATAGCGCAACACGTAGAGGATGGGCGCGAAGGTCTCGTGCGCCACCACCGGCGTCTGGCCCGGCATCTGCACCAGCGCCGGGCGCACATACCAGGCATCGGCGCCCAGCGCCTCGCGCACGCGCTCGCCGCCCAGCACCGTGCCGCCCTCGGCGCGCGCCTGGGCCAGCGCCTGCTGCATGGCCTCGAAGGCGGCGCGGTCGATCAGCGGGCCCACCAGCGTGCCTTCGGCCAGCGGATCGCCGATGGCGATGCTCTGGTAAATCTTTTCCAGCCGTGCCAGCAGCGCATCGGCCACCGAGGCATGCACGATCAGCCGGCGCAGCGTGGTGCAGCGCTGGCCGGCCGTGCCCACCGCCGCGAAGGTGATGGCGCGCGCGGCCAGCTCCAGGTCGGCCGTGGGAGTGACGATCATCGCATTGTTGCCGCCCAGCTCCAGGATAGAGCGGCCGAAGCGCTCGGCCACCTTGACCGCCACCTGCCGCCCCATGCGGCTTGAGCCGGTGGCGCTGAGCACCGCGACCTGCGGGCTGGCGGCCAGCGCCTCGCCCACGCCGCGCCCGCCGATCAAGAGCTGGCTCAGTCCCTCGGGCACGGTGCCGGGCCGCTCGGCATTGAAGGCCGCGATCGCCTGCTGCAGCAGGTGCTGGCAGGCGATCGCGGTGAGCGGCGTTTTCTCGGACGGCTTCCAGGCGATGGCATTGCCGCACACCAGCGCCAGCGCCGCATTCCACGACCACACCGCCACCGGGAAATTGAAGGCCGAGATGATGCCCACCACGCCCATCGGGTGCCAGGTCTCCATCATGCGGTGGCCGGGGCGCTCGCTGGCGATCGTCAGCCCATGCAGCTGGCGCGACAGGCCGAGCGCGAAGTCGCAGATGTCGATCATCTCCTGCACCTCGCCCAGGCCCTCGGAGGCAATCTTGCCGGCCTCCAGCGACACCAGCGCGCCCAGCGCGGCCTTGTGGCGGCGCAGCTGCTCGCCCAGGCGGCGCACCAGCTCGCCGCGCACCGGCGCCGGCACGCCGCGCCAGGCCAGAAAGGCCTGCTGCGCGCGCTGGATGGCGGCCTGGGCCTCGTCCACCGTGTGCGCGCGCACGGTGGCGAGCACCGTGCCGTCGCGCGGCGCGCGGCTGGGCCAGTCCTGCCCTTCGTAGCCGCCCAGCTTCAGGGCCAAGGCATCCAATACCTGCTGCAAACGTGCACGGGAGTCCGACATTGCTCTTTCCTCAGCTTTCCCCAGAATGGCTGCGGCTATGCTATGCGATGGAATCCGAACCGCAAAATACCAAGATTGCGCAATATGGTGACTTTTACGAACATCCCCACGGCGACCCATGCGTAACGCCATCCCCGGTATCGGCCTGCTGCAGGCCTTCGAGGCCTCGGCGCGGCACGGCAGCTTCTCGCGCGCGGCCGACGAACTGGCGCTCACCGCCAGCGCGGTCAGCCGCCATGTGGCGGCGCTGGAAGAGCGCCTGGGCGTGCCGCTGTTCATACGCCACAAGCGCCGCGTGCAGCTCACCGATGCGGGCAAGCGCTATGCACAGCGCGTGCGCCTGCACCTGAACGGCCTGGAGCGCGACACGCAGGAGATCGCCAACAGCCGCTGCCAGGGCTACGCGCTGCACCTGGCGGTGGTCTCCAGCTTTGCCACGCAGTGGCTGATCCCGCGCCTGCCGGGCTTTGCCGAGCGGCACCCCGATATCCAGCTGCACCTGTCGGTGCGCTCCGACCCGTTCGCGCTGGAGCAGAGCCAGTTCGATGCCGCGATCTTCGCCGGCGACCGCCTGTGGCCCCACACCCGGGGCCGGCGCATTGCGCAGGACGGCGAGTGCATCCCCGTGTGCAGCGCCGCCTTTGCCAGGCGGCACGATCTCGGCGACGAAGCCAGCTGGGCCCAGCTGACCCACATCGGCCTGCAAAGCCGCCCCGACGCCTGGCGCGACTGGTACGCGCTGGCGGGCTGGAGCTATTCGGTGCCGGCCTCGCGCGGCCCGAGGTACGAGCTGTTCTCGATGGTGATCGCCGCCGCGGCCGCCGGGCTGGGCCTGGGGCTGGTGCCGCAGGCGCTGGTACAGAACGCGCTCGACGCGGGCCAGGTGGTGCGCGCCCACCGCCAGACCCTGCCCGGCACGCAAAGCTACTGGTTCGCCTACCCGCAGCACGGCGAGCCTTCGCAGGCGCTGCGCGCCTTCGAGGCCTGGATAGGCGAGCAGGGCCCGGCCGCCATGGCTTCAGCAAGGCCTTAAAAATAAGAGCTGCTAGCGCCCTGCAGTCAACGTTTTCAGATATAAAACCATCTGAAAACGTTTATATAAAATCGCTAGCAGCTATGAATTTTTAGTATTCGTCACCGCCATAGCCCATGGCGAGGTTCTCGAAGCGGGTCTGGTTCTTCTGGAAGAAGAGCTTCACCGTGCCGGTCGGGCCGTTACGCTGCTTGCCGATGATGACCTCGGCAATGTTCGGCTCCTTGCTCTCCTTGTTGTAGTAGTCGTCGCGGTAGATGAACATGATGATGTCCGCATCCTGCTCGATGGCGCCCGATTCGCGCAGGTCGGACATCATCGGCCGCTTGTCGGTGCGCTGCTCCACCGAGCGGTTGAGCTGTGACAGCGCGATCACCGGGCATTGCAGCTCCTTGGCCAGCATCTTCAGGCCGCGCGAGATCTCGCCCAGCTCGGTGGCGCGGTTGTCGGAGCTGGCCGATCCCGAGCCGCTCATCAGCTGCAGGTAGTCGACCACGATCAGGCCGAGCTTGCCGCACTGGCGCGCCAGGCGCCGCGCGTTGGCGCGCAGCTCCGACGGCGTGAGGCCCGGCGTCTCGTCGATGTGCAGCGACACGGTGCGCAGGCGCTCGATGGCCTCGGTCAGGCGCGGCCATTCGTCGTCGTTGAGCTTGCCGGTGCGCAAATTGCCCTGGTTGACGCGGCCGATCGAGCCCACGATACGCACCGCCAGCTGCGCCGCGCCCATTTCCATCGAGAAGATGGCCACCGGCAAGCCTTCGTTCAGCGCCACATGCTCGGCGATGTTCACGGCGAAGGAGGTATTGTGGGTAACCACGTCGTGGTCGGTAATGTAGAGCCTGGAGGGATGGCTCACCGCGACGCATTGGCAGGCCGCCTCCCGCACGGGTTCGATGGCCATCACATTCAGGCGCTTCTTGCGCCGCCAGGCCTCGGGGGCGCGCATCTGCTTGTCCGACAGCAGGAACAAGCTCCTGGGCTGCGGATGGTGGATATGGCAGACATAGGCCGGCAGGCCAGGCACGCGCAGGCCCGCCACATTGGTGAAATGGGGCTGCTTTTGCGTGATGGAGCACCAGCCGCCCAGCGAGCGCACCAGCTCGGCCACATCCTGCGCCAGCTGCCGGCTGGAGGTGGACAGGCGCACGCTGCCCCAGCTCTCGACCCAGCCGTCGGTGTCCAGCAGGCCGCGCAGCAGGTCCAGGCGGGCAGCCTTTGCGGCCTCCAGGTACAGCCGGGGGATGAACTTCCTGTCGCTGGTCAGCCCCGACAGGCCCAGGCTGTCCAGCGCCACGCGCACTGGGTTGGGCTGCGCGCCCTGCAGCCCCTTCACGCGGGCGCGGTCGCTGCGCACGATGCGCCAATCGCAGCCGCTCGCATGCACCAGCTCCATGCCCTGACCCAAGCGTGCGCGCATCAGGCCCAGCATCTGCTCGGAGATGCTGGAGAAGAGCACGCTGCCGCTACCGGTCAGGCCGCCATCGCCCAGCAGCGCGCCGAGCATCCAGGGGTCCAGGGGCAAAGGGTCCTGGTGGCCGAAATCTCCACTGGCGGGCTCGACCCAGACCCGGCCCTGGTAGCGCTTGCGGGCCAGCAAATCCTGCAACTGCCGGGTCTCGAGCACCCGCGGCTCGGCCCAATGCCGACAATGAACCTGCCACAGGTGCTCCGCACAGCATTCAGCCCAGCGGCCGTCCGAAAACGCGATCCGGTAGACCGTCTTCACGCCCTGGGGAAACACCCCGGTCACGATCGAAGGCCGCCCATCCACCGATGCCAGCGCATCGCCCACCTCGATCTCGCCCATGGCCTTCCAGCCGCAGCGCGTGCGCACCCGGGCGTCCAACGGCTGGGCCTTGCCCATCGACGGGCGCGCCGCCAGCACCACCAGGTCGCCCGCCTGCAGGCCACTGGTCATGCGGTCCAGGTCGCTGAAGCCGGTGGGCACGCCGGTCACGTCGGCCGGGTTGTCGGCCATCTCCTGCACGCGGTCGAGCAGGTCCACCACCAGCGACTCCAGCGACTGGAAGCCCTGCTTCATGCGCGAGCCTTCCTCGCCGATCGCGAAGATCTTCTGCTCGGCCTCGTCCAGCACCCGCTCCACCGGCTTGCCCTGGGGGTTGAAGGCGTTGGTCGCGATCTCGTCGCTGGCCGTCACCAGCTTGCGCAGGATGGAGCGCTCGCGCACGATCTCGGCATAGCGCCGGATGTTGCTCGCGCTGGGCACGTACTGGGCCAGCTGGTTCAGGTAGGCCAGGCCGCCCACCTCCTCGGCCTTGCCCACCGCCTGCAGCTGCTCGAAGACGGTGATCACGTCCGCCGGCTTGCTGGCATTGACCAGCGCCGAGATGGCGCTGAAGATCAGCCGGTGCTCGTGGCGGTAGAAGTCCGCCTCGGCCAGCACGTCGCCCATGCGGTCCCAGGCCTGGTTGTCGAGCAGCAGGCCACCGAGCACGCTGGATTCGGACTCGATCGAATGCGGCGGAATGCGCAGCTGCGCAACCTGCTGGTCGGGGCTCACGAACCCTTCGAGTGCATCGGACATAACGTTCCTGAAAAACCGGTGGTGAAAAAGCTAAGCAGAATAGCGCAATAAAAAAGCCGCTTTGCAGCGGCTTTTCATACCCTAGCCGGACAGATGGCCCGGCATTCGAGGCTTTAGACGTGCTCGCCGTAGACGGACACGCCGACTTCCACCACCACGTCGGTGTGCAGAGCCACTTCCACGGTGTTGTCGCTGACGGTCTTGATCGGGCCATTGGGCAGGCGCACTTGCGACTTGACCACTTCGAAGCCCATCTTGTTGAGTTCGTCGGCGATGTCGTGGTTGGTCACGGAGCCGAACAGGCGGCCGTCCACGCCCGCCTTTTGCGTCAGCTTGACGGTAGCGCCCGCCAGCTTCTCGCCTTGCGCCTGGGCAGCGGCCAGCTTCTCGGCGGCAGCCTTTTCCAGTTCGGCGCGCTTGGCTTCGAACTCGGCCTTGGCGGCGGCGGTGGCGCGGCGTGCACGGCCCGTGGGGATCAGGAAGTTGCGAGCGTAACCGTCCTTGACCTTGACGATCTCACCCAGGTTGCCCAGGTTGACAACCTTGTCGAGCAGAATGATTTGCATGGTTCGTGCTCCTTAGATCTTGTGCTGGTCGGTGTACGGCACCAGAGCCAGGAAGCGTGCGCGCTTGATGGCGGTGTTCAGCTGGCGCTGGTAGATGGCGCGCGTGCCGGTCAGGCGTGCGGGGATGATCTTGCCGTTTTCAGCGATGAAGTCGCGCAGCGTGTCGACATCCTTGTAGTCGATCTCTTCCACGCCAGCCACGGTGAAGCGGCAGAAACGCTTGCGCTTGAACAGCAGCGACTGGGTGTTGCGCTTGGGGCGCTTGTCTTTGTTGAATTTCTTGAACGTGGCCATTTCGGACCTCTCAATAAGAATCTTGTTGAATATCCTGGATGTGCAGAACCACCGATTTGCTGTTGCGCGGCGTTGCCAGAAAGCCCTGGATCGTCCAGATGCTTCCGACGGCCTGGCGGGCGATGCGCTCGGCCAGCGGGCCGAAGGCCACCGCCTTGATCAGCAGATTCACCTGTCGTGGCTGCCCCATTTCGGCTTGCGAAGACTGGTGCTCCAGCTTCACATCGACGGCGGCAAGGCCGGCGGGCGTGTATCGCAAAGCTTGTATCTCTGCGAGGCCGGCGGTCACGACAAGCTGGTTCTTCACCTCCAACCGGTTGTGATCAGCGGTCGGCGGCAGCGTGCTCGGCCTGGCTGGCCTTGCGGGCTTCTTCGCGCTCGACGGTCTTCATCATCGCGGAAGGACCGGTGTCGGCCTTCTTGCGCTGCACCGTCAGCTGGCGCAGCACGGCGTCGTTGAACTTGAAGGCATGCTCCAGTTCAGCCATCACAGCCTGGTCGGCTTCGATATTCAGGCACAGGTAGTGGGCCTTGGCCAGCTTGTTGATCATGTAGGCCAACTGACGGCGGCCCCAGTCTTCAACACGGTGGATCTGGCCACCGCCGGCGGTAATCATGCCCTTGTAGCGCTCCAGCATGGCTGGAACCTGTTCGCTCTGATCGGGGTGGATCAGCAGCACGATCTCGTAGTGACGCATGCACAAACTCCTTGTGGATAATAGCCGCCCGTCTGCTGCAGTGAATGCAAGGCAAGCCCGGTGCGGCAAGGGAAAGCCCACGATTATATTTCAAACGCCCAGGGCCGTCAAACGACGCCCAGACACCGCCAGTACGGCAAAAACCATTACACGCAAGCGGGTCTTGAAATGCCGCCGGCCGCTCCTACCTATCAGGGAGTCTGTTTTTTGGAGCGAGTGCACAACAATGACCCTGCCACCACATTCCCCCAACGAAAACCCCATGTCGCCCGAAGAGCTGGAAGCCGCTGCCGCCGCCAACCAGGCGTACGAGCTGGCGCAGCTGCAGGCCCAGGTGGCCGAGCTGCAGGGCAAGAACGCCGAGCTGGCCGACCAGTACCTGCGCGCCAAGGCCGAGGTGGAGAATGCCCGCCGCCGCGCCGACGAGGAAGTGAGCAAGGCCCGCAAGTTCGGCGTGGAGAGCTTTGCCGAGAGCATGCTGCCGGTGGTGGACAGCCTGGAGGCGGGCCTGGCCGTGGCCGACGCCTCCAACCAGGTGCTGCGCGAGGGCTCCGAGGCCACGCTGCGCCAGCTGCTGTCGGCGCTGGAGCGCAACAAGGTGGTGGCCATCGCGCCCGCGGCCGGCGCCAAGTTCGACCCCCACCAGCACCAGGCCATCAGCATGGTGCCCGCCGACCAGGAGGCCAACACCGTGGTCGGCACGCTGCAAAAGGGCTACCTGATCGCCGACCGCGTGATGCGCCCGGCCCTGGTGACCGTCGCGGCCCCCAAGTGACACCGGATACCGCCGTTTTTTGCGAATTCCCGTCTTGAAGCGCACGAAAACAGCCACAGATAACCACCATCCAAGCTAATTCACCAATTTTTCAGAATACGGAGCAGAGAATATGGGAAAAATCATCGGCATTGACCTGGGCACGACCAACAGCTGCGTGGCCGTGATGGAAGGCAACACCACCCGCGTGATCGAGAACAGCGAAGGTGCGCGCACCACGCCGTCGATCGTCGCCTACCAGGACGACGGCGAGATCCTCGTCGGCGCCTCGGCCAAGCGCCAGGCCGTCACCAACCCCAAGAACACCATCTACGCCGCCAAGCGCCTGATCGGCCGCAAGTTCGACGAGAAGGAAGTGCAAAAGGACATCGACCTGATGCCCTTCGAGATCATCAAGGCCGACAACGGCGACGCCTGGGTCAAGGTGCGCGACCAGAAGCTGGCCCCGCCCCAGATCAGCGCCGAAGTGCTGCGCAAGATGAAGAAGACCGCCGAGGACTACCTGGGCGAGCCCGTGACCGAGGCGGTGATCACCGTGCCCGCCTACTTCAACGACAGCCAGCGCCAGGCCACCAAGGACGCCGGCCGCATCGCCGGCCTGGACGTCAAGCGCATCATCAACGAGCCCACCGCCGCGGCGCTGGCCTTCGGCCTGGACAAGGGCGGCAAGGGCGACCACAAGATCGCGGTGTATGACCTGGGCGGCGGCACCTTCGACGTGTCCATCATCGAGATCGCCGACGTCGATGGCGAGAAGCAGTTCGAGGTGCTGGCCACCAACGGCGACACCTTCCTGGGCGGCGAGGACTTCGACCAGCGCATCATCGACTACATCATCGGCGAATTCAAGAAGGAGCAAGGCGTCGACCTGACCAAGGACGTGCTGGCCCTGCAGCGCCTGAAGGAAGCCGCCGAAAAGGCCAAGATCGAGCTGTCGAACTCGGCCCAGACCGACATCAACCTGCCCTACATCACTGCCGACGCCACCGGCCCCAAGCACCTGAACATCAAGCTCACCCGTGCCAAGCTGGAAGCCCTGGTGGAAGAGCTGATCGAGCGCACCATCGCCCCCTGCCGCACCGCCATCAAGGATGCCGGCATCAGCGTGAGCGACATCGACGACGTGATCCTGGTGGGCGGCATGTCCCGCATGCCCAAGGTGCAGGAAAAGGTCAAGGAATTCTTCGGCAAGGACCCGCGCAAGGACGTGAACCCTGACGAAGCCGTGGCCGTGGGCGCGGCCATCCAGGGCCAGGTGCTGGGCGGCGAGCGCTCCGACGTGCTGCTGCTGGACGTGACCCCGCTGTCGCTGGGCATCGAAACCCTGGGCGGCGTGATGACCAAGATGATCGCCAAGAACACGACCATCCCGACCAAGTTCGCCCAGACCTACTCCACCGCCGAGGACAACCAGCCCGCGGTGACCATCAAGGTCTTCCAGGGCGAGCGCGACATCGCCAGCGCCAACAAGCTGCTGGGCGAGTTCAACCTCGAAGGCATCCCCTCCGCCCCGCGCGGCGTGCCGCAGATCGAGGTGACCTTCGACATCGACGCCAACGGCATCCTGAACGTCTCCGCCAAGGACAAGGGCACCGGCAAGGAGAACAAGATCACCATCAAGGCCAGCTCGGGCCTGTCGGAAGACGAAATCCAGAAGATGGTGAAGGACGCCGAGCTGAACGCGGCGGACGACAAGAAGAAGCTCGAACTGGTGCAGGCGCGCAACCAGGGCGAAGCTGCGGCGCACAGCGTGCAAAAGAGCCTCGGCGAGCATGGCGACAAGCTCGATGCCGGCGAGAAGACCGCCATCGAGACCGCGATCAAGGAACTGGAAGAAGCCCTCAAGGGCGATGACAAGGACGCGATCGAAGCCAAGACCACCGCGCTGATGGCCGCTGGCCAGAAGCTCGGCGAGAAGGTCTATGCCGACGCACAGGCCGCACAGGCCGCGCAGGCGGCGGGCGCCGCCAGCGGAGCCGCCCCCGGCGCAGGCGCTGCGGCCGCCGACGACAATGTGGTGGACGCCGAAGTCAAGGAAGTGAAGAAGGACTAAGTCCTTCCCCACCGCCACAGGTACGCGCAATGACCTGAGCGCCCCATGCCGGAGCCTGCAGACGCAGTGCTCCGGCATGGCTTTTATCCGCCACGCATTGTCCACGGCACTCCACCACTTACACCATGTCCAAACGTGATTACTACGAAGTCCTCGGCGTTGCCAAGAACGCCTCGGACGACGACATCAAGAAGGCCTATCGCAAGCTGGCGATGAAGTTCCACCCCGACCGCAACCAGGGGGACAAGGCCAAGCAGGCCGAAGAACAGTTCAAGGAGGTCAAGGAGGCCTACGAGATGCTGTCCGACGGCCAGAAGCGCGCCGCCTACGACCAGTACGGCCACGCCGGCGTCGACCCCAGCATGCGCGCTGGGGCCGAGGGCTTCGGCGGCTTCGCGGAAGCCTTTGGCGACATCTTCGGCGACATGTTCGGCAACGCCGGGCGCCGGGGCGGCGGGCCGCAGGTCTACCGCGGCAGCGACCTGAGCTACGCGATGGACATCACGCTGGAGGAAGCCGCCAACGGCAAGCATGCGCAGATCAAGATCCCCTCGTGGGACGAATGCGACACTTGCCACGGCAGCGGCGCCAAGCCCGGCACCAGCCCCAAGACCTGCGGCACCTGCAACGGCAGCGGCACGGTGCAGATGCGCCAGGGCTTCTTCGCGGTGCAGCAGACCTGCCCGCACTGCCGGGGCACCGGCAAGATCATCCCCGAGCCCTGCACCTCGTGCCACGGCCAGGGCCGCATCAAGACGCAGAAGACGCTGGAGGTGAACATCCCCGCCGGCATCGACGACGGCATGCGCATCCGCAGCTCGGGCAACGGCGAGCCCGGGGTCAACGGCGGCCCGCCGGGCGACCTGTACATCGAGATCCGGGTGCGCGACCACGAAGTGTTCGAGCGCGACGGCGACGACCTGCACTGCAAGGTGCCGGTGAGCATGATCACCGCGGCGCTGGGCGGCGAGATCGAGGTGCCCACGCTCAGCGGCAAGGCCGCGATCGACCTGCCCGAAGGCACCCAGACCGGCAAGCAGTTCCGCCTGCGCGGCAAGGGCATCAAGGGCGTGCGCAGCAGCTACCCTGGCGACCTGTACTGCCACATCACGGTAGAGACGCCGGTCAAGCTCACCGAGCACCAGCGCAAGCTGCTCAAGGAGCTGGACGAATCGCTGAAGAAAGGCGGCGCCAAGCACACGCCCAACAACCAGTCTTGGTCCGAGCGGCTGAAAAATCTCTTCAGCTGAGCCTGGCCCTAGAGAACCGCCAGCGCCTGCGCAGCAAGCGCTGGCGGTGCTGTTTTGCAGCATCCCGGGCTGGACGCGCCTAGCACGGCGAGAACTTGGCGATCAAAGCTACGATCAAGATCACCACCAGGAAGCCCACCAACGCAATCATCTGAATGTCGGTGTAGTCCTGAATGTCGCCTTTGCTGTAACGGGGAAAGTAGCCCAGCGTCACGATACGCAGCGCCAGCCATCCCGGCCAGAAGAAGATGGCCTCGAATGCAATGGCCCGCAGCAGCGCGCCGGCTATCCACAAAAAGACATCCATGCATGCATCCTATGAGGTGAGCACTGGAGCCATTCTAAGGATTTGCCGCCAAGGCAAAGAAAAAGGCCGCGAGGCTACGAACCTTCACGACCTTGAATGTGGTCCCCCCGACAGGAATCGAACCTGTATCTAGCGCTTAGGAGGCACTCGTTCTATCCATTGAACTACAGGGAGCCGAAATCGCCATTGTAGGCGTTTGCGGGCCGGGTTCAGAGCAAATCCAGCACCAGCTGCGGCGGCCGGCACAGCCGGGCGCCCTTGGGCGTGACCACGATGGGGCGGTTCAGCAGCTGCGGGTGCGCGGCCAGCTGCTCCAGCAGCTGGGCCTCCGTCCAGTGCGGCGCGCCCAACCCCAGTTCCTCGTACAGCGCTTCCTTGCTGCGCATGAGGTCGCGCACCGGCACGCCCAGCCGCGCCACCAGCGCCTGCAGCTGCGCCACATTCAGGGGATGGGCCAGGTAGTCCACCACCTCGGGCTCGATGCCGTGCTCGCGCAGCAGCGCCAGCGCGCCGCGCGAATTGCTGCAGCGGGCATTGTGGTAGATGGTGGCAGGCGTGGACATGGACGGCTCGCTTTCGCAATTCAAAACCGCGATGGTAGCGCGAGCGCCTAGCGCTGGCGCGAATCATTGAGCTCGCGGCTGAGCAAGATCACCGGGATCAGGCCCACCAGCACCAGGGCCAGCGAGGGCAGCGCCGCTTCGCTCAGCCGCTCGTCGCGCGCCAGCTGGTAGGCCACCACCGCCAGCGTGTCCGAGTTGAAGGGCCGCAGCACCATGGTGGCGGGCAGCTCCTTCATCACATCGACCAGCACCAGCAGCACCGCGGTGATCGCCGAGCGGCGCAGCAGCGGGCCGTGCACCCGCAGCAGCAGCCGCGGGCCGCCGGCGCCCAGCATGCGGGCGGATTCGTCAAGGCTGGCGGGTATGCGGGTGTAGCCGCTTTGCACCGACTGCAGGGCCACCGCGCCAAAGCGCACCATATAGGCCCAGACCAGGCCGACGATGGTGGTGGTGAGCAGCGCCGGCACGCCCCACTGCGGCAGCGCCTGCTGCACCCAGCCCACCGGCAGCAGCAGGCCGACGACGATCACCGCGCCCGGGATCGCATAGCCCAGGCCCAGCAGCTGCACCACCCAGTGGGTGAAGCGGTCCGCGCTGCGGCGGTGGGCATAGGCCACCAGCAGCGACACCAGCACGGCCAGCAGCGCCGAGATCAGGCCCAGGCGCACACTGTTGGCGGCCCATTGCAGGAAGCGATCCCAGGGCAGCACCGACCAGTCGGCGCCGAGCGGGCGCAGCATGAACAGCACCGGCGCCACGAAGCCCAGCAGCACCGGCAGCAGGCACACCAGCCAGGCCAGCAGGCACCAGCGGCCGCGCAGCTGCACCGGCGCCGCATCCGCCACGCCCGCGCGGCGCACATGGTTGGTGACGAAGCGCATGCGGCGCTGGGCGCGCAGCTCCAGCTGCAGCACCAGCAGCACCAGCACCAGCAGCATGCTGGCCAGCTGGGCCGCGGCCACATGGTTCTCCATCGACAGCCAGGCCTTGTAGATGCCGGTGGTGAAGGTGGTGATGCCGAAATAGCTGGACACGCCAAAGTCCGCCAGCGTCTCCATCGCCACCAGGGCAACGCCGGCCACCACCGCCGGCCGCGCCATGGGCAGGGCCACCGCCCAGATGCGGCGGTGCAGCGGCGCGCCCATGAGCCGGGCCGCCTCCATCAGGTGCGCCGCGCGCTCGCTCAGGGCGGTGCGCGCCAGCAGGTAGACATAGGGATAGAGCGCGAACACGAAGACGATGACCGCGCCGCCCAGCGAGCGGATCTCGGGCAGCAGCCGCCCTTGCAGGCCGAAGCTGCTGCGCAGCCAGGTCTGCAGCGGGCCGCTGAACTGCAGGAAGTCGGTATAGGCATAGGCGATCACATAGGCCGGCATGGCCAGCGGCAGCAGCAGCAGCCACTCCAGCAGCGCCCGCCCGCGAAAGCTGAACAGCGTGACCGCCGCCGCGGTCAGCGCGCCCACCAGCGCCGCGCCCGCCGCCACCAGCACGCCAAGCAGCAGCGTGGTGCGCATGTAGCCGGGCAGCACGGTGGCCGCCATTTCGCGCACGATGGCCAGCGCGTCATGGTCGTTCAGCTGCCAGGGCAGCCAGGCGCTGAACACGGTCAGCACCGGCAGCACCAGGAAGGCGGCCAGCACGCCGAGCAGCACGCGAAGGCGAAGGGATGAGGAGGTACGCAAAACGGTCAGGCGGGCAGCGGGTGGAAAACCGGTTGAACAGCAGCCTGGAGCCAGGCAAAGGACTTGGAATTGTATTTGCTTACTGATAACGAATATCATTTAGGTTTTTTCGACCATGCGCGGCGCCGCCGCCCGGCCCATCCATTTCCCCCTGCTCCATGTTTCTTGAAGTTTCGCGGCTCGAAGTCCGCTACCCCGCCCGGCCCCGTCCGGCCGTCCAGGACGTCTCGCTGCAGCTGCCCGCGGGCGATATCGGCGTGCTGATCGGCCCCTCGGGCTGCGGCAAGACCACGCTGCTGCGCGCCATCGCCGGGCTGGAGCCGGTGACGCGGGGCGAGATCCGGCTGCAGTCCGAGCTGGTGAGCAGCGAGCGCAGCCAGGTGCCAGCGGAAAAGCGCCGCATCGGCATGGTGTTCCAGGACTATGCGCTGTTTCCCCACCTCAGCGTGGGGCGCAACGTGGCCTTCGGCATCCACCACTGGCCGCGGCCCGAGCAGGCCCGGCGGGTGCAGGAGGTGCTGGAGCTGGTGGGCCTGGACCACAGCGGCGAGCGCTACCCGCACGAGCTCTCGGGCGGCCAGCAGCAGCGCGTGGCGCTGGCCCGGGCGCTGGCGCCGCGCCCGCAGCTGATGCTGCTGGACGAGCCGTTCTCAAACCTGGATGTGGAGCTGCGCGAGCGCCTGGCCTTCGAGGTGCGCGACATTCTCAAGACCGCCGGCGCCACCGCGCTCTTCGTCACCCACGACCAGCTGGAGGCCTTTGCCATCGGCGATGCGATCGGCGTGATGCAGGACGGCCAGCTGCACCAGTGGGCCGATGCCGCCACGCTCTACCAGCGGCCGGCCTCGCGCTTCGTGGCCGACTTCATCGGCCACGGCGCCTTCGTGCCCGCCACCGTGGTGCCCGGACCGGGCGGCTATACCGTGCAGACGCCGCTGGGCCCGCTGCATGCGCCGGCCGCCGCTGGCGGCGAGGCAGCGCCGCGCGCCGGCAGCTGCGAGCTGCTGCTGCGCGCCAGCGACGTGGTCTGCGATGCCGCCGCGCCCACGCAGGCGCGGCTGCTGCGCAAGGCTTTTCGCGGCGCCAATACCTTGTACACGCTGGAGCTGCCCTCGGGCCATACCGTCTACGCGCAGGTGGCGAGCGGGCAGGCGCATGCGCTGGGCGAGCAGCTGGGCGTGCGCGCCCAGCCCAGGCAGCTGTTGTTCTTTTGAACTAAATTGGCCTCAGCGGCTGCGCCACAGCTTGTCGACGCGGCGGTGCAGGTGGTGGCCCCAGGCGCGCCGGTCGCGGCCGTCGGCATGCTCGGGCTCGCCATAGTGCAGCTGGGCGACCAGCGGCGGCGCGGTCAGCGTGCGCCAGATGGAGCCCAGCAGCGTCTCGTCGCCGACATAGCTGGGCGCGTAGCTGGGCTCGCCGCTGGCCCGGTCGTAGAAGCACAGGCCCACCGGCTGGATGGGCGCACCGGCATCGATCGCCGCCTGCAGCAAATTGGCATGGAAGGGCAGCAGCTTGCGCCCGTCGCCGGTCGTGCCCTCGGGAAAGATCGCCACCAGATCGCCCGCGCGCAGCGCCTGCGCCATGCGCTCCACCGTGCGCATCGCGTCGCGCCGTGAGCTGCGCTCGATGTACAGGGTGCCGCCCGCGCTGGCCAGCGTGCCCACCAGCGGCCACTGCCTGACGTCGGACTTGGAGACGAAGCGCACATGCCGGCAGGCATGCATCAGCGGAATATCGAGCCACGACAAGTGGTTGGCTACCAGCAGCGCCGGCCCCGCCTGCGGCGGCCGGCCCAGCAGCTTGAGCTCGACGCCGCAGCAGCGCAGCAGCTGGGCGGCCCATTGCTCGATCGCGCGGTTGCGCTCGCCATGGCCCCAGCCGCCGAAGCGGGTGTAGATCGTCCACAACCCGCGCAATATATGCAGGCCCAGGCGCGCCAGGCGCCCCACCCCGACCACCGCACGCAGCACCCGGCTCAAGATGGCGCCGCCCCGGGCTGCGCGAGCGCGCGCAGGTGCTGCTCGAGGATGATGCAGGCCGACGCGGCATCGGCATCCCTCGCGCCCTGCGACAGCGCCTCGGTGGTGCTGTAGCGCTCGTCCACCTCGAACACCGGCAGGCCGTAGCGCCCGCGCAGCTGGCGCGCGAAGCGCTGTGCGCGCGCGGTGTTCTCGTGCGGCGCGCCGTCGGGGTGGTAGGGCACGCCGACCACGAGGGCGTCGGGCTGCCATTCGGCCAGGTATTTGTCGACCCAGGCAAAGCGCGCATTGCCTTCGGCGCGGATGGTGGGCAGCGGCCGCGCGGTGCCCAGCATGCGCGTGCCGTAGGCCGCGCCGGTGCGCTTGAGCCCCAGATCGAAGGCCACGAAGGTCTGGGCCGAAGAAAAACCGGTTTCGGAAGTCGTCATATCAACGCTCAACTCGCCCCACAGCCCAGGCGCCCGCCCCGCAGCGGCTCAGGAGGTGCTTCATGATGTTCAGGCGCGACCCACGTCGGACGACAGCATCCAGGCCTCGACACCCAGCAGGCCCAGCGCGCGGTCGTAGCGCTGCTCCACCGGGGTGTCGAAGAGGACGCTGGTGTCGGCATCGACGGTCAGCCAGGCGTTCTCGGAGATTTCCGATTCGAGCTGGCCTTCGCTCCACGAGGCATAGCCCAGCGTCACCAGCACCCGGCCGGGCCCGGCGCCGGTGGACAGGGCTTCGAGCACGTCGCGCGAGGTGGTCATCTCCAGCCCGCCGGGAATGGCGAGCGTGGAGGCATAGGCCGACTCGTGCGGGTCGCTGGACGCGATGGCGATGCGGTCGTGCAGCACGAAGCCGCGCTCGATGTGCACCGGGCCGCCCTGCAGCACGGGTTCGTCCTTCAAGTCGTCGCGGCGCAGCACCATGTCCACCTTGTCGAACAGGTGCGACAAGGTGATGGCCGCCGGTTTGTTGATGACCAGGCCAAGCGCCCCCTTGTCGCTGTGCTCGCAGACATAGACGACGCTGCGGCCGAACATGTCGTCCTGCAGCGAAGGCATGGCGATCAAGAAATGGTGCGTGAGATTGCTGATGTCGGTCGCGGACATGTCTTATTTTAGAGGCTGTTGGCCAGCGAATCCGGTCCCGTCCGCGCCAAATATGCCAGGGCCGGGCCGCCCGCCCCTGGCGGGCGCACCGCCGCGGGATCGGCCGCGATCGCCCGCAACTCCTGCAGCATGGCCGCGCTGGCCGGCTTCAGAAAGCCGGCGGCGAACTGGTGCAGCAGCTTGCGCACCTCGGCAGCCGCCGCCTGCAGGGTATCCGGCCAGCGCGGCTGCGGCGCCGCGCTGCGCTGCACCTGGGCCAGCGCATGCGCCAGCGCCTGGGCCAGCTCCGACAACGGGCCGAACCCCAGCGCCGCGGAGCTGCCGGCCAGCGACCGCGCGCAGGCGATGGCCTCGTCGGGCAGCCCGTGCCCCGGCCGCCCGGCCCAGGCGTGCAGCGCCTTCTCCAGCGCGCGCGACCATTCTTCCGCCTGACCCAGATAGGCGTTGTACAGCGCCGGGCTGATGCCCAGCCCCAGCTGCTGCGCCAGGCCCGTGGGCAGCGCGGCAATCGAGGCAGCCGCGGCGATGGCGCCGGGTGCATCGCCCCCCTGGCGCCCCCACAGCACGGCCGGGTCATAGCGGCCCGGGTGCTCCTCGGCATAGTTCACGCCGCCGGCCCCGCCTTCGGGCCGGGCCAGCGCGCAGAAGAAATCGAGCTCGTGCAGCAGGCCGGCATCGACCGCCTCGCTCCCCTTGGCCTGCGCCACATACTGCAGCAGCACCCGGGATGCGGTGCGCCGGGCATGGATGTCAGCCGGCACCAGGCCATGGGCCAGGCCCTCGAAAAAACCGGCGGCCACCCGCCAGAACAGGCGCAGCCCCGCCGGCTCCAGGCCTTGCGCAATGCCCAGGCACAAGGCCGCCAGATCGCCAGCCGCGCCAGCATCGGCCGACTTGAGCACCGCCAGCATGGCGGCATCCAGGCGCGCGCGCGTGGCGGCATCAAGCGCCAGCGCCACGGCCCCAGGCGTGGCGAACATGGCGGGCTCGGCCTGCCGCGCCGGCGCGGCCCACAGCTCGGCGGGATGGGCCCGCTCGGCGCCGGCCAGCGCCTGCACATCGCGGTATGGAGGAAACAGCGGCACGCAAGAGGCACCAGGGTCCTGGGCCAGCCGCTCCAGCTGCTGGAGCAGCGCGACCGCGGCTTTCTCCAGCACCACCACCGCCTGCGCGGTGCACAGCTGGGGCTCGCGCATCAGGCGCTGCACCGCCGCCGCCATGGCCTGCGCGAGCCGGCCCGGCTGCGGCAGGCCGGCCAGTGCCGCAACGGCGGCGTGCAGCTGCTGCCAGGCCAGGCGCGCGCCGGCGGGGTCCGCCGCCTGCGGCTCCCCGGGCTGCGCGAACTCCAGCGCGTGCTGGTGCCGGCGCAGCGCCCTGACCGCGCCCGCGAGCGCCTGCTGCACCTCATGCCGAACGCTGATGGTTGCGCGCACAGTTTTCCCTCCCCCGGCACGGCCGCGGCCCCGGTATGTTTTGCTACGAATTTTGCGCAGCTTAATGTCCCTTCCCCTAGAATGCAACGATTGCAATATCTTTAACATTCGGGGCTGCAGCTCTGGCGGTACGGGGTACACCGGAACGTGTCTGCGCCCTCACCCATGACCAATCCACGCACGTTCTCCGAGTCTTCCTCCTCCTCAGCCCAGGCCGCGACGGCGAGCGTGCTGTGCATCAATGCCAACGACCCCAGCGGCGCGGGTGGTCTCGCCTGCGACAGCCTGGTGGTGTCCTCCATGGGCGGGCACTGCTGCCCGGTGGCCACCGGCACCTATGTGCGCGACACCCTCGACATGGAGGACTTCTTTGCGCTCAGCGACGAGGCGGTGCAGCAGCAGGCGCGCGCCGTGCTGCAGGACATTCCGGTGCGGGCCATCAAGCTGGGCTTCCTCGGCTCGCTGGCCAATATCCGCGCCTGCGCCGAGCTGTCGAACGACTATCCCGATCTGCCGGTGGTCGCCTACATGCCGAGCATGTCGTGGTGGGATCCGGCGCTGATCGACGACTACCTCGACGCCTACCACGAGATCGTGCTGCCGCAGGCCACGGTGCTGGTGGGCTCGTACGGCCTGCTGTGGCGCTGGCTGCTGCCCGACCGCGACAGCGCCCACCCGCCCACGCCGCGCGACATCGCCCGGGCCGCGGCCGAGAAGGACGTGCCCTTCGTACTGGTGACCGGCATTCCCTCGCATCCGCAGCATGTGGAGAACGCGCTGGTGTCGGCGGACACGATCTACGGCAACGGCGAGTTCGAGCTGTTCGAGACCGAGTTCATCGGCGCGGGCGACACCTTGTCGGCCGCGCTGGCGGCGCTGCTGGCCGCCGAGACCAGCCTGAGCGACGCCACCGCCGAGGCGCTGGCCTACCTCGACAAATGCCTGGAAGGCGGCATACGCCCCGGCATGGGCAAGACGATTCCCGACCGGCTGTTCTGGATACAGCCAGACGACGACGATGATGATGAAGACGACAGCGCCACAGGCGGCGAACCCGCCGAACCCGCCGAGAGCGGGCCGCAGCGCTGAGTCCTTTCCGTCCCTTTTCATTCAGTATTCCCCACCATGACAGCCTCCAACGACGCCAATGCCTCCTTGTTCGAACGCGCCCGCCAGGTCATCCCCGGCGGGGTGAATTCGCCGGTGCGCGCCTTCAATGCGGTGGGCGGCACGCCACGCTTCATAGCGCGCGCGCAGGGCGCCTACCTGTGGGACGCCAATGCGCAGCAGTATGTGGACTACATCGGCTCCTGGGGCCCGATGATCCTGGGCCACGGCCACCCCGAGGTGGTGGATGCGGTGCAGCGCGCGATCGCCGAGGGCTTTTCCTTCGGCGCGCCCACCGAGCGCGAGATCGCGCTGGCCGAGCGCATCCTGGCGCTGGTGCCGTCGATGGACATGGTGCGCCTGGTCAGCTCCGGCACCGAGGCCGGCATGAGCGCGCTGCGCCTGGCGCGCGGCTACACCGAGCGCAGCAAGATCATCAAGTTCAACGGCTGCTACCACGGCCATGCGGATTCGCTGCTGGTCAAGGCCGGCTCGGGCCTGGCCACCTTCGGCACCTCGTCGAGCGCCGGCGTGCCGGCCGACGTGGTCAAGGACACGCTGGTGCTGGAGTACAACGACCTGGCCCAGCTCGAAGAGGCCTTTGCGCTGCACGGCGCGGACATCGCCTGCGTGATCATGGAGCCCATCGCCGGCAACATGAACTTCGTGCGCGCCAGCGTGCCCTTCACCCGCCGCATCCGCGAGCTCACGCGCGAGCACGGCGCGCTGCTGGTCTACGACGAGGTGATGACCGGCTTTCGCGTGGCGCTGGGCGGCGCGCAAAGCCTGTATGCGCAGCAGATCGAGGGCTTTGCGCCCGACATCACCGTGCTGGGCAAGGTGATCGGCGGCGGCATGCCGATGGCGGCCTTTGGCGGGCGGCGCGAGATCATGCAAAAGCTCTCGCCGCTGGGCCCGGTGTACCAGGCCGGCACGCTGTCGGGCAACCCGATCGCCACCGCCTGCGGCCTCAAGACGCTGGAGCTGATCAGCCAACCGGGCTTCCACGACGCGCTGCATGCGCGCACCGGCCAGCTGATGGCCGGCCTCAAGGCCGAGGCCGACGCCGCCGGCCTGCCCTTCAGCGTCGACCACCAGGGCGGGCTGTTCGGCTTTTACTTCCTGCCGCAGCTGCCAAACCACTATGCCGAGGTGATGAAGACCGACGGCCAGGTGTTCAACCGCTTCTTCCACGGCATGCTGGAGCGCGGCCACTACTTCGCGCCGGCGCTGTACGAGGCCGGCTTCGTGAGCGCCGCGCACAGCGAGGCCGACATCGGCCGCACGCTGGAAGCGGCGCGCGCGGTGTTGCGGACGCTGTAGCCCAAGCAGCCCAGGTCGCCTATAAATTGATAGCTGCTTGCGCCCGGTATATCTTGTTTTCAGATATAAAACCATCTGGAAACAAACATCCATAAGCGCTGGCAGCTCTCTTTTTATCACCGGGCCGCCCCAAGATAAAAAGCGCCCCTCTCGGAGTAATGCCGTTCACTTAAGCCAGTGAACGGCATGAGCCCCTCAGGAGCCCGAGCGTAGCGGGCAAGCATGGAGCCTTGTTTTGA
>NZ_JBMDII010000031.1:0-59553 GCF_057808605.1 Comamonas sp. FG99
CGGTGCGGGCGGCTGCGGCTCGGTCACGCCCACGGGCGCGCTCGGCGCGGGCGGCGCCTTGGCGACCGCCACGGGCCTGGGCGGTGGCGGCGTGCGCTTGGGCTCCGGCTTGGGCGGCGCAGGCTGCGGCTTCGGCGGTTTGGGGGCTGGCGGCGGCGGTGGCGGCTCCAGCTTGGGCGGCTCGGGCGCAATCAGCTCCACCATCACTGGCTTGGGCTGTGGCAGCTGAGTCGCGTTGCTTTTGAGCAGGCCCGATTGCAGGGCCCAGAGGCCGGCCACATGGAGCGTCAGCACCGAGGCGGCGACAGCCAGATTGCGACCGGCAGTGTCCTGCGGGGCAAAACGATCAAGTTGGGACATGGGGAAGATGGGAGCGAAGGAGCGATTCCTTCGTCCGTAAACGGCATCCTTGGCTTATTTTTGAAATATCCACCAGGCGGAAACGGCCACCATGATCAGGCTGCCAACAAGCGCGACGAAGAGTTCCATGCTTTGCTTTCAGTGATGACTTTGGCAAGCTGGATCGGCTGCTGAGTGGCCTGGGCCTCGTTGTGCAAGGCGGCCACCGGGCGCGATGCGCTGCATTGTTCGACCACGTCGCGGGCACAGCCCTCGCAGCATCCGCACTGCAGGCCTACGCCCAGCTCGAACTGGATTTCGTCGAACGTCATCCCGGCATGCGCGTGGCGTGCAATCTCGCGGTCAGAGACACGGCGGCAGACACAGACGATCATGGCGGGTCAAGCAGCGTTGGCTGGCTGGTGAATTACGATGCCGCCATTATAAATAAGAATTTTTCGCATTTGCAATAGCTATCTTGCGATCTGGGCTATTGAAACCCAGCGAGTACTGGCAACCTGCCTGGCGCGATGCGCTGGCAGAGCAAAGGCGGTGGCCGCGGTACTCCGGAAAAAGGAGCTGCTCGCGCTTGGTGCATATGGGATTTCTATGAAATCTATACCAGGTGTGAGGCTGGGCAAGCGCGAGCAGCTATCAAAATGGAGTCCCGCTTGGGGCTGGAACTCCGTGGGCGATACCGGCAATCGGCCCCTGTGCGCAATGGGCTGCGGTGCTCGAAGGATGGAAATTCGCCGAAGGTGCGCTGGGGTTGCGGGGTCTATGAGTGCACAGGCCGCCTGGCTGAAAGCCAGGCGGCCTTGGGTGATGGTCATTGTGCGGTTGCAATCATAAGCGAAGTGATAACAATTCGCGTTTGATTTGACGCAATTCCGCAACAAACCTGGCCGTGCGGCCATAAAAAAAGCTGGCATCAGCCAGCTGCAGGGGAGCGGCGCCTGCGGCACTATGCGCGCCGCGGCTTGCTCGAAGCTTACTTGACGTGCTTACCGATCAGGCCGGCCATCTCGAACATCGAGACCTGGGGCTTGCCGAAGACTTCCTTGAGCTTGGCGTCGGCGTTGATCATGCGCTTGTTGGCGGCGTCCTGCAGGTTGTGGGCCTTGATGTAGGTCCACAGCTTGCTGATGATCTCGGTGCGGGGCAGTGGCGCAGAGCCGACCACGGCTGCCAGCGCGGGGCTGGGGGTCAGCGGCTTCATGAAGGCGGCGTTCGGGGTGCGCTTTTTAGCGGGAGCAGTGGTCTTGGATGCAGTTGCCATAGGTCAGATTCCTTGTGAACAGTTGTCTCGCCAGGTGGAGGTCCCTCCGCTTGGGTGAACGCATGCTACCGTCAAATACCAGGGTTTCCAAGGAGGGGCGGCGTTTTTTTTCCCTCGAAATGTTGCGCCTGGCGGCCTGATAACCATTGTTGTCGGATGGCAGCGCCCGAAAGCGGGTTGCAAGCTATTGATTCTTATCCGTGGTTTGCCGCTGACTATGCGCCAGGCGCCGCTGTGGCGGGCGGGCGGCGTATCCCCGCTGCCTGTGGTGCTTTGCCCCTATGATCTGCGGCACCGTTACCGAGGAGTACCGCATGACGAGCCCGAACACCGCTGCGAATTTCAGCACCTGCGATCTTTGCGATGCCCAGCTGGCCCAGGTGGGCCCCGATTTCCAGGCGTTGCCGCCACTGTTCCTGCACTGGGGCCTGCGCAGTGCCTTCTGCGGGCCGGTGAGCACGGTGCAGTGCCACGAGGACAATTCCCGCGTGCGCGAGGCCCTGGCCACGCCCGGCGAGGGGCGGGTGCTGGTGGTGGATGGGGGCGGCTCGCTGCGCCGCGCGCTGGTGGGCGGCAACATCGCGGTGTCGGCGGTGAAAAACGGCTGGAGCGGCATCGTGGTCAACGGCTGCGTGCGCGACGTGGCCGAGCTGCAGGCCTGCGACATCGGCATCCGCGCACTCGGGCTGATGCCGCTGCCCACAGAAAAGCGCGGCGTGGGGCTGCGCGATGTGCCGGTGCAGATCCAGGGGCTGTGGATCCACCCCGGCGACTGGCTCTACGCCGATGCCGACGGCATGGTGGTCAGCCGCAAGCCGCTGCTCTGATCAGGGGCGGCGCTGCAGCCACTGCAATGGCAGCGTGGCCAGCACCAGGCTGGACAGCGCAATGCCGAAGGCCAGCAGCTGGTAGCGGTTGAGCGATTCGCCCAGCACCGCCACGCCCACCAGCGCGGTGCTGATGGGCAGCATCACGGTGAAGATGCCGCTTTGCGCGGCCGGTACCGAGCGCAGGCCGGTCATCCATAGCCACACGCTCCATATGCAGGCGGCCAGCGAATAGAACAGCAGCAGCAGCCACAGCGGCGGCGCGACCGCCGCGAAGTCGAAATGCCAGGCCAGGTACAGGCCGAACGGCGTGGTCAGCACGAAACCCCAGAGGTTGATCAGCGCGGCGATCCGCTTGGGGCTGACGCTGGCGGTCAGCTTCTTGCCGATGACGGCATAGCTGGCCTCGCACAGCACCGCGGCAACCAGCAGCAGCTGGCCCAGGGCGCTGCCCTGGTGCGCGGTGCCGTCGGCCGGTGCGCCATGGTTGCCGGGCTTGGCCAGCGCGAACAGCGCAATGCCGAGCACGGCCAGCCCGATCGCCAGCGCTATGCGCGCCGATATGCGTTCCTTGAGCAGCAGCCAGCTCAGCAGCGCGATCGCGGCGGGAATGGCCGACATGGTCACGCTGGCCGCCACCGCGCCTGTCATGCTCACGCCGGTGATCATGCAGATGGTGAACAGGAAGTTGCCGAAGAACGATTCCAGGAACAGCAGGCCGCGGGCCTGCCGCGTCAGCGGCGCCTCGCCGGCGGGGCGCTTGAGCCAGCGCGCCATGCCGACCACGCCGATGCCAAAACGCATCCAGGCCAGCAGCAGCACCGGCAGTGCCGCCGCCAGCGGCTTGGACAGCGCCACATAGCAGCCCACCAGCGACATGCTGAGGGCCAGGAAGAGGTAGGCCACCGGCCGGGAAGGAGGGGTCATGGAAAAGGGCGCGCCGCGCATGGCGGTCATGGCCGAGCCAGAGTGTAGGGCTTGCCGCGCCGGCATGCGATGATGGGCGGTGTTCTCATGATGGAAAAATGAAATCCGCATTGTGGGAAATGACATTGTTGCATCGCCGCAAATTTTCTCAATATGAGAAAATGATTTTCATATTGCAGTATTTTGTTTTTATATCATTGATTTTAAATAATAAAAATTTAGTCTTATATAAGACATAAGACAAAGAATGCGCGGCCAACCCGGCTACAGTAGAGCCCAAGGACAAGCGCTGCACCGCAGCGATGTTCCCAGCAAGTTTCGTATCACCCACAGGAGTTCCATATGCCTCAATCGATCAAAGAGCAACTCAGCCGTGAACAACAGATTGCAGCCCTTGAAAAGGACTGGGCGCAAAACCCTCGCTGGAAGGGCGTCAAGCGCGGCTACAGCGCGGCCGACGTGGTGCGCCTGCGCGGCAGCCTGCAGCCTGAGTACACGTTGGCGCAGCGCGGCGCCGAAAAGCTGTGGGAGAAGATCAACGGCGGCGCCAAGAAGGGCTATGTGAACGCCTTCGGCGCGATCACCGCCGGCCAGGCCATGCAGCAGGCCAAGGCGGGCCTGGAGGCGGTGTACCTGTCGGGCTGGCAGGTGGCAGCCGACGGCAACACCAGCGAAACCATGTACCCCGACCAGTCGCTGTACGCCTATGACTCGGTGCCGACCATGGTGCGCCGCATCAACAACACCTTCAAGCGTGCCGACGAAATCCAGTGGGGCCGCGGCGTGAACCCCGGCGACAAGGAGTTCATCGACTACTTCCTGCCCATCGTGGCCGATGCGGAAGCCGGTTTCGGCGGCGTGCTGAACGCCTTCGAGCTGATGAAGAACATGATCGCCTCGGGCGCTGCCGGCGTGCACTTCGAGGACCAGCTGGCCGCTGTGAAGAAGTGCGGCCACATGGGCGGCAAGGTGCTGGTGCCCACGCAGGAAGCCTGCGAGAAGCTGATCGCCGCGCGCTTCGCCGCCGACGTGATGGGCGTGCCCACCATCGTGCTGGCCCGCACCGATGCCGAGGCAGCCAACCTGATCACCAGCGACCATGACGCCAACGACAAGCCTTTCCTGACCGGCGAGCGCACGCAAGAAGGCTTCTACCGCGTGAAGAATGGCCTGGAGCAGGCCATCAGCCGCGGCGTGGCCTACGCGCCCTATGCCGATCTGGTGTGGTGCGAGACCGGCGTGCCGGACATCGGCTTCGCCCGCGAATTCGCCCAGGCCGTGCATGCCGCCTGCCCTGGCAAGCTGCTGTCGTACAACTGCTCGCCCTCGTTCAACTGGCGCAAGAATCTGGACGACAAGCAGATCGCCTCGTTCCAGGAAGACTTGTCCGCGCTGGGCTACAAGTACCAGTTCATCACGCTGGCCGGTATCCACAGCAACTGGTACAACACCTTCAAGTTTGCCCATGCATACGCTGGCGGCGAAGGTATGCGCCACTATGTGGAGATGATCCAGGAGCCCGAATTCGCGGCCCGCGAGCAAGGCTACACCTTCGTGTCGCACCAGCAGGAAGTGGGCGCAGGCTACTTCGACGACGTGACCACCGTGATCCAGGGCGGCTCCTCCAGCGTGAAGGCGCTGACCGGCTCCACCGAGGAAGAGCAGTTCCACTGATCCCGGCGCGCCCGGCATGACAAAAATGCGGCCTTCGTGGCCGCATTTTTTTGCGTATTTGGCTGATGCCTGGCTAGTGCCCGGCTAGTGCGCGATGGCCTGCACCGGCAGGAACTGCAGGAAGGTGCCGCCCGCCAGGTTCTGCACATAGCCGATCACCGCGCGGCGGTATTTCTCGGACACCACCTCGGCCAGAAGGTCGACGCGGGCGATCATCTTGCCGAACTCGCGCTCGAAGCTCAGGTTGCGGTCCTGCGGCGTGATCTCGTTGGTCAGCAGCAGCGGCTGGCCATTGGGCTGGGTGCGGTGCGTGAGCATCCAGTTCGCGATCTCGAGGTTGCGCCCGGCGTTGTACAGCGCCTGGGCGTCCAGCCCGTGAATCAGGTAGAAGGTGGTGCGTCCGCCATGCGCGGTGATCAGCATGTCGGCGGTGGAGTAGATAAAGGCGGCGACGCGGTCGCCGGCGAACTGCGGCGCCAGCGACATGCTCATGCCCTGGATGTCGCGCTGATCCAACAGTTCCGGCCAGGGCTGGCCGGCCTCGATGGCGCTGCGCACTGCCTTCATTGCCTCGTCGCGGCTGGCGAAGCCGCCTTTTTTCCATTCCTGCGGATTGCGGCGGTAGAGCTTTTCCATCAGCCGGTACAGGCTTTGCAGATTGGCCTGCATGCCCAGCGTGGCCACGCGGTTGACGTCGGACTGGCCCCATTCCTTGCCCTCCATGTCGTGCTCGGGCAGCTTGCCGTGCGGCGCCGGCGTGCTGCTGCAGCCGGCCGCCAGCAGCGCGGCCAGCAGCAGGGCGGGCCAGGTGGGGCGCAATGGTTGCGAGCGGGGGCTGCGGCGCATGGGCGAAGAGTGGTTTTTTGTCGGGTCCGGCAGCCATTGTCGCCCCTGCCCAAGCCCCTGAAAGCGCAGCACGGCGCCGGATATGGGAAAATAACGATGTTTACCAATTTCCATAGCACCCCACAACACCCCCACAAGAGCGAGAAAGGCAGCACGGGTTATGACACCGCGAACGACTGGCACCCCAGGGATGTCCGGCCGCTGAGGCCGAAGGTTCGCGCCTGCACGCTTTAAATTTCCCTCTCACTTGAGCAAAGCGCGGACTGGTTCCGCGCTTTGTGTTTTTGGCCGGTGCGGTTTTGCAGATTCAAGATAGCAACAGGATAAAGAAATGGTTCAGATTACCCTCCCCGATGGCTCCCAGCGCGACTATCCCGGCCCGGTCACCGTGGCCGAGGTGGCCGCATCGATCGGCGCCGGCCTGGCCAAGGCGGCGCTCGCCGGCAAGATCGGCCGCGGCGATGCGGCCAAGGTGGTGGACACCAGCTACCTCATCAGCGAAGACGCGCCGCTGTCCATCGTCACCGCCAAGGACGCCGACGGGCTGGAGGTGATCCGCCACTCCACCGCCCACCTGCTGGCCTATGCGGTCAAGGAGCTCTTTCCCGAGGCGCAGGTCACCATCGGCCCGGTGATCGAGAACGGCTTCTACTACGACTTCGCCTACAAGCGCCCGTTCACGCCCGAGGACCTGGCCGCCATCGAGAAGAAGATGGCCGAGCTGGCCGCCAAGGACGAGCCGGTGGTGCGCCGCGTGCTGCCGCGCGACGAGGCGGTGGCCTACTTCAAGGGTATCGGCGAGGACTACAAGGCCGAGATCATCGCCAGCATCCCGAGCAACGAAGAGGTCAGCCTGTACCGCGAGGGCAGCTTCGAAGACCTGTGCCGCGGCCCGCACGTGCCCAGCACCGGCAAGCTCCGCTTCTTCAAGCTCATGAAGGTGGCCGGTGCCTACTGGCGCGGCGACCACCGCAACGAGATGCTGCAGCGCATCTATGGCACCGCCTGGGCCAGCAAGGACGAGCTGCAGCAATACCTGACCATGCTGGAGGAGGCCGAGAAGCGCGACCACCGCAGGCTTGGCCGCGAGCTCGATCTGTTCCACATCGACGAGCACTCGCCCGGCACCGTGTTCTGGCACCCCAAGGGCTGGGCCATCTGGCAGCAGGTGGAGCAGTACATGCGCCGCGTGTACCGCGACAACGGCTACCTGGAGGTCAAGGGCCCGCAGATCCTGGACAAGGGCCTGTGGGAGAAGACCGGCCACTGGGACAAGTACCGCGAGAACATGTTCACCACCGAGTCGGAAAAGCGCGAATACGCGCTCAAGCCGATGAACTGCCCCGGCCATATCCTGATCTTCAAGCAGGGCATCAAGAGCTACCGCGACCTGCCGCTGCGTTATGGCGAGTTCGGTGCCTGCCACCGCAACGAGCCCACTGGCGGCCTGCACGGCATCATGCGCGTGCGCGGCTTCACGCAGGACGACGGCCACATCTTTTGCACCGAGGACATGATCCAGGCCGAGGTGCAGGCCTTCACCACCTTGCTGCAAAAGGTCTACCAGGACTTCGGTTTCACCGACATCCTGTACAAGCTCTCGACCCGCCCGGAAAAGCGCATCGGCACCGATGAAAGCTGGGACAAGGCCGAAGCCGCGCTGGCCGAGGGCCTGCGCGCCTCGGGCTGCGAGTTCGAATACCTGCCGGGTGAAGGGGCTTTTTACGGCCCCAAGATCGAGTACACGCTGCGCGATGCGCTCGGTCGCCAGTGGCAGTGCGGCACCATCCAGGTGGACCCGAACCTGTCCGAGCGGCTGGATGCCGAATTCGTCGGCGAAGACGGCTCGCGCCACCGCCCGATCATGCTGCACCGCGCCATCCTGGGCAGCCTGGAGCGTTTCATCGGCATCCTGATCGAGCACCATTCCGGCGCGCTGCCGGCCTGGCTGGCACCCACCCAGGTGGCGATCCTGAACATCACCGATGCGCAGGCCGACTACGTGAAGCAAGTGGCCGCCCAGCTGCGAAAAGCCCTGCCCCACGAGGAGCTGAGGGTGGTCACCGATCTGCGTAATGAAAAGATTACGTATAAAATACGGGAGCATTCGTTGCAAAAGCTGCCCTACATCCTCGTCGCCGGCGACAAGGAGAAGGCAGCTGGTGCCGTGGCAGTGCGCGCCCGGGGTGGCAAAGACCTCGGCGTGATGTCGGTAGGGGAGTTCGTCGAATTGATCTCCCGGGACATCGCCTCCAAAGCCTAAGTCTTCCCGCCTCGCTTTGGACAGCGTGCCTGCTTGCCTAGCAGCTACGCTGTCGTAGCTTTTTTATTTTTAGGGTGAAAGCCATAGCTACTGAATTTCGTGATCGCCGCCACCGTGAAGAGCGCAAGCACCGTCTGAACCGTGAGATCCAGGCGCCCGAAGTGCGCCTCTCCGGTCCCAACAACGAGCCCATGGGCATCGTGAGCCTGCAGGAAGCCCTGCGCATGGCGGGTGAGCTGGATGTTGACCTGGTCGAAATCGCCGCCACCGCGAATCCGCCGGTGGTGCGCCTGATGGACTACGGCAAGTTCAAGTACCTGGAGCAGAAGAAGGCGGCCGAGGCCAAGGCGAAGCAGACCGTGATCGAGATCAAGGAAGTGAAATTCCGCCCCGGCACGGATGACGGCGACTACAACGTGAAGATGCGCAACATCCGCCGCTTCCTGGCAGAGGGCGACAAGGTCAAGGTCACGCTGCGCTTTCGCGGCCGCGAGATCACGCACCAGAATCTGGGCCTGGATCTGCTCAACCGCATCCGCGACGAGCTGGCTGACACCATCCAGGTGGAGCAGTTCCCCAAGCTCGAAGGCCGCCAGATGATCATGATGATCGCGCCGGCGCGCAAGAAGGTTGCGCCCGCCAAGGCAGCCGACGCCAGCGCGGCGCCGGTGGCAGCGAACTGAATATCCGGTTAGAATAGCGAGTTCCGACAAGCGGCTTTGGCCGCTTTCGGTTTTTCGGTGGGCGCCGCCTTGGTGTCCGCCTGCAAAAGTGGCTCGGGGCCCATTCAAGTTCAGCCAGGTTGGCCGAACGCCTCGCGAGCACAAATCATAAGGAGCATGAACATGCCCAAAATGAAGACCAAGAGCAGCGCGAAGAAGCGTTTTCGCGTTCGTCCCGGTGGCACCGTCAAGCGCGGCCAAGCTTTCAAGCGTCACATCCTGACCAAGAAGACCACCAAGAACAAGCGTCACCTGCGCGGTGCGGTTGCTGTGCATGAGACCAACATGGGTCACATCGCGCAGATGCTGCCGTCGGCTGGCCTGTAATACTGACGAACAAGGAGAAAACTCATGCCTCGCGTCAAACGTGGTGTAACGGCACGTGCCCGTCACAAGAAGGTTCTGAAACTGGCCAAGGGCTTCCGCGGCCGCCGCGGCAACGTCTTCCGCATCGCCAAGCAGGCGGTGATGAAGGCCGGCCAATACGCCTACCGTGACCGCCGCACCAAGAAGCGTGTGTTCCGCCAACTGTGGATCGCCCGTATCAATGCCGCAGCCCGTGAACTGGGCCTGACCTACAGCCAGTTCGCCAACGGCCTGAAGAAGGCCGCCATCGAGATCGACCGCAAGATGCTGGCCGACCTCGCGGTGCACGACAAGGCTGCCTTCGGCAGCATCGTTGAACAAGTGAAGGCCAAGCTGGCTGCCTGAGTTCACGATCGGCGGCTGCTGCCCGGGCGGTAGCCGCTGGAGCACAATCAACATGGGCTAGGGCTTGAAAAGGCGCTAGCCCATGTTTTATTTCAAGAATCGATAAAGAGTCGATATGAACGAGTTGGATTCTCTGGTTCAAAACGCTGCCGAGGCGTTCGCGCAGGCGCAGACCCCGGCGGCGCTGGAAAACGCCAAGGCGCAGTTTCTCGGCAAATCGGGCCGCGTGACCGAGCTGATGAAGGGCATGGCGCAGCTTTCCGTGGAAGAGAAAAAATCTCGCGGCGCGGCCATCAACCAGGCCAAGCAGGCCATCGAGGCCGCGCTGAACGCCCGCCGCCAGGCGCTGGCCGATGCCGAGCTCGAGGCCCACCTCAAGGCCGAGGTGCTGGATGTGAGCATGCCGGGCCGCCGCCGCGGCGCGGGCGGCCTGCACCCGGTGTCGCTGTCGCTGGAGCGCATCGAGCAGATCTTCGGCTCCATGGGCTTCGATGTGGCCGAGGGTCCCGAGATCGAATCCGACTGGTTCAACTTCACCGCGCTGAACACGCCGGAAGACCATCCCGCGCGCTCCATGCACGATACCTTCTACGTCGAAGGCGGCACTGAGCAGGCGCCCAACCTGCTGCGCACCCACACCAGCCCGATGCAGGTGCGCTATGCGGTGCAGCACGTCAAGAAGTACCGCCACCTGATCGACGCCGGCCAGCCCATGCCCGAGATCCGCGTGATCGCGCCGGGCCGCACCTACCGCGTCGACAGCGATGCCACGCACTCGCCGATGTTCCACCAGTGCGAAGGCCTGTGGATCGGCGAGAACGTGAGCTTCAAGGACCTGAAGGTGGTGTTCACCGATTTCTGCAAGACCTTCTTCGAGCAGGACGACCTGGTGCTGCGCTTTCGCCCCAGCTTCTTCCCGTTCACCGAGCCGTCGGCCGAGATCGATATCCAGTTCCAGAGCGGGCCGCTGGCCGGCCGCTGGCTGGAGGTGTCGGGCTCGGGCCAGGTGCACCCCAACGTGGTGCGCAACATGGGGCTCGATCCCGAGAAGTACATTGGCTTTGCCTTCGGCATGGGGCCGGACCGCCTGACCATGCTGCGCTATGGCGTGAACGATCTGCGCCTGTTCTTCGATGGCGACATGCGCTTTCTGTCGCAATTTCAGTAATGCAAAAAAGTGAGCTGCTAGCGCTTGTATAGAAAAGAATTCAAATAGTTTTATATCTGAAAACAAGCAATAGAAAGCGCTGATAGCTCTCTTTTTTGAATGCCATGCGCCCCAAGAACACGCACGAACATCCGCACGAACGCCCGAGAACCTGACTATGCAATTCCCCGAATCCTGGTTGCGCGAATTCTGCAACCCCGCAATCTCCACGGCGCAGCTGGCCGAGGTGCTGACCATGGCTGGCCTGGAGGTGGAAGAGACCCAGCCGGTGGCGCCGCCGTTCAGCGGCATCGTGGTCGGCGAGATCAAGGAGGCGGTGCAGCACCCCGACGCCGACCGCCTGCGCGTGTGCCAGGTCGATGTGGGCGGCCCCGCGCTGCTGAACATCGTCTGCGGCGCGCCCAACGCCCGCGTCGGCATCAAGGTGCCTTGCGCCACCGTGGGCGCCGAGCTGCCGCCCGGTGAAGACGGCAAGCCCTTCAAGATCAAGATCGGCAAGCTGCGCGGCGTGGAAAGCCACGGCATGCTGTGTTCGGCCAAGGAGCTGAAGATCGCCGACGACCACGGCGGCCTGCTGGAGCTGCCTGCCGACGCGCCGCTGGGCCGGAACATCCGCGAATACCTGAATCTGGACGACACGCTGTTCACGCTCAAGCTCACGCCCGACCTGGCGCACTGCCTCTCCGTGTACGGCGTGGCGCGCGAGGTGTCGGCCTTGACCGGCGCGCCGCTCAAGGCGCTGGGCTTTCCCGCCAACGCGGTGCAGCTGCAGGAGCAGCTGCCGGTGCGCATCGATGCGCCCGAGCTGTGCGGCCGGTTTTCGGGCCGCATCGTGCGCGGCGTGAACACCCAGGTGGCCACACCGCAATGGATGGTCGACCGCCTGGCCCGCTGCGGCCAGCGCAGCGTCTCGCCGCTGGTCGACATCTCGAACTACGTGATGTTCGAGCTGGGCCGTCCGTCGCACATCTTCGACCTCGACAAGATCCACGGCGGCCTGCAGGTGCGCTGGGGCAAGCCCGGCGAGCAGCTCAAGCTGCTCAATGGCAACACCGTCAGCGTCGATGAGCAGGTGGGCGTGATCGCCGACGAGCGCGAGGTCGAGTCGCTGGCCGGCATCATGGGCGGCGACGCCACCGCCGTGTCCGATGCCACGCAAAACATCTACATCGAAGCCGCCTTCTGGTGGCCCAAGGCGATCGCCGGCCGCTCGCGCCGCTACAATTTCTCGACCGACGCCGGCCACCGTTTTGAGCGCGGCGTGGACCCGCAGCTCACCGTGGAGCACATCGAGCGCATCACCGCGCTGGTGCTGCAGATCTGCGGCACGCCCCAGACCCAGTGCGGCCCGGTCACCGACCAGCAGCCGAACCTGCCGGCGATCCAGCCCGTCGCACTGCGCGTGGCGCGCGCGAGCAAGGTCATCGGCATGTGCGTGAGCCAGCAGCAATGCGTGGATGCGCTGCGCAGCCTGGGCCTGTCGCTCACCGAGGGCGATGGCGTCATCACCGTCACGCCGCCGAGCTACCGCTTCGATCTGGCGATAGAGGAAGATCTGATCGAAGAGGTCATCCGCATCATCGGCTACGACCAGCTGCCCACCACGCCGCCGCTGGCGCCCATCACGCCCAAGCTGCGCGCGGAAAGCCGCCGCAGCCAGTTCGCGGTGCGCCGCGCGCTGGCCGGGCTGGGCTACCAGGAAACCATCAACTTCAGCTTTGTCGAAGAGCGCTGGGAGCACGAGCTGGCCGGCAACCCCAACCCGATCAAGCTGCTCAACCCCATCGCCAGCCAGCTGAGCGTGATGCGCTCGTCGCTGCTGGGCTCGCTGCTGCAGGTGCTGAAGTTCAACGCGGACCGCAAGGCCGGCCGGGTGCGCGCATTCGAGCTGGGCCGCGTGTTCCTGCGCGATGCCTCGGTGCCAAGCAGCGACACCACGGTGCAGGGCTTCGATCAGCCCATGCGCGTGGCCGGCCTGGCCTATGGCCCGGCAGACCAGCTGCAATGGGGCGAGGCCGAGCGCAATGCCGACTTCTTCGATGTGAAGGGCGACGTCGAGGCGCTGCTGGCGCCGCTGGCGGCCGAGTTCCGGCCCGCCGAGCACCCGGCCATGCACCCGGGCCGCTGCGCCCAGGTGTTCGTGGGCGGCCGCGCCATCGGCCATGTGGGCGAGCTGCATCCCAAGTGGCGCCAGTCCTGGGATCTGCCGCAGCCGCCCATGCTGTTCGAGCTTGAGCTCGACGCGGTGCTGCAGCGCCCGGTGCCGCAATTCACCTCGGTGGCGAAGCACCAGGCGGTGGAGCGCGACATCGCGGTGGTCGTGGCCGAAGCGGTGACGCATGCGCAGGTGATGGAGGCGGTGCAGGCATCCGCCGCCGATGCGGGCAAGAGCGCGCTGCGCAGCGCGCTGCTGTTCGACGTCTACCGCCCCAAGCCGGGCAAGGATGGCGAAGTGACTGGTGGCCTGGCCGCGGGCGAGAAAAGCCTGGCCATCCGCCTCACGCTGGCCAGCGATACCGCCGCCCTGACCGAGGTGCTCATCGACAGCTCGGTGCAGGCGGCATTGGAACAACTGAAGCAGCGGGTGAATGCCCGCCTGCGCTAAGGAGCCGCGATGGAATTCTCGGTAGAAAGCCTGGAGCAGCCAGCGCTGACCAAGGCACAGCTGGCGGACCTGCTGTTCGACAACATCGGGCTGAACAAGCGCGAAGCCAAGGACATGGTGGATGCGTTCTTCGACCTGATCTCGCAAAGCCTGATCGACGGCCAGGACGTGAAGCTGTCGAGCTTCGGCAACTTTCAGGTACGCGTGAAGGCGGCCCGCCCGGGGCGCAACCCGCGCACCGGCGAAGAGGTGCCGATCGAGGCGCGCCGCGTCGTCACCTTCCACGCCAGCGGCAAGCTCAAGGATGCGGTGCAGGCACCGGCTGACAAGCTTTGACAAATAGGCGCAGGGCCCGGCGGCATACTCGGCCGTGCGGCGCCCAGGGCGCCTGCCTACAATCCACGCCATGGACCAACAGCTTCCCCCCATCCCGGCCAAGCGCTACTTCACCATCGGTGAGGTGGCCGTGCTGTGCGATGTGAAGCCGCATGTGCTGCGCTACTGGGAGCAGGAGTTCACCCAGCTGCGACCCGTCAAGCGGCGCGGCAACCGGCGCTACTACCAGCACCATGAGGTGCTGATGATCCGCCGCATCCGCGAGCTGCTGTACGGCCAGGGCTTCACCATCAGCGGCGCGCGCAACCAGCTGCTCAGCGGCAATGCGCACGGCGGCAGCGATGCCTCGCTGCAGGCCGACGCCCATGCGGTGGAGCCGCCCGCGGCGCCCACGCCGCTGAGCTGGGAAGAGGTGGCGAGCGAATTGGAAGAAATTCGTGGCCTACTTTCTCAGAAAGACGAAAAATCCGGTATATAATTTATTTCTGTTCGGCGTGTAGCGCAGCCTGGTAGCGCACTTGCATGGGGTGCAAGGGGTCGCGAGTTCGAATCCCGCCACGCCGACCATTTATATCAAGGACTTAGCTTCGAAAGGGGCTAAGTCCTTTTTCTTTGGTGGCTCGGATTTAAAGTTTTAGCCACACCTTTAGCCACACCGCTGGCTTTGCTTGTGTTGGCGGGGGGGTGACCACGCTCCGGCGCCAGCATGGTCGCGCCGTCGTGATGAGAGCATTGCGGCATGCCTAAATCACCAGCCCGCCGCCAAGCCGCCTCCCGCGCCCGCTTCAAGGTCGAGGGCTGCGCACGAATTTGTCGCGCGCACGGTTGCGGGTCTGCGGCCTGGCGAGAGGATCGTCGCGCCACAGCGGCCCCGGCCTGCCGCCTGGAACCGATTGGCTGGATGCTTCGAGTTCCAACCGGAAGGCGGCGCAATCGCGCTGGAGCGAGTGACCCGTGGCCGCCTTGAATACTTCACCTGGATCGACGATGGCGCCGATCCACCCGGCTCGGGCTGGCGCATCGGGGAGCCTCGGAAGCCCATTTTGCCGGTGCATCCGGCCAGCGCGCTGGCCCTGCTCGCCGGCGACGAAGAGGCCTCTGGCGGGTCCCCGGGCTGGCAGCCATCCGCTTACCCATGCGAATGCGGCGCTGGGCAGGTCGAAGTGCGGCAGAGTAGGTTGAACACCTGGCTCATTTTTACTTCGGCACTACCCGCAAAACTGGCTCAAATTCCGGTTGGCGCCAACACAATGAAGGATTTGAAGGAGGAAATCCGCTGTGAGCGTCTCTGCATCGGCTTTTGTTTCGGTATCAGATGGGGTGCCGGTTCACTCCAGCAGCACGGCCAGCTTGTTGACGAGTTCGAGGCTGGTGGGGGTGACGACGTCCAGCGGTGTGCGCTCGGGCGCGTAGTTGAGCGACTGTTTCAGGCTCTCGCCCGTGGTGGTGGCGTTCAGCGGCAGCAGCATCAAGAGGGTATATGAGCCTGTTTCGCCGACCAACTGGCCGTCGCTCAGGTTCCGCCACGTGTGCTCGTTAGGCCACCGGAAGGCGCTGTAGGTGGCATCGGACATGTTGCTGTTGTCGTATTCATCTTTGGTGAAGTCGAGCACCGCCGCCGAGTGCGCGGCGAAATAGAGGGTTGCCGGGACTTGATCGGCGTAGATATCGGAAGGCAGTCTGAGCACGGGCGCGTTGTACTTTTGCAGGCGCGCGGGGTCGTTGCTGGCATTGGGGAAGTACACCGAGGAATCCCACCGCATGTGCTGCAGAAAGTCGTTGTTGGCGTTCGTCATGACGGTGCGCATGTCCTGGCTGCCCAGCGGCAGGTAGTCCTGCCATTTGGGCACCAGGCTCGGGATGACGGGCGTGTCCCCATCGAAGGGTCGCGTTACCCACCGGGGGCCGTAGATGGCCTGGTAGGCCCCGAAGTGCTGCACGAACACCAGCGTCGGGGCCTTGCTCAGGTTGAAGACATAGACCGGGTACCAGGGCGTTTGCAGGGTCTTCATGCCGTTGCGGTAGAGCGTGAGCGGGTCGGCGTTGGGGTTGGTGAAATCGATCGCCACCACGCCCTCCTTGCCCCGGTGCCCGCCGCGCTCCTGCGACAGCGCGGTCCAGGTGACCAGTTGCATGCCACCGCTAAAGTCGGGATTCCAGCGCATGGGGATGTAGCCGCCGGGCGCGACGGTCCAGGCCTTGCCCCTGGCGGGGTCGAGCAGCGTGCCCACCACGTAGTTGTAGGCGTCGATGTCCTGCAGACTCTTGTACAGCTCGCTCTCCGCCTTGGCGGAGGTCGTGCCGAGCATGGCCTTTTTGTAGCCGGCCAGCACGGCGGGCGTCAGGTCGGTGCCCTGGCTCAGGGCCAGGCCCACCAAGTCGTAGGCACGGGCAGACGCCTTCTGGAAGAACTCGTGGTAGCGCGTGCTCATCTGGGGCGTGACGTTGCTGACCGAGATGCTGGCGAGGAAGGCCAGGTACGAGTCGAGCTTGCCGAGCTTTTCGCTCACCAGCATGATTTCCATCAGGTTGGGGAAGCTGCCGATGGCCTTGTCCAGGCCGGGGATGTCCAGGTTGGGGCGCAGTTGGGGGATGACGGCGTCGTAGGGCATCGTCTCGAAACCGCTGACGAACATCTTGTCGAAGCGCACCAGGTTGTCGCCCATGCCCGCCTGCGGCGGGTGCTGGAGTTGCTGGTTCTGCCGGGCACGCTCCTTGAGGTCGTCCAGCTCGGCGATGAGTTGGAGATAGGCATCGCCCTGGCGGGATTGCAGCAACGCCTTGTCGTCGTTGACGATCAGCGGCTGGTCCTCCACCCGCTTTTTCGCGCGCGCCAGTTCTTCCGCGTCCTGGGCGGCTTTCTTCTTGTCGGCCAGGTACTCCTTCCACTGGTCGTAGGAGGTGAAGGCCGTGCTCGGCGGGTCTTCCTCGTCGTGCATTTTGCCGACCGGGTCGGGAAGCTTCACGCCGGGGTCCTTGGGCAGGCTGCCCATGGGCGGTACCAGGGAGCTGCCCTGGTTCTGGAGCATGGTCTGGATGCTGCCGACCCAAGCCGTGGTGTCGGCCACCCCGGCGGGCTTGGCCTCGGCGGAGACCTGCACGTTGGTCAGCGCCGAGGCCCAGCCGTTTTGCTTGTAGAACTGCACGGTGGCGCTGCCGCCCACGCCGCCCGCCAGCGTCTGGTACTGGGCCGACAGCGAGGCACCGTTCTGCGCCTCGGTATTGCCGTCTTTGCTGCTGAATAACAGCTGGCCGCTGCCGATGGCCTGGTTCATCGAGGTGGTCTGCGAGACGAAGGCATCGCCGTTGACGGCGTAGAAATCGGCGATGGCGCTCTCGATCTTGCCGCGCAGCTCGGTCATCTGGCGCATCAGCACGGGGCGGATGGAGGCGTCGGCGCACATCTCGTACTGCGCCTTCAGGTCGCCGAACACGCGCTCCATGCGCGAGAGGATCTGGATGTTGGCGTAAGGCTCGCTATCGGCAAACTTGTACTGGCTGACCTTGACGCTGGTGGTGTAGGGTTTGCCGCCGCAGACGTCGGCGGGCGTGCTCTCGGTGGTGGCGACGTAGCTGCTCAGTTGTGCGTCGGTCAGCTTCGCGGTGCCGATGAGGTAGCTGCCGAAATCCTCGCTGCCGGTGAAGCCGCTGCTCAGGATGGAGACGATGTTGTTGGTGTTGGCCGACACCATCTGCACGCTGACGGTGCCGTCGGACTGGGTGTTGCGCCGGGCGCTGGCATGGTGGTAGGCGGCCGCGGCCTTGGCGCCGCCCCATTCGCCGCCCACGGAGCCGGAGGCCGAAACGTCGAGGGTGAACTGGTCGGCGGACGTGCTGGCGGTCTTGCTGCTGGTGACGCGCAGCGCGGTTTTCTGCTGCGAACGGGTGGTGTCCACGTTCAGGCGGCCGTCTTCCCTGAGCGCCCCCAGGTTGAAGATGGGGCGCAGGTTGTAGGTGGACTGGGCCGAGTTGATGCCGGAGCCGACCGAAAGGGATTTGATGGTCTCGGGCGTGATCGCGGTGCCCTTGCCGGCGGTCAGCAGGTAGCGCTCGAAGTCCTCCTCGGCCAGGCCGGGGGGCGGGGCCAGGGCGGGGTAGACCGAGGCATAGCCCGGCGCGGGATTGGGCGAGTCGTCACCGCCGCCGCAACTGGCGAGGAAAGCCAGGCAGGCCAGCGCCGACGGCAGCAGCGCCCAGCGGGCGGGGTGGGCTCGTTGCATTTGGATTTTCCTGTTTTGATAGCTGCCAGCGCTTGTCTGTTAAGCGCTGGAGGCACTTTTCATCTGTAAATTGATTACGGCATCCACTTCACCGGCTTCGGATAGCTCAGGTGGTTCTTGACCACGGCCTGATCGTTCTCGCGCGCCTGGTTGGGGTTGGCGTTGAGGCACCAGTTGTCGGACTGCGGGTGCTTGGCGCCCTGCGGGGTGATGACGCTGCACGCGGCCTTGTCCACGATCTGCGCCTTGTTGCTGGGGCAGGCCGACAGCGCGCCGGTGCACTTGGCGAACTTCTCTTTCACCAGCACGGTGTAGACGTTGTCCTCCATGTCGGTGAAGCGCACCTTCAGCGGGTAAGAGGCCACGGTGCCGACGCGGAAGCCGCCGACCTGCCGGCCCACCGGCATCACCATGTCCTGCTTGTCCTTGTCGCAGCCGGGGTCGGCGGGGTCTGCGCCCAGCGAGCACACGCCGTACTTCTTGATCATCTGGATGTTGAGCTTGCCGTCGATCTCCTGCGGCACGCCCAGGCCCACCGAGAAGCCGTCGGCGTAGTTGAACGCCTTGTCGTTTTCCAGCCCCGCGGTGCCGCCCACGGTGAACACCAGGCCGTCGCCCTGCTCGCTCATGAAGCCCACGGCGTCATCGACCGAGAAGCCGTAGGCGCTCATGTCCAGGTCGTCGTGGATCAGCTTGACGTAGGGGTTGAAGGCCAGCTTGGGGTTGGCCTTCACGGCGCTTTGGCGGTAGTTGTATTGCAGGTCTTCGATGTACAGGGTCTGCACTTCGGCGTGGTCGTGGCCGTTGACCGTGGTCTTGGCCAGTTGGTTGGCATCCGCGCCGCAGCCTTCGTTGAAGGGCACCCAGCCGTAGATGTGCTTGATGGCCTCCCAGTACTTGAACTCGGCCACGTGCGCCGGAATCTTGCGCGAGCCCTCGGGGTCGCCCACGCACTGCTGCTGCTCGTACATCGCCAGGTACTGCCTGTGGTTCTGGGCGAAGAAGTCCTTGATGAGCGCCATCTCGTCACGCATGGCCTGCGGCGCGGGGCAGTCCGCCGGGTACTTCTTGCCGGTGTACTGCGAAATGTCCTCGCTGCCCCAATCGACGCACGAACCCCACAGATCCTGGATGTTCTGCACCGCCTGGCCCCACTGCATGCTGCGCTGCTCGCCGGGGGTGCACTGGCCGTCGAGGCACTTCAGCACCGTCAGCACGGGCGGGTTCTTGCCATCGGCGGGCTTGACGGGCACCTCCGGGTCTTCCAGCAGGTAGCCGCCGCGCTGGGCGAAGATGTTGTAGCCGCCGGGCAGGCGCAGCTCGCTCATGTTGTAGAGCGGCCAGCCTTCGCCCAGGCTGCCGGGCTGGACGAAGCTGCGCAGCGTGGCGCGGAAGTCGCTCAGCTTCTTGGCCGAGCCGCTGTAGCCGATGTAGGGGTTGCCCCGCACGCCGATGGCCACGGGCATGTAGACGTGATCGACGTAGGAGATGTTGTAGCCCACGTTCTCGGGCTTGAGCATGGGCGTGCTCTGGCCGGGCGGGGTGATGGCGTCGCCGAAGGTGTATTCGGACAGCTGCGCGAACACGTCCTCCTGGAACTGCACCGGGCTGGTGTAGGTGCTCAGGCTGCAGGTGGTGCCCGTGCCCTTGCAGTCCACGCTGGCGGGCGTGTCCATCGCCTTGTCCCCGCTGTCGCGCAGGCGCTTGTTGCGGTCGGCCAGCAGCACGCGCCCGCCGTTCCACCAGGTGACGTACTTGCCGGGCGAGAGTTCGCTGTAGAGCGGCAGCGTCAGGGTCACTTCCGAGCCGGGCGGAATACCCTGGCCGTCGTTGACGTAGAGCTTGTAGACCGCGCCGGTGGAGATGGGGGCGTTGGTGCGCTGGCAGGCGCGCACCCACTTGTTGTCGAGGTTCATGCTGGTGGCGAGCACCGGGTAGATTTGTCCCTCGGAGTTGTTGCGGATGGTGATGGTCTTGGGCTCGACCTGCACGTCCTGGTTGCCGTAGTCCTTGCAGGTGACGGTCTGGCCGGCCCCGGGGTTGCCGGCGCCTGGAGGGGGCGCGGTCTCGCCGAGGTTGGAGCCGCTGCCGCCGCAGCCCGCCAGGGCAAGCGCCAGCAGCAGGGCCGTGGGTGCGTGGCGCCGGGCCATGCTTGGGGGTGATGAGATGCGCATTTCAAAGACTCCTCGTAGATGTTTGGTGTTGTTTGCAGGGAATGGGCCCACCGTCATCGGCCATCGGCCACGCGCTCGAAAAGCCCGTGCGCCAGGTCTTCGGCGTAGTACTCAATCTGCATCCGCCCCGGGCCGTCCAGGCTGAACTGCACGGCAGAGACGGAGCCCGGCGGGGCGTTCTCGCCCGAGAGGTCGAATGCGAACAGGTCACCATCCTGGTGGCGCAGGCGATAGCGCACCTGGGTAGGGCCGAGCACAAGATCCAGCGCCGCCCCTCCAGCGCCAAGCTCCACGCACGCATCGCCGTAGTAGGCGTTGGCGTAGCAGCCTGCGTAGCGGCCCAGCGGTAAGGAAGGCGAAGGCGAAGCAGGCGGCGGCTGGCCTGCGAGGCGGCCCAGGGGGCGGTACAGCCCATGCATCTTTTCTTGCATGACGGCCAGCCAGTCGACACTGGGTATGCCATTGGCCGCATCGCCCAGGGCCTGCTCGCCAAAGGCCAGGGCAATGGCCTCGGCCAAGCCGCGCGGCTGGGCGTTGGTGAGCACGACAATGCCCAGGTCTGCCTCTGGCCACAGAATGAAGGCGGTGTGCGCGCCCAGCAAGAACGCGCCAGAATGCGAGATGCTGGGGTGGCCGTGCGGATCGGGCCCCACATTGAAACCATGGCCGTAGGCACCGCCGGGGCGGGCCGTCGTGGCGGCTTTGAGTGCGGCAGGGTCAAGGAGCTGCCGCCCCTGCCACCGGCCCTCGGCCAGCACCAATGCCATCCAGCGCGCCATGTCGGCCACACTGGCACTGGCGCCGCCAGCGGGTGACTGGGCATCAGGTTGGCGCTGGGGTTGCGCCACGGCGTAGCGGGCAGGCTCGGCGCCATAGCTGTCGTAGCTGAAGCCGGCCTGCACATGGCCCCAGGCGCGATTGCCCTGGGCCATGAGGTCGGCATGGCGCGAGCTGGTGCGGGCCATGCCCAGCGGCTGGTACAGCGCCTGTGCGGACAGCGCGATCCAGTCGGTGCCGCGCGCCTGGGCCAGAGCCTGCGCAGCGGCTGTCAGGCCAAAGTTGGTATAGGCATAGCTGCCATAGGGATTCAATGGCACCTGGCGCAGGCGCCCCAGTATCTCGGCGCGCGAATAGCCCAGGTCTTCGAGCTGATCGCCGGCATGGTCGGGCAGGCCACTGCGGTGGGCGAACAAATCGCCCAGGCTCAGGCGGGTGTTGTCCCGCGCGTCGGGATAGGCCAGGTCGAAGCCCGGCATCAGGCGCTCCATGGGCGTATCCCAATCCACCGGTGACCTGCCCGCGCCGCCAGGCATGTTGGCGGCCATGACCGTGGCGGCCAGCGACTTGGACACCGAGGCGAGCGGGAATACCGTGTCTGCATCGACGGCAGCATCGCTATCCACCCTGCGCACACCGAAGCCCCGTGCATACAGCGTCTGGCCGCCATGAACCACCGCGACCGCCACGCCGGGCACACCGGTGCGCGCCATCCATTGCGGCACCAGCGTGTCCAGCCGGGCAGCGGCCTGGCGTACCTGGGCAGCCTCGGGCCGATTGCTGTTGCCGCCGCCGCAGGAACACACAGCAGCAGCCGCCAGGGTTGCGGCTGAGACAATGAAAACGTGGTGGAGAAGGCGGCGCATGGACATGGGTCAGGCCCTGAAAACTTCGTCCAGCCAGTCCATGGAGACTGCAGCGGAATAGGCCAGGTTGCCGGTCTGGCAATGGCCATCGGCCCCCTCTTCGACAGTGAAGACATGGCGCCAAGCCGGGCCGCCGACGGTGCGCATGAAATGCTCGCACTGGGCCAGGGGCTCGGCGCCCTCGCCAGTACCAACCAGGGCCAGCGAGGGGCAGCGGATATTGCGCAGGCGGTCGTCATCCACCCGGAAGTCGCGCAGACGCAGGTAGGTCTGCTTGAAGCTGTCCCGGCCCAGGCGCAGCATCAGGTTGCGCATCATCTCGCGCGTCTGCGGCGGGATGACGTCATCGGGTATGTGGTCGATGTCGGCCAGGTGCACGTCCTGGTCATCGGGCATCAGGGCCGGATCGAACCCTGCGAATGAGGCCATGTAGGCATGCAGGTCGACGATGGGCGAGTTGGCGATGAGGGCGCGCACACGCGGCTCGTGCGCGGCGATGCGGGCAGCAAAGTAGCCACCAAAGCTGATGCCCATGAGCGCAATGCGGCGCGGGTCGATCTCACGGCGCGACAGCAGATAGTTCAACGCGAGCCGGCCGACGTACTCATATTCGGGAATGAAGCTCATGCCGGGATGAAAGCGCAGCGTGTCCATCTGCCCCGGGCCGGTGAACAGCAGCAGGTGGTAGCCGCGCTCCAGCGCGGCTCGGCCGTAGGACAGCCAGGTTTCCTCCAGCGTGCCGTCGTAGCCACTAATGAGCATCAGCGTCTTGCCGCGGTGGCCGCGGTGGTGCCCATGCGGAGTTTCCGCGCGGACGTAGTACGCGGGCAACGGCGTATCACCCCAGGGTAGGAAAACCTCTTCCACACCCGCGCCGTGCCCACGCACGGCAGCCAGAAAGCATTCGCGGCTCTTGCGGCCCAAGCGAACGTGCTCAGGGTCCTGCACGCCGCAGTAGTACTCTGCCGCGCGGTAGCTGTTGCAGGCCACCAGGTACTGATCGCGTGCACTGACGGTATGTCCACGCAGTGCGCGGGCTTGGGCGTTGGCCTCTTGGCGCTGGGCGGCGGCGCTGAACTCCGCCACCCAACTGGCCGGGATACCGCTCTGTATGCGCTGTACCAGCGCCAGACATTCCCCCACCGAAGCGCCACCATACCGCGCCGCACCCAATTGGCGCATTAGCTGGTAGTCCATCTCGGCATCGGCGAAGCCCGCCACACGAGTGCTGCCGCGCTCCATCTTGTCGCCGGGCTGAGATTGCGCTAGCACCGGCAAAGCCAGGCTGGCGGCGGCAGCGGCCATGAAATGGCGGCGGCGTGGCAGGTGCAGAGACAGGTTTTTCATAGCGGACTCCCAACTAGACGGTTGCTGGCGGTGTTTGATTGGCTCCTCGCCATGCAATTGCCATGTTGTAAAAATTGTAAAATTACCGTCTCGGCGCGGAGCGCTTCTTTTCTGTCAAATGCTGTCAAAATCTACCAGTGCGCATCGTATGGCCGGTTTATTTCAATAAATTCACCCATTCCGTGCTGATTGCGTCTAGCCGAATGCCCCCCTCTTGTCACATCGCTGTTGTTGAAGACCATGCCGGGCTGCTGGCCGACCTGGTGGAGTTCCTCGAATTGCGCGGTTTTTCAGCGCGCGGCTTCGATAGTGCGGAAAGTTTTTTCTCTGTTTGGCCAGCAACGCATTTCGATTTGCTGTTATTGGACGTGGCATTACCAGGCATCAGCGGATTGGAGATTGCGCAGCGGGTTCGCGCCCATGGCGTGGGTAATGCGACGGGCGTCGTGATGCTGACCGCGCTGGATGCCAATGACGACCAGGTGCTCGGCTTCCATGCGGGGGCCGACGTATACCTTTCCAAGCGCAGTTCCCTGGAAGTCATTGAAGCGGCCTGTCACGGCGTGCTGCGCCGCCTGGAGCGACACGAGGCCAGCCACCCAACCGTCACCGGCAGCCCGATCAGCCCCACTGAGCAACGCTGGCGTCTTTCCCCCAAGGACTGGCAGCTGCATACGCCCAATGGCATGGCGCTCGACCTGACCCATGCCGAGGTGCGGCTGCTGCACGCGCTGTGTGAAACGCCTGGCAAGGCCGTGACCCGAGAGGCTTTGCTGGTGCACCTGGACAAGCAGGAAACGCCATTCACCCTGCGCAACCTGGACAACACGGCAAGCCGCCTGCGGCGCAAGGTGCAGGCGGCCTGTGGGCTGGAGTTGCCGCTGCGGCCCAGCTACGGCAAGGGCTACACCTTCGCTGCACATTGCGAGTTGGCACCGTGAAGCGCGGGAGAAAAGCGCCAGATCCCCACGTCTCACCGTGCTTACGGCTCCTGCTGTGCTGGCTACCGATCGTGATGGTTATGGTGATTGCAATAGCAATGAGCACCCCGACGCGGGCCATGCCAACACCCGTCCATGCTGCCCCGGTTTCACTGGAGGGGCGGCTGGAGCATTTCGCGGATGCCAGCGGGACGCTGCCTTTCAAGGCGGTTTCCCAAGCGGATTTTGTCCGCTCGCACTTCGTGCGCCTACCCGCTTTCCGCAGCCTCGGCTACGGCACTGACACGCATTGGTTCCACGTCGAACTGGGGCCGCAAGACGGCAGTCCCTCGCACCGCATGCTCACCATCGGCTCACCGGAGCTAGAGGAATTGGATGTCTGGGTGCAGCGCCCGGACGGCAGCTTCGAGGCCCATGCGCTGGGCTACCACCGCAGCTACGAAGGCCGCCCGCTGACGCGCTTGTCCGTGCTGCCGCTGGACACGTTCCCCGGCATGCACCTCTACTGGCGCGTGCGCACGACCAATGCCCTCAGCGTGTATGCCGAGCTGCTGCCCGCCGAGGACTTCACCAGCGGCGAGACCCGCGCCAACTTTTTCCACGGCCTGTACTTCGGCATCCTGCTGATTGCGGTGGCTCTGTACGCCATCCTCGGGGCGCGCTTGCGCGATGCGGTGATGGCCGCCTATGCAGGCTATGTGGCGTCGCAACTGCTCTTCCACCTCGGTGCGACGGGCTACCTGCCCGTGCTGCTCGCGGGCCGGTCGGCATGGCTCATGGATGCGCTGCCCCGCATCGGCTGGCTGGGCGCGGCGGCGTGCATCGCGCTGATGTGGGATCGGCTGCTCCAGCTCCAAACCGCCCATCCGCGCATCCACCGCCTGTACCTGTTCACGGTCGCCTTGAACCTGATGCTGCTGTTCTTCGCGCTGCAACCGGCGCTGGTGACGCACGCCGTGCTGCTGGTCGTGAAGGCGGCCAACTACCTCAACGTGCTGAACTTCGTGATCGCCATGGGCCTGCTGGCGCAAACCTGGCGGCGTGACCGCCGCGCCGAGTGGATGGTCTATCTGGTCGCCTTCGTCATCCCCGCGCTCGGCGCGCTGGTCAACACGCTGACCAACCAGGGCTTGCTGCCCTGGAATGCCGTGACGGCCCATTTCTACCAAACCGTCGCGCTGGTGCACGTGCTGGTCATGAGCTACGGGCTGGCGCTGCGCCTGCGCCAGTTGCAGCAGGACAAGGCCGCGGCCCAGCAGGAGACGGCCATCGTCACCCAGCGTGCCCAGCAGCAGCGGCACTTCGTCGCCATGCTCTCCCATGAATTCGGCAACCCGCTGGCGGCCATCGACCGCGCCGCGCAGATGCTGCAGCTCAACGTGCCGCACCTGCCGCCCAAGGATGCGCAGCGGCTGGCGCTGATCCGCGGCAATGCGGCCACGTTGTCCGGCTTCGTCGAACGCTTTCTGATGACCGAGGCGCTGGACAACGGCGCCCTGTCGCTTTCGCGCACGCCGTGCCGCATCCGCCAACTGCTGGAGGACGCCGTTCACCAGCAGCCTGCAGACCTGCGTTCGCGCATGCATCTGCAGGAATGCCCCGAAGGCGCGTTCGAGGTGGACAGCACCTTGATCGGCGTGGCGATCGGCAATCTGCTCACCAACGCCTTGCGCTATTCACCTCCAGACAGTCCGGTCGAAATCGGTGCCACGCTGGGCGGCACTGGGCTGCGCATCCGCGTTGCCGACCATGGCCCCGGCCTGAATGCCGACGAACTGGACAAGCTGGGGGCGCCGTACTTCCGTGGCGCTGCGGCCTTGGGCAAGAAGGGTAGCGGGCTGGGCTACCACTTCACCCGGCGCATCGTGGAGGCCCACGGCGGCACGCTGACGGCCCGCTCCGGCGCGCATGCGGGGCTGGAAGTGGAGATTTTTCTGCCTGGCTCAGCAAAGTCAAACCTAAGGTGAAGGCCATAGTGAATCGCCTACATGGTTCGCCCAAGGAGAGCAAGCTTCTGCATCACGATGGTTTGGAGGGGTTGCCAACGTTGGCACCGCCCTAGCGATTCGATCGGTCACATAGTCAATGAATGCGCGCAAGGTCCAGCGATATCTCGGGATAGAGTTCTTTGAAGCCGCCTAGCAGGGGCGCTAACATGTTTTTCCCGAAGCAGACGCCGGGCGAGATACGCAGATACCCGCACGGAGGGCCGCTTCGAAATTCGCGCATCTCGTCCAGGGCTTGCACAATCTGTTGAACAGTTGGTTTGCAGTTTGCGTAGAACAGTTCGCCCTCGTGCGCCGGGGTTGTGCTGCGCATAGTCCGGAGGAACAGGCGTACCTCTAGTTGCTCCTCTAGCTTCTGGACGCTGCGGCTGCTGGTGAAGTCGCAGGTCGTCACCCACGCGAAGAAACTGGCGCAGCCGCTGCCACGGCAGGCCATTGGCGAACTTCTGAAGGCCGAGATCGACCGTGCGGTGCTGTGCGGCCGGCTCTGGGGCTCCGCTGCAGCGGCTGGTATGCGCGCCCTGGGGCTGATCGGAGATCAGTGATGAAGCGCCGCACTTTTGGGGAATCCCTCGATGCAGCCGAGAAGCTCGACGCAGAATGGGGCACGGATCATCGTGCCAAGGCGGTGATTTGCTGGATGCTGGCAGTCGTCTCAGCCAAGCCCACGCGCCTCGCCAAGTCCATAGCTGCCAGCGCGGTCATGCGCGTGAACCGCAGCCCGCACGCTGCCAGTCAAGGGGGCGGTAGCCGCAAGGCCACCAAAGCGCCTGCGCGGCCCCAGCGCGATGGCGTGGACCCGACGCTCAAGGCCGTGGCCGACGTGGCGCACAAGATGCCGAAGCCCGACGACGCCAAGGTGCGCGCTGCCGCCGTGGCCGGCTTGAGCCCTGAACGGCTGGCCGAGGTGGTGGATGCGGCGGTCGTTCAGGGCCGGATCTCAGGTACTGCCGCCGTGGCGCTGTCGAAGCCGCTGGGTGTGACGCATTGAGGTGAGGGGAGGCGGGAGCGCCTCCCCCAATGCTGGGATCGAATCAGGTGGGAAATGGAAAAGCCGCCCTCAGGCGGCTTCTATCAGGGCTGATGGCGTCTGCGCACTCTTGCTATACCCAATATGCCAATCATGGAAGACAGCAAAATCAGGCTCATTTCTGCAAGTGTGGGAACTGGCTTGGCAGTCGCTGGCTGAGGGGGAGTAACGGCCGTAATCGGTCCAGAAGCCGCCGTGCATACCTCGGCTCCCTGCAGAGTTCCGCGCACGGCCACCGGGGTCACGCAATAGAACAGATATGAGCCGACATCGCTGTTTTGCGCGGTGTAGCTGACCGAGCCTGCAACACCCAACGTGCTGCCAGACTGCACTACCGTGCCTTGTGCTGCGCTGGTTAGGCCGGTGGTGGAGCTGCGCACCCATTGATAGCTGGTGCCGGCGCCGCTGCTATCTTCTGGATCGCTTTCAGTATCGGCATATGTATAGCTGCCGACTAGCGTTTGTCCAACCTGTGGCTGGCCGCTGATTGCGGGTACGGCCGTGGGCGCATCATTGCTGGCACAGGCAGTGGTGCCAGATATGGCTGCCGCGAAACCCATGTTATACACGCCACTCTTTACATAGATGGTCATGGTGTTGGCGCCCAACTGCCAATCCGGCGAAGCCATGGCAGGGATGGTGAACCAGCGGTTGTATCCAAAACCAACATAACCAAATTGATTGGCGCTGCCTGCTTGGGGCAAGCCCCATGTACCTGCGCCACGCGCCAGCTGCGATTTCCCGTTGACAAATATATCGACCACCGAGTTATCGGCGCTGAAAGTCATTGACGGCTGAAAGCTCGCGAGCGATACCGTGGAGTCCAGGTTGAACTGAATTTGAAAAAGCGCATCGATGTTTCCGCCGTACGATCCATCGGTATAGGGCTGGCTTCCATAGGCATCCATGCCGATCCACTTGGCTGCTGCGCTGGCGGCCGGCGTGCTTGTCCAGCTAGGAGTCGGATTGGTGACGATATAAGCATTGCCAAAAGTCCCCCAGTTGATTGGATCGCTTCCCGCATAGGCTGGCAGATACTGGAATTTCCAGTAGCCATCAACAGCTGAGTTGGCTGTGCTGGCCTGACCAGTGTTCAGTTGCGCGACAGAGTTTGGTTTGCAATCAATTGTTGGAATGGTTTGCGCCTGTGCATAATTTGTGCAGGTGCAAATAATTCCCACAAAAACCAAGGGCGGTGAAAATATACTAAAAAGTGGTCGCATAGCAATCTAGTGATTAATGTGGTCCACTTCAGTATCTCGGTTTTTTTATTAAAGTCTCGAGAAGCTCTCAAACAATTATTAACGGTTAATAATTACTTGCATTTCGATGCTCAGTTAGGGAAGGTCTGCAAAACCCCTGTTCTCAGACGTGCCTGACTCCACTGCGAACATAGGTCCGGCAACTCCCTGCAGACACTGCCTTTCGCGTCAGTTTTCCCCCCGCCTGCAGGCCTGTTTCAGACCTTGCAGCGCCACTTTGGCGCCATGCAGACGCACTCATCCCTGCGTGCCTATGATGCGCTTTCTGGCCATCCACAGATTGCCCAATGCAAACAGCATGGTCAGGCGCGCCGTGTTCTTCTTCAGACCCCGGTAGCGTACCTTGGCGTACCCGAACTGCTGCTTGATCACCCGGAACGGGTGCTCGACCTTGGCCCGCACGCTGGCCTTTAGCCGCTCGGCCTTGTCCAGCAGTTTGTGAAGCTCGCGCTCTGGATCGAGCGCTTTGCGCTTGCCTGGGCGCATGGCCACGTGCCACGTGGCTTTGCTCCCCTGCATTTCCTGGCGCTTGTCCACGCCTTGGTAATCCGCATCGCCCCAGGCGTGCGTCTCCTTGCCATGCAGCGGTCCTGCTGCCTGCGTTACGTCATTGACGTTGGCCGCCGTACCGATGACCAATGTCGCCCAGGCACGACCTGGTTCATCTCGTCGAGGAAGACTTCCTTGCGGGTCTTCTTGGGCAAGGGGTCCAGGCCCAGGGTGTATTGATCCATGGCGACATTGTCTTGGATGCCTGGCGCCGGGGAAGGTCAGGCGGGGAGGTTTTGCAGACCTTCCCTAAGGGGTAAACCGGCCTGGGCCCTCGTGGATTGCCAAGGCCTGTGATGCCTTGAGCCGGCGGTTGGCATTCCGTTGCCGGGGGCTCGGGCTGTATCTCGTCCAAGTCACAGTCAGTCGGCGCGGGCTCTTGTTGCGTCAAGTTGCCGGCATGGGCTTAAAACGTCCACCGGGCCGACACCCGCACAATGCGGGGCTCCATCGGGTGCACATGGCGGTCGTCGATGCCCGCGCCGCATACGCCGCTGCTCACCTCGCGTGCGGAGCACGAGGCGTACCAGTATTCGATGTCATTGCCTTTGCTACCCGCCAGGTTGAACACCTGCAGACCCAGGGTGAGGTTGTTGTTCACGGCATAGCTGGTGCCGAAGTTCAGCAGCGTCACCGGCCGCGAGCGCACCGTGTTCAGGGTGTCGAGCGCGCGTGAGCCCATGTAGCGCAAGCGCAGCGTGCTGGTCCACGGCCCCTGTTGCCACACCACGCCGGCGGCGGCCACGCGCTCGACAGCGTTGTCCACGTAGTTGCCTTCGCCTTCGGGTACCGGGCCGCGAAAGCGCGCCCGCGATACGGCAGCATCGGCCTCCACGCGCCAGCGCGGATTGATCTGCCAGCGCAAGGTGGCCTCCAGGCCACGCCGCTTGCTGGCGCGGCCGGCTTCGGTGCTACCGGCATCGCCCACATACACCAGCTCCGAATCGAGCTGCAGCTGCCACAGCGCAGCGGTGACCATGAGACCGTCGCGCGGCTGGAAGCGCCAGCCGACTTCCGCACCCTGGCCCTTGACCAGGGTAGCCACCTGCTCGGCCGGGGCGCCGCTTTGCGGATCGACCGTGATGGTGGCGCCACGCACGTCGTTGCTGTGAAAACCCTGGCCGGCATTCAGATACAGCTCATGCCTGGGCGTGATGGCCCAGGCCAGGCCGGCCTTGGGGCCGAGGCGCGAATCGTGCCCCCGGCCGCTGTTGGCCGCGCCATACACGGACTCGCGGCCCTGTACGTCATAGCCCAGCCAGTCGCCACGCAGCCCGAGGTAGCCACGCAAGCTGTCCGTCAGGTAGACGAGCTGCTGCCCATAGATGGAGACCAGATCTTGCGACACCTTGTCATTGCGCACCGTGCCGGTGCGCTCGCGCGCAGTGGTCGAATACAGGCCCACTTCGCCGATGCGGTCGCCGCGCCACTGCGCGCCCATGCTCAGCACGCCATCCAGGCCGGCCAGCCTGGCCGCCTGGGTGCGCGAGGCCTGCGCGCCGAAGACCCTCCGCCGGTCGGTCTGCTCGAACTGATCGCCTTGCTGGGGATTGGCGAGGAAATAAGTGAAGTCGGAAAACAGCTCGAACCGGTAGTCGATGGCATAGGCGCTGAGGCGCGTCTCGCCTTGCGGCCCTTTGTCGAACCACTGGCCCGACAGCGAGAGCCGGCGCGTGTTGCCACCGTCGGTCGGATTCATGTTGCCAAAGCGCGACAGCTCGCCGCTGTCGATCAGGCGTTCGGGCACCTGGTCGGTCGAGTTCCACCGGCTCTGGTAGGCCATGCCGGTGAGCTGGAATCCGCGTGTCGGAGCGCCCTGCGAATAACGCAACACGGCATTGGCCTTGCGCAGGTTCTCGGGCACCTCCCATGGGCCATTGTTGCCTTCCAACTCGATGGCGCCGAGCCAGGTCTGGTCGCCCAGCGTGCGCGAGCCCGCCGCCAGCAGCCGGCGGAAATTGTGCGGCCCCAGCGTGGTCTCGATGAAAGGCCGCTCCAGCGCGCTCACGTAGTCCAGACTGGCGCTGCCCGCCAGCGAAAAATCGCCGCTGTCGGCGAAGTAAGGCCCCTTGCGGTAGCGCACGCCCGACACCAGCTCGGGGACCAGGAAGTTCAAATCCGCAAAGCCCTGGCCGTGGCCATGCGTGGGCATGTTCACCGGCATGCCATCGACGGTCACCGAGAAGTCGGTGCCGTGGTCCAGGTTGAAGCCGCGCAGGAAGTACTGGTTGGCCTTGCCGTCGCCCGAATGCTGGGTGGCGACCACGCCGGGCACCGCCTCCACGATGTCACCAGGCCGCAGCTTGGGGCGCGACTGGAACGAGACCTTCTCGGCAGCACCTTCGCTGGCGCTGTCTGCGGTGCCTATGGCGGCATCGCGCGGCCCGAACACCTGGACTTCCGGCAGATGGGAGGGCGGCGCGACGGCCTCTTGTGCGCCAGCAGGGATGGCGCTGGCAGCCAGGGCCGACCAGAAGGCGCTTTGGAGCAGGGTGTGGCAGGTTGCCATGGATGCTTGTTTGTATGAGTAATTTGGAATTCTTCATACAAAAAGCAAGAAGCAAGCCAATTCGTGCATGGCGTGCTGAGGCAGCTTGCTTCAGTTCAATGGCTGGAGGTGGGTATGCGGCGGCTCCTGGCCATGCTGGTGTGGCTCGCCGTTGCCCACCAGCGGCACCAGGTGGATATTGCCGTGGCGCACCCCGCGCAGCGCCACGAGCAGCTGTGCGAACGCCTGTACCTGGGCGGTGGGGCCGCGCAGCACCACGGTCTCCAGGCAGTGGTGGTGGTCCAGATGGGTGTGCACGCTGGTGATGACCAGGTCATGGGAGTCGTGCTGCAGGTCCATGATGCGCGCGGACACGGCATGCTCATGGTGATCGTAGACATAGCTGACATTGGCTATGCACCAGGCTGGTGCGGGTCCGTGTGCGCCGGCCGGCTGCTGTGCATCCAGCCGGACATCGTCCAGCCGGGTACGGATCAGGTCCCGGACCGCCTCCGAGCGATTGACATAGCCTTTTTCTGCGATCAGCGCGTCGAATTGCTGCGCGAGTGCGTCGTCCAGGGAAATGGTAAAGCGTTGCATGTCGTGGCCGATCTCCATGGAGGGTGAAACATTGCGAATCCTGCCGCAGGCTGACAGTATCCAGGTACAGCTTTTTCAGGCCCGGCGCCTTGGCGCAGGCCTGGGCCACCACTGCTGGCGCAGCCGCTCGTGCATCTGCTCGAGCAGGCCTTGTCCGGCCCAGCGGCTGAAGCTCTTGTACACGGTCATTCACGGTGACTCATCAACGCCTTGCGCATCGTGCCGCTTGCGTGCATTCATCTGCTTTGCTCGGGGACTGCGATACCGCAGAATGAAGGAGTTTATTTATTCTGTCTACACCTTCTCAGTCGAGCGCCATGCCAAGCGAAATGCGGGGCCGCTGGTCGATTGGCGGCGCATCGGCCGCGAGTGCCAGCGTGTCGAGCACATCCGTCAAGCATTCCACGAACGCATCTGCCGCGCGGCTCAGCGGCGCGCCGTGCATGTGAATCAGATCCGCGAGAATGGGCTTGGCGTTGTCGACAGGCAGTACCCGGAACGCAGCCTTGGGCCAGCTCTGTAGCGAAAACTGCTCGACCAGTGCCACGCCTGCGCCGGCCTGAACCAGGGCGCATGCACTGTGTGGAGTGCCGACTTCGATGGCCGTTCGCGGCACGGATTGCCTGGCGGCGAATAGCTGCGCAAGCCTTTGCGCCATGGGGGTGTCGGGGACATAGCCGATATTGACGTGCTGCTCCAGGTCTTCCACGGCGACCGCGTGGGCGGCGGCCAGCGGGTGGTCCCAGGGGCAGATGCACACCAGCTTGCTGCGCGCGATCAGGCGCGTGCTCAGCTGCGGGTGTTCCATGGGCAAGGTGGATATGCCCAGGTCCGCATGACCTTCGAGGATGTGGTCGCGCAAGGCGTCGTGCCCGAGCAGCACGAAGCGCACGTTCAGGTCCGGAAATCGGCTGCGCAATTTCGCGATCGCGAGCGGAACCAGTTCATGGCCGATGCTGTTGCTCGAAGCAATGCTCAAAAGCCCCTTGCGGCGCTGGGCCAGATCCTGGGCGAGCAGGTCGATCTTGCGTATGCGGCCATAGACGTCGTCCACCGACTTGAAGAGGTGCCGGGATTCTTCGGTGGCGTAGAGGCGGCCCTTGATGCGGTCGAACAACGGGAATCCGAGACTGATCTCCAGATGCGCCAGCAGCCGGCTCACGGCAGGCACGGAGACATGCAGCAGGCGCGCAGCATCGCTGACCGAGCCGGTCGACATGACTGCCCAAAACACTTCCAAATGTCGTAGCTTCATGGTGAAACTGTACTGCGTCCCGCTGCACAGCTGCGGTGCGCCGCGATCCGTTCATTGCTGCATCAAGGTGCTATCTTGGTGCAAACACTGAGCCATTCGGGGGCTGCAGGCGCAGGTGTTAACCAAACGACAAGAGGTCTGGACAAATACGTCATCGATTTTTTTCTGCAGCTGCATGACCATTCCGGCATGGCATTTTGACCAGGAAGAGAAAGATGATGGAAAAACGCAGTTTCGTGTTGGCGGTGGCCCAGATGGGCGCGGTGCATCTCGCGGATTCCCGCGCTGCGGTGGTGGCCCGGCTCGTGGCCATGCTGAAGCAGGCCAAGGGCCGTGGGGCGCAGTTCGTGGTCTTTCCCGAGCTCGCGTTGACGACTTTCTTTCCGCGCTATTGGATGGAGGAGCAAGACGCTCAGGCCAGGTTCTTCGAGCGCCAGCTGCCCAGCGCGGAGACCCAGGCGTTGTTCGATGCGGCACGCGAGCTCGGCGTGGGCTTCTACCTGGGGTATGCGGAGCTCACGCCCGAAGGCGAGCCGTTCAACACCGCGGTCATCGTGCGCCCGGATGGAAGCGTCGCCGGCAAGTACCGCAAGATCCACCTGCCCGGCCATTCGGAGCACAAGCCCGATGCGCCGTTTCAGCACCTGGAGAAGAAGTTCTTCCAGGTGGGCGATCTGGGCTTCGGGGTGCATGAGCTCGCGCTCGGCGGCTGCGAGGTGCGCATGGGCATGTGCCTGTGCAACGACCGCCGCTGGCCCGAGACCTATCGCGTGATGGCGCTGCAAAGCGCGGAAGTCGTGGTGCTGGGCTACAACACGCCATCGCTGAACATCCACTGGAATGAGCCGGTGCATCTGCGCACCACCACGCACCTGGTCTCGCTGCAGGCGAATGCCTACCAGAACGGGATCTGGGTGGCAGCTGCCGCCAAGTGCGGCAGCGAAGATGGCCACCACATGATCGGCAGCTCGGTCATCGTTGCGCCCACGGGCGAGATCGTGGCACGGGCGGTCTCGGAAGAGGACGAGGTGATCACCGCTGTGGTGGACCTGTCGCTGGGCGAGCTGTTCCGCGAGCATGTCTTCAACTTCGCCAAGCACCGCAGGCCGGAGCACTACCGGCTGATCGTCGAGCGCACGGGCGCGGGAGCACCCGTCAAATGAGCGCGCGCGGGCTGGACCTGGTGATCCGCAACGGCCGCGTCGTCACGCAGGGGCGGGTGGAGATGGCCGACGTGGGCGTGCGAGACGGGCGCATCGAGCGCATCGCTCCGGCGCTCGGCGCCGCTGCGCGCGAGATCGATGCGGCGGGCCACTGGGTGCTGCCCGGCGGCATCGACAGCCACTGCCATGTGGAGCAGCGCTCGGGCATGGGCGTGATGTGCGCCGACGATTTCTACAGCGCCACCGTGGCCGCCGCGTTCGGCGGCACCACCAGCATCATTCCGTTTGCCGCGCAGCATCGCGGGCAAGGCATTCCCGAAGTGCTCGCCGACTACCACGCGCGTGCCGCGCAGAAGGCGGTGATCGACTACGGCTTCCACCTCATCGTGGCCAACCCGGATGAGCAGACCATCCGCACCGATCTGCCGCAGGCGATCCGCGACGGCATCACTTCGCTCAAGGTCTATATGACCTACGAGAAGATGCGCCTGGAAGACTTCCAGCTGCTGGACATCCTGGCGCTGGCGCGCGGCGAGCAGGCGCTGGTGATGCTGCACGCCGAGAACCATGACATGATTCGCTGGATCACCCAGCGCCTGTTGGAGCAGGGGCACACGGCGCCGAAATTCCACGGCATCGCGCATGATCCGCTCGCCGAGAGCGAGGCCACCAACCGCGCGATCGCCATGTCACGCCTGCTGGATGTGCCGGTGCTCATCGTGCATGTGGCAGGGGCCGAGACGGTGCAGCTGCTGCGCGGCGCGCAGCGGCTTGGCGCGCGCGTGCTGGCCGAGAGCTGCCCGCAGTACCTGTTCCTGAAGGCCGATGACATGGACCGGCCGGGCCTCGAGGGCGCAATGTTCTGCTGCTCGCCGCCCGCGCGCGATGCCGCTTCGCAGGAAGAAATCTGGCGCGGGTTGCTCGACGGAACGCTCGCCACCTTTTCGTCAGACCATGCGCCCTACCGCTTTGATGCCAGCGGCAAGCTGCCCAAGGGCGATGCCACCACCTTCAAGGAAATGGCCAACGGCGTGCCCGGTATCGAGTTGCGCCTGCCCTTGCTGTTCAGCGAAGGCGTGGCTACCGGGCGCATGGACATCCACCAGTTCGTGGCCCTGGGCGCCGGCAACCATGCCAAGCTCTACGGCCTTGCAGGCCGCAAGGGCGAGCTGATCGCGGGCGCGGATGCCGACATCGCCATCTGGGACCCGCAGCACCGTGTCACCGTCACCGCCGGCATGCTGCACGACAACGCGGGCTATACGCCCTATGAAGGGCGCGAGCTGCAAGGCTGGCCCACCACGGTGATCAGCCGCGGGCGTGTGGTGGTGCAAGATGGGCAACTGCATGCACCGAGCGGCAGCGGCCAGTTTTTGCGGCGTGGCAAGCCCGAGCTGCTGGGCGCATCCGCACGGCCGGCTCAGGCAGGCGCGAGCGGCACGGTGCTCAAGGCGCTGCTCAAGCTGGGAGAGCCGCAATGACCCAGTCCATCAAGGTGCTTGCGATCAACCCCAACAGCAGCGAAAGCGTCACGCATTCGGTGCTCAAGGCGATGCAGCGTGTACAGCCTGCATGCGGGGCCGAGTTCATCGGGCAGACCTGCGGCGACGGCCCGCCCGGTATCGTCACGCAAGCCGATTTCGACGCTGCGGCCCAGCGCTTGGCCGCGCGCGCGGCGCGTGGCTTCGATGGCGATTTCCAGGCCGTGGTCATTGCCTGCTTCAGCGATCCGGGCCTGCAGGCGGCGCGCGGCCATTGCGATCTGCCCGTCGTCGGGCTGGGCGAGGCGGGCATGCGCCGGGCGCTGCAATCGGGCCGGCGCGTCGGTGTCGTAGCCGTTGCCGAGGCGGCCATCCCCAGGCATCTGGCCTATTGGGAGCGCCTGGGCGTCGCCGGGCGCGTGGTTGGCGAGCGTGCGTTGAACCTCAGTGTTGCCGACTCGGGCGATGCGGCGCAGGCCTTCGGGCGCATGCATGCCGCGGCGCTGGTGCTGCGCGACGAGTTGCATGCCGATGCCATCTTGCTGGGCTGCGCAGGCATGTCGGCGCTGCGCGAGCGGCTGCAGCAGAGCATGGGCATTGCGGTGATCGACCCCTGCGAGGCGGCTGCGCAAGCGGCCTTGCTGGCGGCCAAGGAACGCGGTGCGGGAGGCGCGGCATGAGCGCCGCTGCGGCACAGCCGCGCTGCTTGGGCGTGCTGGGCGGCATGGGGCCGCTGGCGGGCGCGCATTTTCTGCGGCGCCTGATCGAGATGACGCCCGCGAGCTGCGACCAGGAGCATATTCCCGTGCTGCTGCGCAGCGATCCGCGCGTTCCCGACCGCACCGCAGCCATGCTGGCCGGCGGCAAGAGCCCGCTGCCCGACATGATGCAGGGCATAGCGCTGCTGGAAGACGCGGGTGCGGACTGTATCGCCATACCTTGCAATACGGCGCATCTGTGGTTTCAGCAGCTCGCGGCCAGCAGCCAGGTGCCGATCCTGCATATCGTCGATGCGGTGCTGGAGGATTTGCGGCGCCATGGCATCCATGGCGGCCCGATCGGCCTGCTCGCCACCCCTGCAACCCTGGCGCTTGATCTGTACCAGCCATCGCTGCAGCAGGGCGGCTACGAGGTGCTGCTGCCCGAGGCGCAGGCATTTGACGACTGTGTTGCGGCGATCAGGGCGGTGAAATCCAATCGCCTGGAGCAGGCCTTGGCGCCTGCCTGCCGCGCGATCGAATCGCTGGCCGCCCAGGGTGCGCGCGCCGTGGTGCTCGCCTGCACCGAGCTGCCGCTTGCGGTTCCGCATGCGTGCCGCGAAGGACTGGGCGTGGTGATCACCGACTCGGTCGATGCGCTTGCGCGCAGCGTGCTGGCGGTGTTTCGCCCGCCTTCCGATGTTTCCGCCCCCCGCGCAGCTCAGTGAAAGGAGCCGTGTTTCCCTTTGATTGCCACCACTTTTGCGCACCCACCCATTCAACCTCTACCTATGAACCAGCCCATGTCCAAAATCACCCAGTATCTCGTTGCCCCCATCGCCCTTGCGTGCCTGCTGGGCAGCGCCATTGCACAGACGCCGCTGCGCACCGGTGTCGATCCCAACTTTCCGCCGCACGCGTTCCCGAAGCTCAGCGGCGGCTACCAGGGATTCAACGTGGATCTGGGCAAAGAGATCGCGCGCCGCCTGGAGCGGCCGCTGGAGATCGAAGGCGCCCAATACTCTGCGCTGATCCCGGCGTTGAACGCCAGGAAGTTCGACTTTCTCATGGCACCCACCACGGTGTCGCCCGAGCGTGCCAAGACCGTGCTGCTCACCGAAGGCTATATGAACAACGACTTCACCTTGATCGTGAAGAAAAGCAATACCGATCTGAAGACGCTGAAGGACTTCAAGGGCAAGACGGTCGCTGTGAACAAGGGCTCCGGCCCCGAGGAATGGGCCCGCAAGCACCAGGCCGAGTACGGCTACGAAATCGCTGTCTACGGCACCAATGCCGATGCGGTGCAGGCCGTGATTTCCGGCCGCGCGGATGGCAATCTGGCCGGGCTCACGCCATCGGCGTGGGCGGTCAAGAGCAATGCCTCGATCAAGACGACTTCGGTCATCGAGACCGGATCGGCCTGGTCGATTCCCTTTCGCATTGACGACAAGGCCGGGCGCGACCAGGTGAGCATGGTGCTCAAGTGCATGAAGAAGGACGGCTCGCTCGCCAAGCTCTACACCAAGTGGTTCGGCGTTGCCCCGCTGCCCACTTCGGCCACCGTGCTATCCCCGCCGGGCCATGGCGTCGAGGGCCTCAACGGCTACGACCCGACCCCTGTCGCGCTGAACTGCGACTGAACGCGCCCTGTCTGAATCCGTCCATCCACCGAACCGATGTCCGCACCTATTCAACCTTCGCTGCTGCAAGTGCGCCAGCTCCAGAAACACTATGGCTCCAATCTCGTCCTGAAGGGGATTGACCTGGATGTTCAGGCTGGTCAGCTCGTGTCCATCATCGGGCCTTCCGGCTCTGGCAAGAGCACATTTCTGCGCTGCTGCAACCGTATGGAAAATGCGAGCAGCGGGCAGGTGCTGGTGGAAGGGCTGGACATCTACGCCCCTCGCGCCAACCTGAACCAGCTGCGCGAGCGTGTGGGCATGGTGTTCCAGGCCTTCAACCTGTACCCGCACCTGAGCGTGCTGGGCAATGTCACCCTCGCGCTCACGAAGGTGAAGAAGATGAAGCGCGCGCAGGCCGATGAGATCGCGATGGCGGCACTCAAGCGCGTGGGCATGGACCACAAGGCCGCGGCGCGCCCCGCGCAGCTCTCGGGTGGGCAGCAGCAGCGCGTGGGCATCGCGCGCTCCATTGCGATGCAGCCCGCGCTGGTGTTGTTCGACGAGCCCACCAGCGCGCTCGATCCCGAGATGGTGGGCGGTGTGCTGGAGGTGATGCGCGAGCTGCGCGAGGACGGCATGACCATGGTCGTGGTCACGCACGAGATGGGTTTTGCCAAGGCCGCGTCGGATCGGGTGGTGTTCATGGATGGCGGTGTCATCGTCGAGCAAGGCAGCCCCGAGCAGGTGTTTGGCAACCCGACCCAGCCGCGCACGGCCGCATTCATCGCGGGCATAAGCGCGCGCCGCATCTAGGGGCAGCAGGATCCGAACATGCAACTGCAACAGCTCGTCTTCACTTTCTTCAATGCGGATATCGCCAGGCAATACCTGCCGCAGATTCTCCGGGGTGCAGTCGTCACCATAGAGCTCGGTGCCGCCATCGTCGTGGCGGGCCTGGCCCTGGGGCTGCTGCTGGCATACCTGCGTAGCCTGCCGCTTCGCGGGCTGCGCCTGCTGATCAAGATCGTGGTGGACATCTTGCGCGCGCTTCCGCCACTGGTGCTGATTATTCTGTTTTACTATGCGCTGCCTTTCGTCGGGCTGTCGATGAGCGCCTTTGCCGCGACCTGGCTGGCACTCACGCTGGTGCTGGCCGCGTTCTCCGAGGAGGTCTACTGGGCCGGCATTCTCGCGCAGCCGGCAGGCGTGAGCGAGGCGGCGCGCTCCACCGGCCTGTCGCACACGCAGACGATGCTCTATGTCACGCTGCCCCAGGCCTGCCGGCTGATGGTGGCGCCGCTCACCAACCGGGTGATCGCGATTACCAAGGGCACGGCCTATGGGTCGGTCGCCGCACTCAATGAGATCCTGAACGAGGCGACATCGGCCACGAGTTTTGCGGGCAATCCAACGCCTCTCATGCTCGGCGCGCTGGGCTATCTGGTGATCTTCCTGCCCGTAGTCATCGCGGGCCGATACATCGAGCGCCGCCACGGCGCCGGCATGCACTGAGTGGCGAGGCAAGCGACATCATGGACACCATCATCCAAACGTTCTTCAATCTCGACGTTCTCCAGCAAGTCGCCCCGTTCGTGCTCGCAGGCCTGTGGACCAGCCTGAAGCTGTCGATCTGGGTGATTCCGCTGGGCCTGGCCAGCGGCCTGCTGCTCGCGGTGGCCGGCTTCGCCTGCAAGAGCCGTCTCTTGCGTGGCCTGCTCATCGTCTACATCGACTTCTTTCGCGCGTTTCCCCCGCTGGTGCTGCTGATCTTCCTGTACACCGGCCTGCCGTACCTGGGCATCGAATTGTCGCCCATCGGCTGCGTGGCGGTGGGCTTCATGCTCAACAACTCCAGCTACTTCGGCGAGATCTTCCGCGCCGGCCTGGAGAGCGTGCCGCCGGGCCAGCAGGAAGCTGCCCGCTCCACCGGCATGAACCGGCTGCAGAGCCTGCTCTGGGTGGAGATTCCGCAGGCATTGCGCAATGTGTTCCCGGACCTGGTGAGCAACATGATCGAGGTCGTCAAGCTGACCACCATCGCCAGCGTCGTATCGGTGCCCGACATGCTGTATGCGGCGCGCACCGCGCAGTCGATGCTCTACAACCCCACGCCGATCGTGTTGGCCGCCTTGGTCTATCTGGCGCTGCTGTGGCCGCTCGTGATCTTTCTCGGGCATATCGAGCAGCGGCGCAATCGCTTGCTTGGCCGCGCGGTATGACGGGCATGCCCAGGCATCTGGCTCATGTATAAGACACAAGCGCCCCCCCCCGATTGGGCTGAGCTGTCTGTCGAGGACCGCTTGCGGCGGTCTTTTACGCATGGCGACGGATCCCGGGGGAATCGCCTGGGACGCGACATGTTCGTAGTCTCGGACGACGCAGACAATTGCCTTCACCGGGTTCGGGCCTTGTCGGGAGCTCATCCGCTACTGTGGCCCGCGCAACCCTGCCGCTCGGACATGGCGTGTGCAGCCCGAACAACCAAAGAGGTATAGCTGTCCCGATTTTGTGCCATGCGCTCGGTAGGGCCCGAGACTCCCACGGCAGCCAGCAGGGCAGATTCCTTGTTGAACACGGGCGCCATGATGGCGGTGACGCCGGGTACCGAGACGCCGCTGACCGCATAGCCTTGAGCTCGGATTTGAACCACCTCTTCTTCGAAGCTCTGAAGCCTGAATCCCTTATCCAGATGCGGGTTCTGCCGCAACCGGGTGGTGAAGCCTGCCATCTCTTCCGGTTTGCTGAAGGCCAGGATGACTTTGCCGGCCGCTGCCTTGTGGAGCAGGCGGGGCTCGCCGAGATTGGGTGAAAAGCGCAAGGAGTTTTCGCTCTCGACAACGTCGACGTACACGAAGTGCTCAAGCCCTGAATTGGCGATGGCGATCAGAGCGGTTTCACCGGTCTCGCGCCGCAAGCGCTCCAGCACATGGTGGCAGTTCGCAGGAAAGCGATTCGAGCGCGCGATCAATGTGTGGATGCGGAATATCTCGCGGCCGAGGTAGTACTGCTTGTTCTCGGTGTCGATGTAGCCGCCCTCCATCAGTGCACGCAGCAGATTGGTCAGGCTGGACTTGGGAATAGCGGCTACCTGGGCCAGTTCGGTGAGTGTGAGCCCGTTCTTCGCTTCGGCCAAGGCCTTGATCAGTGACATCACCCGTAGCGGTGCCATCGGTGGCGGCAGAGCTGCCAGATCCATCTCTTTTTTCATGCTCTTCATCCATGCCTCTATCGGTTGGGCCTGCAGCCGGGCATTCGGCAGGCCTGCATCCCTTGGGGTGCTCAATATACCGGGCCATGCAGGATTGCAGACCTGTATTGTGCGCCTTATAATTCATTTATAAGAACAATAATTCATATATATGAATTTTAATGGTGTGCGGAAATGCTTGCAATCAAGGAGACAAAGCGGTGAAAAGTGATTCCTCTCGTGAAGGCGGCGCGACGGCAAGGGGGGGCGGCGGCCCCTTGTCCGGTTTGACGGTGCTCGACATGACATCCGTGGTGATGGGGCCATCCTGTACCCAGGCGCTGGGTGACATGGGGGCTGATGTGATCAAGCTGGAGTCGCCTGAGGGTGACACCATGCGCTGGGCCGGGCCATTTCGCAATCCCGGAATGAGCTCCATGTTCATCAATGGCAATCGCAGCAAGCGCAGCCTCGTTCTCGACCTCAAGCAGCCCCCCGGCCGCCAGGCTTTGCTGCGCTTGCTCAAACAAGCCGATGTGCTGATCTACAACATCCGACCCCAGGCTATGGCTCGGCTTGGCTTGACCTGGGAAGACGTACAGGCGGTCAATCCGCGCATCATCTATGCCGGTGTATTTGGCTATGGTCAGGACGGAGCCTATGCGGCCCTGCCAGCCTACGACGATCTGATTCAGGGCGCCTGTGGCATGGCGGCACTGTTCCACCAGAGTACGGGCGAGCCGCCACGCTATGTGCCCAGTGCCGTTGCGGATCGGGTCACTGGCCTGACGGCCGTGGGTGTGATTCTGGCTGCAGTGATCGAGCGGCAATCCAGCGGGCTGGGGCAGCGCGTCGACATTCCGATGTTTGAAACCATGACGGCGTTTGTCCTGGCAGACCATCTGGCGGGAGCAACCTTTGTGCCGCCGCTGGGTGAGGCTGGCTATGTACGCCAGCTCTCGCCCCAGCGCCGCCCATACCGAACCCGGGATGGCTATATCAGCGCCCTGGTGTACAGCGACAAACAGTGGCAGAGTTTTTTGCGCATTGTGGGACGCGAACGCGCATTTCTAGAAGATCCGCGTTATCGCAGCGTCAGCACACGGCTGGAGCATATCGACGCGCTCTATGCCGAGGTAGAAGATGCGCTGGCGCACGCCGATACCCGGCATTGGTTGGCGGTATTGCGTGAGGCGGACATTCCTGCCATGCCAGTCCATGATCTGGAGACGATTTTTCAGGACCGCCACCTGGAGCAGGCCAAATTCTTCACCCGTGCACAGCATCCGACGGAGGGCGAGCTCAACGAAATGCGCTGCAGCCATACCTGGTCCAGAACGCAACCCAAGCCCAGCCGGCCAGCACCGCGGCACGGCGAGCATTCGGTGGAAGTACTCAGGCAAGCCGGCTTTACCAGTGCCGAGATTGATGATCTGCTTGGGCTGGGCATCTTGGTGGATGTGGCGCCCCCGGACAGGATATTGGAGGTGTGATGATGCGCAGGATCTTGCTTTCTCAAAATGCATCCATGATGGCTCGGGGTCGATGGCCATGGCTGCGGTCGGCCGTGTTTGCGGCGCTGCTTGCTGGTTTGAATGGAGTGGCGAGCGCGCAAAACAATATCTGCTCGCAAAATTCAATCAAGATGATCGTGCCTTTTGCGGTCGGCAGTATCAACGACATTCTGGCGCGTGCCGTGATCCACGAGATGTCGCCGGTGCTTGGAAAACCCATCATTGCGGAAAACCGCGTAGGCGCTGGAGGGATGCTGGCCACGGCGCTGGTTGCCAAAGCTGCGCCAGATGGCTGCACGCTCGGTTGGGCTACCAGTTCGCAGATGGTGACCAACATTGCGATATACAAGAACATCTCGTTCGACGTGGACCGAGACATCGGGTATGTGGGGCTGGTGTCTCGCTTGCCTTTGGCCTTGGTGGTAAGGAGTGACAGTCCTTCCAGCTTGAAGGATTTTCTGGCGGGTGCTCGAAGGCATACCGATCATCTCAGCTTTGGATCGGCGGGCGTTGGGTCGATCTCGCACATCGTTGCCGAAGCGTTTTTGCGTCAGGCATCAGTACAGGCGCGGCATATTCCCTATACAGGCAATGCGGCGGCCTTGGTCGATCTGATGGGGGGACATATAGATTTCATGTTCGACCCGATGAGCACCAGCGTGCCGCTGATGCACCAGGGGAAAATCAAGATTCTGGCGCTCTCCAGTGCCAATCGCAACAGCAGTGCACCCCAGGTTCCGACGTTTGCCGAAGCGGGAATGCCCGCCTATGAGGCCTACACCTGGAACGCCATCATTGTTCCGGCAGCAACGCCCGAAGTAGCGCGTGAACAGCTCAATGCTGCTTTGGGCAAGGCGCTGGCGAGCGCTGCGGTGAAGAAACTGCTGGAGCAGGGTGGTGCGGAAACACTAGGGCCGTCCACGCCGCACAAAGCGGCCGAGTTCGCGAAGACTGAACGCAGCCAATGGCTGCCTCTGATCGAATCTTTGCAGATATCCGTCAAGTGACCGGTGCGATTGCATAGGCGCGCACGGCCGCATGGCATGATCGTGCGGGTTGCGGTTGGCACTGGCAAGCATGCAGGAATGGGATTCCGATGCTCCGGTCCCAAAGCCGTTGCCACGGCTGCAGTCTTGCGTCTTGTGTTTTGCGAGAAGACCTTGGGCAGCGCGCCACGCGGGCATGCGGCGCGAAAGCCAGGCCAGGGTGAATTTCACGTTACCCTACTAGTTGCCGGCGCAACTCAGTCGCATACCGCGTTGGGTGCCTACGCCGTACAGACAGGATACAGACAGGAGCCAGGAAAGACCATGTCACCATTGCGTTCATCCCCATATCGTGCTGCGCGCCGCATCGGCGCAGGTGTGTTTGCCGCCATGGGCCTGATTGCCGCATCGCTCGCGCATGCGGACTATCTGTGGCTGCAGCCCCAAGGCGGCGAGGTGCGCGCCTACGCCGGCGAGCTGCACAAGGCTTTGGGCAAGCTGCCCGAGCTGAGCAATGCTCGGGCGGTGGTGCCAGAGGGCAGGCCGGCACCCGCGCATGAGCAGGCGCCGGATCATTTCAGCCTGGGCAAGCCCGAGGCCGGCACGGGCGACCTGCGCTTTTCCGCGACGCGCGCAGGATCGGATGGGGTGCTGACCTACTACCAGGCACGCCTGGGCCGCCAGGAAACCCAGTCCGTCAATGACCTGGAGCTGGTGCCCACCGAGCCCGGCGGCAACACTTTCCGGCTGATGTTCAAGGGCCGCCCGGTGGCGGCCAGCCAGGTGAACGTGGACACCAGCGAGGGCTGGCGCCGCGTGCTCACTCCCGCCAAGGATGGCTCGGTGAGCTTCACCCCGTCGTTTCCCGGCCTGTATGTGCTTGAAGTCACCGCCCGGGTGGACAACGGCAGCGTGACCATCGACGGCAAGAAATACAACGACGTGCGCCACACGGCTACGCTCAGCTTCGAGATTCCCCGTTGAGGCCACTTGCAGCAGCCGCCTGCATGCCGCGTACGAGTTGCTGCAGCAGGAGATAGTCACTAAAATGGGGCCGCAGGAGATGGCATTCCTCCGCTGACCCAACCGCCCGCAAGGGCTGATGATGCCTACCAAGCTCAAAGCGAGCAGGGTAGGCATTTTTTGTTTCTGCTTCCTTCGATGCCCGCTCGCTCCCCTTTCCAGAAAGGAGCTGGACGTGAAAGCATTACCCCGTCCTCCAGGGCCCGCCCGCAGGGCCGCGAACCTCTGGCATGCTTGCGGCAGCGGCTTGGCGCCCGGCTGTGGTGAGTGGCAGGAGCGGCGGCCATGAACGGCTTCTTCCTGCGTTTCTACGTGCACGAGGATCAGCGTGTCCACCGGACCTTGCTGTGGGAGTGGCTGCTGCAGCAGGCGAACAGGCTGGGCGTTCGCGGCGGCTCGGCATTCCGGGCCATGGCGGGCTTCGGCAGCCACCATGTGCTCCATGAGGATCACTTCTTCGAGCTGGCCGGCACGCTCACGGTGGAGGTCGAGTTCATCGTCACCGAAGACGAAATGGAGCAATTGCTGGCGATGCTGCGGCGGGAGAACGTGCGCATTTTCTATGCGCGCATCCCAGCCTGCTTTGGTGTCATCAACCCTGGGCAAGGCGATCCCGCAAATGGTGGCGCACGGCCTGGGCGGGAGGCATCATGACCGAAATCTGGGCGCAGGCCGCACTCTGGCTCGGGCTGGCGCTGATTGCCACCTTGCTGTCCATCTGGCTGAAGGTCGCAACGGCGCTGTCGGAGATCGTGGTGGGCACGATCGCGCAACTGATCATCGGCGCACTGCTCGGCAGCACGGTCTTGGCGGGCGACGCTTCCTGGCTGAAGTTCCTCGCGGGCGCCGGTGCCATCGTGCTGACTTTTCTGGCTGGTGCGGAATTGGACCCGGTGGTCTTCAAGCGGCAGTGGAAGGAGGCCTGCGCGGTCGGGTTCATCAGCTTCCTGGTGCCGTTTCTCGGCTGCGCTGCCGTTGCGCGGTATGCACTCGACTGGTCGGTGCAGGCCAGCTGGCTCGCCGGCATTGCGATGTCGACTACCTCGGTCGCAGTCGTTTACGCGGTCATGCTGGAGTTCGGGCTCAACCAGACGAACTATGGCAAGACTGTCCTGGCAGCCTGTTTCGTTACCGATCTGGCGACCGTGCTCGCGCTCGGCCTGTTGTTCGCGCCGTTCAGCATGCGTACCCTGGTCTTCCTGGTGGCGGGTATCGCTGTCTTCATCGTGCTGCCCATCGTCACGCCCTGGTTCTTCCGCCGTTTCGGCGGACGGCCGTCGGAGCTGGAGGCCAAGTTCCTGATGCTGTGCCTTTTCGGCATGGGGGCGCTGGCCACCTGGGCCGATAGCGAGGCGGTGCTGCCCGCCTACCTGATCGGCATGGTCCTGGCCGGCACGGTCGGCAAGGACCACGTACTGGTGCGGCGGCTGCGTACATTGACCTTCGGGCTGCTGACGCCGTTCTACTTCATCCACGCTGGCTCGCTGGTATCGATTCCTGCGCTGGTGGGCGCGCCTGCGGCGATGCTGATGCTGCTCGTCGCGAAGATGGTCACGAAGATCGCAGGCGTCTACCCGGTCACGCGGATGTACAAGGCTCCTCGGCGCGAGGCCGCCTATACGACGATGCTGATGTCCACGGGACTGACCTTCGGGACGATAGCCGCGCTGTTCGGCCTTTCGCACAACATCATCACCCAGGCCCAGTACTCGGCCCTGGTGGCAACCGTCATCCTGAGCGCCGTCGTGCCGACGGTGGTTGCCAATGCCTTCTTTCTGCCGCGCCACCTGGTGGATGGCGTTTCGGCGCAAGCCGATCCGGCCGCTGCCATCGGTGAAGAGGGCGGCGCTGCTGCAAGGAGAGCATCATGATCCACAAGATCCTGCTGGGGCATGACGGGTCGGCATCCGCTGACCGCGCCTACCGCTTTGCCCTTGACCTGGCCAGGCGCTATGGAGCCGAGCTGCACGTGCTGGTGGTGGCGCGGCCACCGGACTTCGGCGACGAGGTGGAGGCGCAAGCCGCCATCGAAGATGCGCAACGGCGCTACCACCGGGTGCTATCGGCGGTGAAGCTGCGCCTGGCCAACGATGGCTGCGATGCGCAGGCGCAGCTCGTCGTCGGGCATCCCGCCGAGCAGCTGGTGCGCTATGCCGAGGAGCATGGCGTCGACCATATCGTCGTCGGCCACCGGGGACACACGTTGTTCGAGCGCTGGCTGATCGGCTCGATTGCTCGGCAGGTCGTGGCCTATGCGCCTTGCGCAGTCACTATCGTGCGGCACGACGCCGCCTAGCCGGGGGCCATGGCGGCCCGGCCCGTCATCCATCGCTATCTGCCTGGAGCGGCATCGTGCCGGCACCGAACACCTGGGCGTAGAGGTCCTGGCCGAAGCTCGTCGACAGCGGCTCGCCCGTGACCAGCTTGAATGAGCGCGAGCCATCGTCGCGCCGTTCGGCGCGCAGGAACAAGGTGTCGGCCCGTTGCTCGGCCGCGAGGCGATGGGCGAAATCGAACAGGTGCGTCACGGCGATGACCTTGATGCGCCGCTCGCACAGCGCGGCCACCGTTTGCCGCGCGATTTCCGAGCCTTCGCGCTCGTTGGTGGAGGCGAAGGATTCGTTGGACAGGAACAGGCCGCCGGGCTGGATGGCCTCGGCGATGTCGTTGAGCCGCGATAGCTCCTCGTCCAGCTTGCCGCTCTTGAGCGAGGCATCTTCTTCGCGCTTGTAGTGCGTGAAGAGGCCGGTGCAGCGCTCGCCTGCGTATGCCTGGGCGCAAACGAACATGCCGGCCTGCATCATCAATTGGGCAATGCCGCATGCGCGCAGAAAGCTGGACTTGCCCCCTTGGTTCGCTCCGGTCGCCACGATGATGGCGCGGCCAGAGGCGTCGATGGCATTGCCGACGACGGCAGGCCCCATCTTGAGAACCAGGCAGGCATCGCGAAGATCCGTGCATGCGAGCTGCAGTGCGCCCGGCTCGGCCATGCGGGGCTGGCAGCAGGGCGCTTGCAGGGTGGTCAGCTTCTCGTGCAGGTTGAGGCAGGCCACGTAGAAGGCCAGCTCGGTGCGCAGCATCTGGAAGAAGCCGAGTACGTGATCGCAAGACTGCGCCAGGGCGTTGGCCACCAGGTTGACGCCGCGGTCCTCGAGCTCGCCGAGCATTCGCGCGCCGGCTTCGTCCCGCTCGTTCAGGCGGAAGCCGAATTGCGGCGGACCGGCGTGGAACCAGCGGTGCCAGAACGGGAGTTTTTCGGGGGGCAGGCGCAGCACATGGTGGATGCCTTGGTTGCCGCGGCCCAGGGATGCGCTGATCAGCACTCCGCCATTGAACTTCAAGGTCTTGAGATGCTGCTGCACCAGGGCCAGGTAGCTGTCGTCGAATTCGGACCGCAGCATGGCGAACAGGGCGCACAGCCCTGGCGATGCGAATGCCCCGCCTTCTTGCTCTGCGAAGAGGCGCAGCTTTCGCAGCATGCTGACGAAGAACTGCATCAACTCGACCGAGCTGCGGAGAATGCCGCTGGGATAGTTCATGAAGACGCCGAACCAGTGCTTCTTGCGCCCCTCGATCGCCGCCACAGCCAAGGCGTAGAGTGCGCGCAGCTCCGCCGGGTGCGCAATCGCATCCTTGAGTATCCGTTGCCGGTGGAGCACGGTTGCCGAGTCATTCTCCAGCGCCAGCAAGACGGCCTTGCGCGAGATGTCGAGCAGGAAATCGTCACCGTTGGCCATCGCCGCCCACAAGGTCGGGAGTTCGAGGTCCTGGGACAGGGTGGCGGCCTGGCCTGGCATGGGCCGGTCGCCGTCGAAGTCCCGCTCTGGGTGCATCAGCAAGGCCTTCATGATGGAATCCGTTTCTTCAGCCAGGCACCGGTGACGCGGTATTTCTCGGCAATGGCCAGGGCATGCGCCAGGCCGTCGGCTGGCCGCCGCTCAAGCTTGAAGCTGCGCGCCGTCGGGTCTTCAGGGTCGATCGCGGCAACCATGCTGACCACGGCGGGCGAGAGGCTGGACAGTTCATCAAGAAAGGTCACGCATACCGTGATGGCATCGAGCCGGGACAGGCGCTCGAGCACCTCGCGGCCGAGGTGCACGGCGTCTTCCAAAGTCGTGGACGAGAAGATTTCATTGATTACCACAATGGAGCGCGGCGTCGCCTGGGCCAGGATGCGCTGCATGCGCACCAGATCGTCGTGCAGCTTGCCGCGCAGGTTGCGGATGTCTTCCTCGCGCTCGAAGTGCGAGAACATGCGGTCGAAGAGAAACAGCTGCGCCTGCGCCGCCGGCACCGGGCAGCCCAGGCAGGCCAGCCAGTGCAGCTGGCCGAACATGCGTGCAAAAGTCGTCTTGCCGCCCTGGTTCGGCCCGGTGACAACCACCATGCGTTCCGGGCCGTGCAGCTCGAAGTCGTTGCACACGATGGCCTGGTGCTGCGCAAGCAGGCGGCAGGCCAAGGCCAGGTCGAAGGCCGAGCGCACCTCGATATCCTTGGTGCCGCCGCAAACGCGGGGATAGCAGAATGCGAGGCCGGCATTCCTGAACGGAGCGATGAAATCCAGCCAGGCAATATAGAAATGGATCTCGCGGTCAAAGCGCGCGACATGCGGATCGACGAATTCCTGGTGCTCGCGGTGGAATGCCGACAATGCGGCAAACACCTCGGGGTTCAGTTGCGCTACGCAATCCAGGATCTGGGCCTCGATGTGGTTGAGCCCCAGGCTGAGCGGTAGTTTGGCCAGGTAGTCCTTCACCGCGCCGCGGCGGAATTTGGCAAACGTTTGCTCGATCTCGGCGGTGTAGTCCGGCTCGCCGGCATAAAGGCGGACCTGGACCTCGGCGCCATCGATGGTTACGGCATAGGCGATGGCTGCAAGCTCGCGCTCCAGCTGTGCCGCCCGCTCCACCAGGCGCGTGAAGCTGGCGGATTGGGCGTAGTCCCTGACATGGTCACGCCAGCGCCGGAGCCCGCGCGAGTGCAGCGGCAGGCAAGCCAGCTCCCGGTTCAGCACGGCAATGGCTTCGCCGTAGCGTTGGACCGCACCCAGATGCCAGCGGTTGCGCTCGTGTTCGTTGCTGCTCCTGGCCGCCAAGGGCAGTTGCTGGCGCATGCCCCGCAGGCGTTCGGTAAACCCGCGCACTGCGGCCATCACGTCCGGCTGGTCGAGGTCGCGCATCACTTCCTGCCGATACGCGATAGCGTCCTCGCACGCCAGGCTGGCATGGAAGAAGCCTGCAAGGTCATAGTCCTTCCATGGCGAGACGACCGCTTGCACCACCTGGTCCAGGCCCAGGTCGTGAAAGCAGCTTGGCGGCTGTGCTTGATGGGCGCCGAGACCTTCGCCCAGGATGCTCTTGAACGCCGGGCCGGCTTGCGGGCCATGCTCGGCCGGCGGGCGCTGCTGAGCAGGGCTGGATGTGAAACTTCGGTCGGGCATGATTGCCTCGGCTTCAGCAAGAACTTCGCAGGCGCTGTTAACCGGGCTGGCCTTTCACTGTGGCTCCTGCTCGGGTGCGGCATCCGCGGCCGGGGCGCCGGCCAGGCCTATTTCCACCGGGGCCTTGATGTAGAACAGCGCGAGCTGCTCGTGGGAGAGGTGCTCCAGAAGCCGCTGTGCGTCCTCCTCGGATACCGCAAAGCCGACTTCCACGGGCAGGTCGCCTGCCAGCTCAAAGAAGTGGTCCTCGTGCAGCTGGCCATGCCGGCCATAGCCTGCGATGGCCTTGAAGGCGGTGCCGCCATGGATGCCGAGGGTCTTGGCCTGTTCCAGCAGCCACTCATAGGCGAGGATGCCATGGTGTCTGGTGCTTTCCTGGACATAGAACTTCAGATAAACGCCTTGCATGGTAAGTCTCCCTGTGTCAGCAAGCTTGGCTTGGGGTTGCGCACCGCATGGGAATGGAATGCTCTTGTGGCCGCCATCAACTTCGGATCAACAGCCAGTTGGCCAGGAAGATGCCGGCACCGGTGAGAAGCAGGGATCCACCCAGATGCAGGCCGGCAGCACCGAGTGCCCACCAATACTCGTGGCGGCCGATGAGCGTGACCACTTCCACCGAGAAGGTCGAGAAAGTCGTCAAGCCACCCAGGAAGCCGGTGATCACGAGCAGCCGGAATTCTGGCGGCAGCCCGGAGTGGTGGTTGAAGTAGGCGCTCGATACGCCAATCAACAGTCCCCCGATCAGGTTGGCGGAAACCGTTCCCATGGGAATGGTCGGAAACATGGGGTTCAGCATGCTGCTCAGCCACCAGCGCAGCAATGCGCCAAAACCTGCGCCTCCAAAGACTGCAAGAATAGGTAGTCCGCTCATGTTTTTCCTTTTCTTTTCGACTGAACTCGGCAAGGGACGGTTGAATGGCGTGCCCGGACAGCACCATCTCCCCATGCCCCGGCTGCCGGCTCGCGGCAGACAGACAATCCGGTGGAATGGAAACCAGGCCGTCCAGTGCCGTGCCGACGATGCAGGAAGGTACCAGACTGCGGCAGCCGTCCGGCAGGCCTGGGCCTTCGGGCGGCGCGGCAGGCCAAGCCATTGCGGCAAGCGCTGTCTGTTCGGGGTGATTGCTCATGCGCACCATGGTGACCCGGTTCGAAGAACACCCGATTGGCGAGAGCTGCAGTAAAAAAGCCCACAGCATCCGTCGTTCAGGACCTGTAGGCATCATTAGCTGAGTTGCGGTTTGCCCCGGCCTTGCGCCGGGGAAGGAGGTATGCCATCTCCGTCGGCGCAGTATAGCAGCCTTCCTTTTGAGCTGCGATGCGGGCAAAGCGCCCGCGCCCGGATCTGCGGAGCAATAACTTCCACCGGCACGCGGAATTTGTGTATAGTAGCTGCCGGGAGATGGTGTTCCTCCTGCTAGCCAAACCGCAGCGCTGCCCAGTGCTGCTGATGACGCCTACAGAAACCTGACCGTGGTCGGGGCTGTAGGCGTTCGCGTTTGCGCTCCGCATTGGTCAGTCCGATTGGTTTCGAGCTATTGATCAATGCGCAGATATCTCCGCCGCCCCGAACAAGTCGAATTGTTGCCGCATCTTGGCAAATGGCTTGTGATTGCCACCGTCATCGCTGCCCTGGCAGGCAGCGCTTCCGCCTTCTTCCTGCTGTCGCTGGACCGTGCCACTGCATGGCGCGAGGCCCATCGCTGGATCATCTGGCTGCTGCCGGTGGCAGGCATGGGCGTAGGCCTGGTCTACCATCTCCTGGGCAAGCAGGTGGATGGCGGCAACAATCTCATCATCGATGAGATCCACGACCCGAAGAAGGTCGTGCCGCTGCGCATGGCGCCGCTGGTGCTGGGAGGCACCGTCGTATCGCATCTGTTTGGGGCTTCTGTCGGGCGCGAGGGTACAGCCGTGCAGATGAGCGGCGCGCTCGCGGACCAGCTGACCCATGTATTTCGGCTGGAGCGCGAGGACCGGCGCGTCGTTCTGATGACGGGGATCAGCGCGGGATTTTCTGCCGTCTTCGGCACTCCGCTGGCCGGCGCAGTGTTCGGGCTCGAGGTACTGGCCATCGGGCGCATGCGTTACGACGCGTTGTTTCCTTGCGTGGTCGCCGCGATCGTGGCGGATCAGGTGTGCTTGGCATTCGGTGTGCACCATACCCACTACATCGTTCCCGAAGTGGTACCGATCGGGGCGTGGAGTGTATTGGCCGTGGTGATTGCCGGCATCGTTTTCGGGCTTGTCGGAGCGGTCTTCGCCACGGCCACACACAAGCTCGGCGCTGTAATGAAACGGTATGTCGCCTATGCGCCGCTGCGACCTTTCATTGGCGGCATCGTGGTTGCCACGGCTGTTTGGGCGCTCGATGCCTACAACTATATCGGCTTGGGCATTCCAGATATCGTGCGCTCGTTTCAGGAGCCGATGAAGCCCTGGGATTTCCTTGGCAAACTGGTGTTCACCGTGGTTTCGCTTGGCACCGGCTTCAAGGGCGGCGAAGTGACGCCGCTGTTCTACATAGGCGCAACCTTGGGCAACGCGCTCGCTGCGCTGCTGCAGCTGCCGTTCCCGATGCTGGCAGGCATCGGCTTTGTGGCTGTCTTCGCCGGCGCGGCCAACACGCCCATCGCCACTACGTTGATGGCCATGGAGCTGTTCGGCTCCGAGATCGGGCCGCTGGCGGCTGTGGCCTGCATCACCGCCTATCTGTTCTCTGGCCATACCGGCATCTACCACGCTCAGCGCGTAGGGCAGGGCAAGCATCGCCGAACCGCGCCGGAAGGCTTGCGCATCGCAGATATGGCCCATTTTCGCAAGCACAGGCACGGCGAACAAGCGCAGGAAAAGCCAGTACCTGAGACCACGGCCCCTGGTGACAAGGATGGGCCGAAGAGCGCGATCGAGACCGCTGTCACCGCAAAGGAAAAGCACCAATGACCTCGAAGAACAGTCTGCAGCAGCTGGCCGCATTGCGGCTGTACTTTCCGGGCGCGACGAAGGCCAGGGCCACGCGCTTGTGGCACCATTTGAGCGCGCCTGCGCTTGCGCAACACCTGCTCAAGGTTGCCAAGGAGGCCAGAATTACCCAGGCGATGCTTCACCAGGTCATTTCTGGCTATCTGCCGGGACAGCGGCTGTCGCATCACCACCCCGAGCTGGCCGGCATGCGGCATCCGCAATGCCTGGAGCTGCTGGATACGGAGCCGCGTCTGCGCGGCTTCATGCACGAGCACGCCGAGGAGCTGCGCAAAGTGCACGCCGTGCTATTTCTGTGCGAACTGCCGCTGGGGCAGCATGCCGCTCGGCATGCGAAGGCCAAAGTCGATGCCGATGAGCGTTCGGCCGGCTCTGGGCGGGGGATGCCAAGCCACGGTTGGCAGCTCACATTTTTTACCGAGCGCAATAGGCTGCACGGCAATACGCCGATTGGTGACTGGCTGCTCAAATTCACGCAGGAGCATGGAGCCTGGGGTGGGGTGCTGATCACAGGCGCGGAAGGGGTGGGGCATGACGCTGGCCTGCACTTGAACCATTTCTTCCAGACGGTCGAGCAGCCTCTGGTGGTCACCATGTCGGCCGAAGAGGCGGTGTGCCGGCGCTTGATGGCCGCGCTGGACGACGAGGGCATCGAACTGGCCTATGTCAAGGTGCCGCTGGAGTATGGACACACCGCCAAGGTGTCGAAGTGATCGTTTGATTGGAGGCACGGACTGCGTAAGTGCGCATGCATGGACTTCGCCATCCGGGTCTTGCAGAGCTTTTCATCTTGAGATCGGAGCCGTCATGACATCAACCATTCAAGCAATACACGCGCGTGAAATCCTGGATTCGCGCGGTAATCCCACTGTTGAGGTGGATGTCTGGCTGCGGGGGGGCGCCACGGGCCGTGCCGCCGTCCCCTCCGGCGCTTCCACGGGAATTCATGAGGCGGTGGAGATGCGCGACCACAACCCGATGCGCTATGGAGGCAAGGGGGTCCAAGAGGCGGTGGCGAACGTCAACAAGGCTATTGCCGCGATGCTGCATGGGCTGGATGCAGGCGATCAGGCCCATATCGATCGCGCACTCATTGAATTCGATGGAACGCCAAACAAGGCGCGCCTGGGGGCGAACGCCATCCTCGGCGTGAGCCTGGCCGTGGCGCGCGCGGCAGCCCATGCGGCCGGCCAGCCGCTGTTTCGCTATTTGGCAAAGTCTCAAGGCATGCGCATGCCCGTTCCGATGTTCAATGTGCTCAACGGCGGTGTCCATGCAGACTGGCAGGGCACGGATTTTCAGGAGTTCATGATTGCTCCTGTCGGTGTCGAGAGCTTCCCGGAGGCGCTGCGCTGTGGCGCCGAGGTGTACCACTGCCTTCGTGCGCTCATCAAGGAGCGTGGATACTCCTGCGCCGTGGGCGACGAAGGCGGCTTCTCACCAGCGTTGAAATGCAATAGCGATGCAGTCGAGCTGATCCTCGCGGCAATCGAGGGGGCAGGGTATCGGCCGGGTGAGGATGTGGTGCTTGCGCTGGACCCCGCATCCAGCGGCTTCTTCAAGGATGGCTGCTATCACCTGCGCAGTGAGGGGCGTGAGCTCACGGCGGCGGAGCTGGTCGAGCTCTATGAAAGCTGGGTCGCGAAATACCCCATTGCCGTCCTTGAGGATGGCCTGGCCGAAGACGACTGGGCGGGGTGGAAGCTTTTGAATCAAAGGCTCGGCAGCCGCATCGAGCTGGTGGGCGATGACCTGTTCGTCACCAATGTCGAGCGCATCGAGCGCGGCATTCGCGAGGACGTGGCCAATGCCGTGCTCATCAAGCCCAACCAGGTCGGAACGCTCACAGAGACTTGGGCGGCGGTCGAGGCTGCCTACCAGGCTGGCTGGGGCGCGATGGTGTCTCATCGCAGCGGCGAGACGATAGACAGCTTCATTGCCGACCTCACCGTTGGCCTGGGCACAGGGCATCTCAAGACCGGGGCGCCCTGCCGTGGCGAGCGCGTTGAAAAATACAACCAGCTCATGCGCATCGAAGAGGCGCTGGGCGATGACGCGCCCTATGCAGGACGCGAAGCCTTCATCCGATGAGCTTTCAGGAGAAAGACATGGCGAAAATCATCCTGGCCCGGCATGGGCATGTCGACTGGATCGAACCCGAGCGCTTTCGGGGCCGGGCAGAATTGCCTTTGTCCAAGCTCGGCGAATCTCAAGCCCAAGCCCTTGGCCAAAGGATCAGGCAGAGCTGGTCGCCGGATGCCATCTACACCAGCCCGCTATCGCGCTGCCGGCGCACCGGTGAGGCGATTGCCCTTGCAACCGGGGCGCAGGCCGCCGTACTCGATGCGCTGTCCGATATCCATTACGGCCAATGGCAGGGTCTGACGCATGAGGAAGTGCGTTCGCGCTGGCCGGATGAGCTGAGGACCTGGCTCCAGGCTCCGGACCTGGCCCTGATCCCTGGCGGCGAGGCGCTGGCCGATGTGCTTGTGCGGGTCGTGAAGATCCTGCAGTTGATTGTGCGCCAGCACGCGGGCCAAACCGTGGTCCTTGTCGGGCACGACAGCATCAACCGCGTCATGCTATTGCATTGCCTCGGCCTTCCGCTGGCGCGATATTGGCGAATCAAGCAAGAGCCATGCTGTGTGAATGAGGTCGTGATGGAGGCCAATGAATTCACGATCCATCGGATCAACGAGACATATCACACCTGCGGGCTGCCGATTTAAGCAGTTCGAAAAGCTATGCGCTTCGTTGTGGGATCCCTTGGTTTGCTCGGGGATGCCGGCATGTGCCTGCCGATTCGTGAGTCCTGAGAAGGCATCGCACGAGGGGGCCACCAAATTCCGCGCTGAACCTCAAATTACCTGAAACCAGGGAATGACAAGGTTAGCGATCCATTCGATCATCCTTGCTCCACCAACCAGGGAGGAGTAAGTTTCATGAATAGAAAAAACATGGTGTGCGCGGCCCTGGCGGCTGCCATGCTGAGCGCCTGCGGCGGCGGCGCCGCCAATCGCGAGAAATTGATCCCGGGCGATGAGTTCAGCCTTGAGCTCAGCCTGGACGACAAACTGGCAGAGACCTCGACCTATCGTGCGTATGGCATCAGCAAGGCTGGCCAACTTGTCACAACGGCCGGCGATCTGGCCAGCGAATTGCTCATTCCCATCGAGATCAGCCGCTCGGGCTCCATGGCCAAAGCCACCGATGCCGCCTTGCCCGATATCGCTGCCATTCAGGCATTCTTCCCTCAACTGTGGCTGGAGCTTGCCAAGCGCCACGGTACGCAGGACGCCAGCAAAATCGCCCAGCAAGTACAGGACCTGGATATTTCGCTGGCGGCTATCTACCAGAACTACCGCGACTCTGGCCTGGATCTGGCAGGTTTTGTCGATTTCTATGAAACGCTGGATGCATACCAGGAGCTCGACAAGAATGAAATGATCGAGGCTGAGCTGAGCCAGTTTCTGGGCAATGTCCAGGTTACGCCCAGGCAGCTTCTGGATGCGCTGCAGGCGCACGGCAGCAGTTGGAAGCAGTTTCTTGCACTGATGGCTTCGCGCCAGGATGATTTCAACGGTTTGTACGAGCAGTACGGCAAGGCTGGGGTGGGTATGGCGGATTTTGTGGGTGCATACCTGCAAGGCCCGCTCAAGGCACTCAAGGATGACAAGGGCAGCTCAGCCATCGACGTGGCGAAGTTCGTCTGGCAGGTCATCAAGGACAACCGCCCTGAAACCGTGGCCACGGGGGCATTCACGCGTGCGCTGTCCGCAAAAGACACCCACTGGGAACACTATGGCCAGAGCAGGTTCGGCACATCGCAGGAGGTAACGCTGAAAGCCAAGGGCGTGCTGCCGCTTTTTACCCTCTACGAGGTCAAGTTCGCGCTGTCTGGCTACTACGGTGCCAAGCACGGCAGCATCGACGGCAGCTGGCTGCCTTTGCTGAATCTGGACGTGAAGAAGATGTCTGCCATTGTCTCCTGGAAGGTCAACGCCACAGCGCGCGTGACCCAGCCAGTCAATGTGGGCACGGCCACTGCTCCCATCCCCGAAATGCCGGTGTTCATGGAAATCAACCAATCGGGCTTATTCCAGAACTATACCGACAAGTATGAATTCCGCGCCAACGGCAAAAGCGGCTTCAGCTATATCAAGAAGGATTGATGCCAGGCGCGTTCTGCCCTGGCAGCTTCAATGGCGAGGCCACTAAGCACGCGTTGCCTGCGGACCTCTGGCCCTTGATGTCAGGTGCCGCCGCCCCCGGTGCCGGGGTCGCATATTGCTTGCGTGGTGCATGAGCCGCCTGGTGCGATCTCGGCTCCCACGGTGCAGCTACCGGCTTCTGCGGTGTTGGTGTTGCCCGTGATCTTCACGCGTACGCCGCTGGTATTGGTGACCGTGATCAGAGGTGAAGGGTCGGCGTAAGACATGGTCGCATCGGCCACGGTGCCACCGGTGTTGCTGGTGAATTCGTAGGGCCCGGCAGCGCGCACGGCTTGCATCAACCCGTCGCCACCCTGTGCCGTCAGCAGGCCGGCCGAGGCCCACAACGCCACCGCCAGCACCTTGCCCGCGGCCGGGCGTTTGTGCCACGCAAAAACCCCCAACGCGGCCGCCAGAATGCCAACGCTGAACAGCGTCAGCCCGGGCACGGCAGTGGGCGCTGCCGTGGCGGCAAGCGCGGGAGCGTAGTTCAACGAAATCTGGCAGGCGGCAGGGCCCGCCAGAGCCGGCAGGGCGCAGCCTGCCATACCCGCAAAAGCCAGGACTCGGGTGAAACAGCGTTTAGCGCCGCTGGTGGGGCATGTGGGGACGTGGGGGGGGGGTCATGTGCAGAAATAGAGCGCGAGCTTTTAGCAAAAATATTAGCCAATGGTTGACTGGCTGGCAAGGGCCTGAGGCAGGTTTTTCTGCCCACGCAACTCGAATGGATTGTCGCAACGTGAATATGGCATGACAGGCTAGGCCGATTGCAAGCCCTATGCAAACAATCATCTTCAATCCGGCAGTTGGTATCACCGCATCATATTGATAGCTATTGTCGATGCAGGGGGTGGAGCGATAGCTGGTCTGGCTCCGGGCAGGGAGACGCGCCGGCATCGCGATGCCAAGCGGCGGGCCACGACGGGGGCTATTCTCGGACGGCGATGCCTTGGCTGAAGCCATCAACGGATTCTATGAAGCGGTATGCCGTCACGGCGCGACGATTGCTGGTCAATGGTATTGGCGCATCTGCGAATATGTTGAGAACGCTGAGGGCAGGGGGGCTGCAAAATAATATTCCAATTATTTTTATCAAACAGCAAATGCGATGCGGGGGCCCTTTGTGGCTTGCCTGATCCATCCGGCAGTCCGGGAAGTTCTGGCAACTCCGGCAGCCCGGGCAATGTGCTTGCCGGCCTGGAAGCTTGCAGCGGAGAGGGTCACGGCGGTCAGCCTGGCAGCGGTGCCAGCGCCGGTGACCCCGCGGTCGGCGGAGGCGCAGGCGTCGAGCCAGGCCAGGCCTGCATGGTGCGTATGAGTTTTACCGTAGACCAGACGTCGCCCACGACGCCTGCCCGGCCAACACCTGCGCCAACGCTGGCGCAGTGGGCGCTGGCGCTGCTTGCCCTGGCGCTGGCCGGACTTGCCGCTGCAGGCTTGCGCCATACTCGCTCGGATTGACGCGAGGATCCCGGCGCATCAAGGGCCAGGATACAGCGTGGAGCGAAGGGGCATGGGCTTGGCGGAATGACGCAGCGAGTGGAAGTTGAGCAGGCGGGTCGCCATCATTGTCTCGACCATGAAGCAGCACAACGCTGACACGAAACTCACCACGCCCAGGCCAAAGCTGAGCATGGCCGCCAGCGACCAGCCGCGCGCATCGGTCTCGGCCACCGCAGTCTGGCCAACGAACAGCAAGATGATGGTCAGCGCAATCAGTGCGCCGCAGCCGGTCAGCAGTCCGATGCATACATTGGCCAGGCGGCCACGGCGGCGCAAAAAGCCCAGCTCCAGCATGGAGCGCTCAATGTATTCTGCGTCCGACGATGCGCTCATGCGGTCTTCGAGCACTCGGCCCCGGTCGATGATGCGCGCCAGCCGCCCGGCCACTGCGCCGATCATCCCGGCCACGCCAGTTAAAAAGAAAACAGGGGCTACGGCGAGTTGGATGCTGTGGGTGATATTGCTGACGTCTAGGGAAGGTCTGCAAAACCCCGTTCGTCGAAGCTGACAGCTTGACCAGCGCGG